>CAZEVP010000031.1:0-34330 GCA_964515735.1 uncultured Verrucomicrobiaceae bacterium | reverse complement strand
CGGTCACGCCAGATGCACATCTTTTCGTTTCGAGCAGGGCGCAATGGGACGTGCAGCTGGATAGCATTCCCGCTTATCAGTCACTTCCGTTGTGAGCCTACCTGGCCCGGTCGAAGCTCTACGAGTGCAAGGGTGAGTCGTCCATAAGCCATTCAGACTGATGGCAATAAAAATCCGGTGCAGGAATTTTCCTGCACCGGATCCAGACACCATCTATCAGAACGGCAGGTTGTACAGCTTCACCGCATTGCTCTGCAGCACTTTCTTTTTCACGTCGTAGTCGTAACCGCCGAGCGTGTTGACGATGTGTTCCTGCACACCGGGGTAGAGCGAGGTCGGGTGCGGGAAGTCGGTTTCGAACAGCACCTTGTCGACGCCGATCGTCTCCAGCAGCATCGTCGGCGCGATCTTCTCGAACCAGTAGGTGCACCAGAACTGGTCGCGGAAGTATTCCCACGGGCGGCGCTGCAGCATGTTCTTCTTGCTCGGCAGCATTTCGTCGAACTGGTGTTCGAGCGCTTCCAGTCCGAACGGCACCCAGCCCATGCCGCTTTCGACCAGCGCGATCTTCAGTTTCGGGAACTGGTCGAGACGGCCGCTGACCATCCAGTTGCCGAGCGTGGCGACGTTGCCGATCGAGAACATCGTCGCCACCACCGACAGCGTCTGCTCGAACGAGAAGCCCTGCCAGGTCAGTGCGTTCGGGTCCATCGCCGCGTTGAGGTGGAAGTTCAGCGGCATGCCGGTGTCGGCGCACATCTCCAGAAACGGCGTCCAGTAGTCGCTCATGTACGACGGCACGCCGACGCGCTCCGGCGTGTCGGGCAGCACGAAGCCCTTCAGCCCCATGTCGATGCAGCGGCGCGCCTCGGCCTCCATCGCCTTCTGGTCCCAGATCGGCAGGTGCGCCATCGTGAACAGGCGCTCGCCGGAGGCCTTCTGGTTGTCGATGGCGGCGTCGTTGAACAGCTTGATGACGGTGACGGCGAGATCGTTGTCACCGAGCGTCATCAGTGCGCCGGCCTGGGTGACGCCGGAGTTGTGGTAGCAGATCTGCGCCCAGACGCCCATGTCGTCCATCGCCTGCAGGCGCGGCGCGATCTCGTGGCCGCCGGGGTGTGCCTCTTCCAGCGTCGGGAAGGCGAGGCGGCCGAGCAGCTTGTTGTTGTCGTTGCGGATGACGTTGCCGCCGAGCGTGCCGAAGTCGCGGTCGCCGACGAACCAGCGGTCGACGCCATTGACGCGGCGGATCACCGGCACCTTGTCCTTCATCGTCGCCGGCGCGCGCGACGTGAACAGGTCCGGCGCCTCGGTGAGGTGGGTGTCGCAGTCGACGATCTTGATGCCGGCCAGGCTCGGGTGCAGGCCGTTCGACTGGGAGGCGTAGTCGACCTCGCGCAGCACGCCGCCCGGGGTGTAGCCCTCGGCCGACCAGTATTTGCGGGCCGAGCTGGCCATTTCCGATTTCGGTTGTGAGGACATCTGCTTTCTCCAATGCGATCACGGTGTAAAAGGTTTGACATGGATCAATTTAATGGGGTGAACGGCGGCCCGCGCGCTTTCAAGGGCCAACTTTGATACTTTGACGGCCAACTTGTGCTGTTTTCAGGCGAATTGGGAGGGGAGGCCGGATGGAGGTCGATCTTAGCCCGATGCGGGCGGAGGCGAGCACCGTGCAGGCCGGCGCCTACAGCAGCGCCGGTCTCGACATGGAGACACCGTGGCACTACCACGACCTGCATCAGGTGCTCTATGCGTTCGAGGATTCGGTCGAGGTGGTGAGCCAGCACGCCCGCTACAAGGTGCCGCACCAGTTCGCCGCCTGGATTCCGGCCGGCTTCGTGCATCGCACGGCGATCCACAAGGTGCGCTCCGGCTCGGTGTTCCTCGGCCCCGGCATGATCGCGTCGCCGGTCGACAGCGTGCGCGTCATCCCGGTATCGAACCTGATGCGCGAGATGATCATCCACGCGATGCGCTGGCCGATGGATGGTGAGGATGACGAATCGCGCCGCACCTATTTCGGCTGCTTCGCCATGCTCTGCCGCGAGTGGCTGGCGCGCGAGGTGACGCTGGTGCTGCCGTCGAGCGACGACCCGCGCATCGAGGCCATCGCCGATTTCACCCGTGCCCACCTCGCCACGGTGACGCTGGAGCAGGTTTGCCACGCCGTCGCGATGTCGCCGCGCACGCTGCGCCGCCATTTCCACAAGGCGATGGGGCTGAGCTGGGAGGAGTACCGGTTGCGGCTGCGCATGTACACGGCGATCGACGAGCTGGACACCACCACCAAACCGATCGGCATCGTCGCCGCCGATGTCGGCTATGCCAGTCAGGCGGCGTTCGCCAAGGCGTTCCGCACGATCATGGGGATCGGGCCGGCGGCCTACCGGCGTCTGCGCCAGTGAATGTCTGGCGCGCGACAGCGCGGGCTACACTAGCGGCTTGCCCGCCTCGGTAGCCGTCCATGTTCGATCAGCTCCGCACCGGTTCTCCGCGTCACCAGCGCTTCGCCGCCTTCGGCTTCGTCGCGCTGCTGTTTCTGTTCGCCGTCCACCTCGGGTTGCTGGTGCCGATCTTCACCGGCCTGCTGGTCTATGTGCTGGTGATGCGGCTGTCGTGGGTGCTGGTGCGCAAGGGCGAGCTGGCCGGCCACGCCATCTGGATCGCGATCCTGCTGGTGACGGCGGTGGTGGTGGCGCTGCTGGTCGCGCTCGGTTTCGGCGTCCACCTGATGCTGAACAAGGGGCGCGACGTGCACGAGCTGATGCTTGGCATGAGCGACATCCTCGATTCGGCGCGCAACTGGCTGCCGGAGGCGCTGCGCGCGTCGGTACCGGAGGGTGCCGCGCTGCTCGGCAGTGCCGGCCAGTGGCTGCGCGAACACGCCGGGCAGATCGGCAGCTTCGGTCTCGACACGATCAAGACGATCGGGCTGGCGCTGATCGGCATCCTGATCGGCGCGATGTTCTCGGTGATGCACGCCAGCGCCGGCGCGCGCCGCTTCAACGGCCCGGTCGCGCGGCGGCTGGTGGCGCAGGTGATCGCGCTGCGCGAATCGTTCTGGCGCGTCGCCTCGGCGCAGGTGAAGATCTCGTCGATCAACACGCTGCTGACCGGTCTCTATCTCGCCGTGGTGCTGCCGGCGTTCGGCGTGCAGCTGCCGTTCACCAAGACACTGATCGCCGTCACCTTCTTCGCCGGCCTGCTGCCGGTGGTCGGCAACCTGATCAGCAACACCGTCATCACCATCATCAGCCTCAGCCACTCGCTGCTGGTGGCGGTGACGTCGCTCGGCTTCCTGATCGTCATTCACAAGCTGGAGTACTTCATCAACGCCCGCATCATCGGCGTCAGGATCGATGCGCGCGCCGCCGAGCTGCTGCTGGCGATGGTGGTGATGGAGCGGCTGTTCGGACCGGTCGGCGTCGTCGCCGCGCCGGTCTTCTACGCATGGCTGAAATCGGAGTGGCTGGCGTGGGATCTGCCGCCGGTTGTTACCAGAATTGAACCGGCGCAGGTCGCCGCCGATACGAACAAGCAGGAGGAGTTGACCCCATGATCGTCTTCATCACCGGCGCCACCGCCGGTTTCGGGCTGGCCGTCGCACGCCGTTTTCATGCGGACGGGCATTCGGTCATCGTCAGCGGTCGTCGCGGCGAGCGGCTGGCGCAACTGGCGCAGGAGCTCGGCGAGCGCGTGCTGACGCTGCAGTTCGACGTCAGCTCGCGCAGCGCCGTCGAGCAGGCGGTGGCGCAGCTGCCGGACGGGTGGCGCGAGGTCGATCTGCTGATCAACAACGCCGGCCTCGCGCTCGGCCTCGAACCGGCGCAGCGCGCCGATCTCGACGACTGGGAGAAGATGGTCGACACCAACATCAAGGGGCTGATGTACATGACGCATGCGCTGTTGCCGGGCATGGTGGCGCGCAACCGCGGCCACATCGTCAACATCGGTTCGGTGGCGGCCGAATGGCCCTATCCGGGCGGCAACGCCTACGGCGGTACCAAGGCGTTCGTGCACCAGTTTTCGCTGAACCTGCGCGCCGACCTGCACGGCACCGCGGTGCGCGTCACCGACATTCAGCCCGGTCTGTGTGGCGGTACCGAGTTCAGCAACGTCCGCTTCCACGGCGACGATGCGCGCGCCGGCAAGGTCTATGAGAACGTCGAGTATCTGACCCCCGAGGACATCGCCGACACCATCCACTGGGTGGCGACGCGGCCGGCACGGGTCAACATCAACACGCTGCAGGTGATGCCGGTGGCGCAGGCGTGGGGGCCGTTGGCGATTGTGCGGGGGTGAGGGCAAGAGAGACTCCGGGCGGAAGGTATTCCGATAGCGATCAGGCTGGAAGGATCGTCCTGGACGGGATGGATCGACTGCGGTGATCTGCGAGGTTTGGTTCGTCAAAAGGAGTTGCGATGAGAATTTTCGGGTCCCTCCAGGATCGCATTCCGGAAACCGGGAGTGCCCAGCGTGTCGCGCTCCTCGGCCCCGATGACGGCACATCGAAAATCTCCGTTGTGCTTGTGCGAGTGCCGCCACATCACGAGTTTCCACTGCACATTCATCCGCATTCAGAGGATTGTTTCTTCGTACTCTCTGGAGCAGGCGAGGTCTTTAGCCCGGATCGGCGCTTTGGAATTTCCGAAGTCGCCGGCGCGTGGGTTCCCGTGGGTGTACCTCATGGGCTCGCGACAGGCGCACTTGATGTCATCGAGATTGGTTTCCAGTCGCCGCCAGGTTCCACGGTGGAAGTCATCGATGATGATGTTTGCAGTGATGCTCCGTATGAAATCGCGGTAACTCCGGTTTCTGTTGAGCCCCCGCAGGGGCGAAAGATACCGGAATGGGGTCAGGTGTTTGCCGGACAACGGAATTGGCAGTATCTCGATCCACAATATTGCTGTCTCGAACTGTCGCAGCAGCTCCATGTCGCTGCCGACGAAAGAGAATTTCTGGTCGTTGTCGCTCGGGGGGCAGTCGAATTGTGCAAGAGCGCTGCGTGTGCCGGCGCAATTACGGTTATTCAACTCGGGGCGGGCGAATCGGAGATATTGCGTGCTGTCGAAGCGGATACCCTGTTGCTGGGTATCCAGTCGTTGGCCATCTGACGATCACGAGTACGAGTTGGTGAGTTCTACCCAAATGGAGAGTACGGATGCCGCTTCCGACACAAGAGCGTGAGGCATTACTGGGGGTTAAAGGTGTTGGCCCCACAGTTGTGGCTCGTCTTGAGCAAATGGGTTTTGAATCGCTGGCGCAGCTGAGCAAGGCTGATGCGTTGGAGATCGTCTCTCAAGCCTCGGCCATCGTTGGCTCCAGTTGCTGGAAGAACAGCCCGCAAGCGCGTGCTGCCATTCAGGCTGCGATTGCATTGGCGCAGTCGCGACAGGCATGAGAGGTCTGTCACCGAATCGCCATGATTGGCGACCCTTCAAGGAGATACCAATGAAGTTGATTACAGTGCTCACGCTGGTACTTGGCCTTCTCGCCGGAAGCACGGCGCACGCACAGGATGCAGATGCCATCTCCGGGGCGAAGGCTGCAGCCATCCAATGGCTCGAACTGGTGGATTCGGCCGATTACGCCGAGACCTGGGAGCGATCTGCCGGATTGTTCAGGACTGCGGTCCCCAAGACCGATTGGGAAAGCACCATTCGGAGCGTGAGGATGCCACTTGGCGCCGTCGAGTCGCGCAAACTCAAGGCGACTGAATTCACGCGCTCCCTGGCAGGCGTTCCGGACGGGGAGTATGTAGTCATCCAGTTCGAAACCCGATTCGCAAACAAGACCGCTGCCGTGGAAACGGTGACACCGCTGAAAGAGAAGGACGGGTCTTGGCGGGTATCCGGTTACTACATCAAATGATGTGAACCTTGGCGCTGCGGGTCAGGGTTTCTTCACGACACAGGTCGAAAGGCCTTTCGATTTCCGGATGAATTTCTCGTCGAATGTTTTCAGCGACGGCAGGTGTTGGCTCAGCGGCAGACTTTCCTTGCCTCGCTTTTCATTGCGGCCCCCGCAGCCTCATCACTTTTTCGCTCACCACTGTAGTGCAGGCAGCCGGCCACATCGTCGATGCCGGTTGGTGCAAACGGTGCTTTCGGTTTCAGCAGGATGCCGTCTTCGACTTCGATCACTTGCAGCTCAAGGCCGGCATCCCAGTGTCTGGAATCCCGGATATGTTTGGGGATGATGACCCGCCCCTTGCTGGAGAGCTTGGTGCTTCCCATCCTCTGGTCCGTCCTGTAAGGCAGCGGCGAACTAAAGGCCGGCTGGCCATTCTGTCAAAGTGGGAGCTGCCTCAGCCAAACCGAAACGCCGACACCGTCGTCTCCAGCACGCGATCGGAAAAGAGTTTGCAGGCCGGCTCATCGGCGGCGGCGCCGGCCGCTACCAGCAGCGGCAACAGATGCTCCTCGGCACGCGGTGGATGCGACTGCCGAGCCGCTGGCGCCTCGTCCCATCGCAGCAGACGCTGCTCGCGCTGCGCGGGTTCCGCCGCGACGGTTTCGGTCAGCCACTCGTCGAACCGATCCGACACCGGCCCGAAGTGCGGGTCGCCGTAGCCGCGCATGTTGTGGAAGCTCATGCCACTGCCGACGATCAGCACGCCCTCGGCGCGCAGTGGTGCCAGCGCGCGTCCGACATCGAGATGTGCGCGCGGATCGAGGTCGTCGCGCAGCGACAGCTGCACCACCGGAATATCCGCCTTGGGAAACATCAGCAGCAGCGGAATGAACATGCCGTGGTCGAAGCCGCGCATTGAATCCGTGGTGTTGTCGATCCGCGCTGCGCCGAGCAGATCGGCGCAGCGCTGCGCCAGCGCCGGGCTGCCCGGTGCGCCGTAGCGCAGTTCGTAGGTGTGCGGCGGGAAGCCGTAATAGTCGAAGATCAGTTCGGGCCGCTCGCTGCTGGTCACACTGAACCGAGGCTGCAGCCAGTGCGCCGACACCATCAGGATGGCGCGCGGCCGCTGTGGCAGCGTCGTCTCGATACCGCGCAGAAAAGCCGCCATCCGCTCCCAGGTATGCGGCGGGTTCCACTCCATGAAGAAGCAGGGACCGGCGCCGTGGGGGATGAACAGCGTGGGTTGAAGTGTTGAGGCCGTCATGGCGAACTCCTGACAAGGTCGCGGCAGCGTCCAGTGTCGCGCACCTTATCGCCGAAGCCAATGTAAAGAGTCCGGCACCGATGAGGTCCGGGTTTGGAGATCTGCCCGTAGATCAGCGTATCCGGTTGGTGGAAGACGTTGGCGATGGCGAGTACCCGGGTTATCATCAGAGAACAACTCATGGGCGCCTGTATCGATTTTTCAATAAGGCAAGGAGTTGCATTGAGCCATGGACGACGATGAATTGCAGCGGCTACTGGATCTTGATGGCGAAAGGTTTCAGATGGGCGGCGGGTACTGGACGAAATTCGATGTGAAGAGGGTGGAGCCAAGCGCTGAAATTCCTCACGGAATCCGCTACAGCCTGACCTTGCACGACCGCCACGGCAGGCGGCTGCTGGGTTTCGATAATGCACATGCGGTGAAAAAAGCCCGGAAATATGCGGCAAAGAAGATTGAGTGGGATCATCGGCACGATGAGGAGCGAGTTACTCCATACCCATTCGACTGTCCGGGAAAGTTGTTGGAAGACTTTTGGGGCGGCGTTAACAAGATTCTCGAAGAGGAATAGGTGGCTGATATGGCGACTCCTGTAATCAATGTCGGAATCATTCCACGAGACGAGTATGTCAAGCGGACCATTGCCATTGCGAAGGGCGAATACAAGCCGAAGAAAGGCGAGCCCAGGATCTGGTTCGATTCGTTGCGCTCGATGGCGGAGGCGCTGAGCAACGACAATCAGAACCTGCTCCGTCTGATTGTCGAGAGGAAACCGCAATCCCTTTCCGAGCTGGAGGAGCTGTCTGGCAGGAACAAGAGCAACCTTTCCAGAACCCTGAAGATGCTTGAGGGGTATGGAATCGTCTCGCTGAAAAAAGTGGACCATCGGTTGATACCGAAGGTCAATGCCACGGATTTCAGAGTGGAGTTTGGTCTGAATTCAAGCCACGCCTTGTGAGGCGTGGCGCCTGTATCAACCCTCGGTGGTTTGATTCGCTGCTGTCGTCTTGCGCCGCTCCACCCAATCCCCCAGCCGCCGGCACAGCACGTAGAACACCGGCGTGAACAGCAGCCCGAACAGCGTCACGCCGATCATGCCGGAGAAGACCGACGTGCCGAGTGCCTGGCGCAGCTCGGAGCCGGCGCCCGATGCCAGCACCAGTGGCAGCACGCCGAAGCTGAACGCCAGCGAGGTCATGATGATCGGCCGCAGCCGCAGGCCGGCGGCGCGCTGCACCGCTTCCAGTCGTGGCACGCCGCCGCGCTCCAGCTCGGCGGCGAACTGCACGATCAGCACTGCGTTCTTCGAGGCCAGCCCGATCAGCACGACGAAGCCGATCTGCGCCAGCAGGTTGGCGTCGATGCCGCGCAGCAGCAGGCCGATCGCCGCGCACAGCAGACACATCGGCACGATCAGGATGATGGCGAGCGGCAGCAGCCAGCTTTCGTACTGCGCGGCCAGCACCAGAAACACGAACACCACGGCGAGCGCGAAGATCAGCGTGGCGGTGTTGCCGAGCTGTTTCTCCTGCCAGGCGATGTCGGTCCATTCGTAGCCGATGCCGGGCGGCAGCACGTTCGCGGCGATCCGCTCCATCGCGGCGATGCCTTCGCCGGAGCTGACGTGCGCCTGATAGGAGCCGTCGACGGTGGCGGCGGGGAACAGGTTGTAGCGCGGCAGGCGGAACGGGCTGGCGGTCTCCTCGAACGTGACCAGTGAGCCGAGCGGTATCAGCGCGCCGCTGTTGGCGCGTACGCGCACGCGGGCGATGTCGTCGTGCTCGCGGCGATTTTCCGGGGCCGCCTGCACGGCGACGCGGAAGGTGCGGCCGAGGATGTTGAAGTCGTTGGCGATGCCCATGCCGAAGTAGTTCTGCAGCGCGCTGTGCACGCGCTCCAGCGGCACGTCGAGCATTTCGGCGCGGGTGCGGTCGACCTCGACGTGGAGCGTCGGGTTGTTGATGTTGAAGGTGGAGAAGACGCGCGACAGGTGCGGGTCCTGGTTGGCGGCGGTGGTCAGGTCGCGCGTTGCCTGTTGCAGCGTCGCCAGACCGACGTCGCCGCGGTCCTGCAGCATCATGCGGAAGCCGCCATTGCCGAGGCCGATCACCGGTGGCGGTTCGATGACGATGATCTGCGCTTCCGGAATGGCGGCGGAGAGTTTGAGTTGCAGTCGCGGCGCCAGCTCGCTGAGCGGCGGCCGTTCGCCGAAATCCTTCAGCACGGCGAAGATGACGCCGGCGTTGGAATCGGAGCCCTGATCGATGACGGAGCGGCCGGAGTAGGAGCCGGTGTGGGCGACGGCGTCGTCGTCGTGCAGGATCGCGATCGCCCGGCGCACGACGTCGTCGGTGCGTTCGAGCTGCGCGCCCGGCGGCAGCTGGATGGCGACCATCGCGAAGCCGCGATCCATCGGCGGCACCAGCGCGGTCGGCAGTCGCGAGAAGGTGAACAGCGTGATGCCGATCAGCGCGATGTAGAGCAGGCCGATGCGGCCGCTGCGCCGCAGCAGCATCGAGACCTGCTCGCCGTAGCGCGCGGCGACGCGGTCGAAACCGCGGTTGAACGCGCGCGTCGCCGCCGCGAACGGGTGGCGCCAGACGTTCGTCACCGGGGTGTGGTCGGGGCGGCGCAGGAACAGGCCGCCGAGCGCGGGGGAGAGCGTCAGCGATACCAGCGCCGACAGGATGGTCGAGACGGCGATGGTCAGCGCGAACTGCTGGAAGAAGGTGCCGACCAGACCGGGGATGAACACGGTCGGGATGAACACGGCCGACAGCACCAGCGCGATCGAAATCAGCGCGCTGCCGACCTCGTCCATCGTGCGGTGCGCCGCCTCGCGCGCGCTGAGCCCCTCTTCCATGTGGCGCTCGATGCTTTCGACCACCACGATGGCGTCGTCGACGACGATGCCGATCGCCAGCACCAGCCCGAACAGCGACAGCATGTTCAGCGAGAAGCCGAACAGCTGCATCGCGAAGAAGGTGCCGATCAGCGACACCGGAATGGCGACGATCGGAATCAGCGCCGCGCGCCAGTTGCCGAGGAACAGCATGATGACGAGGACGACGCAGACGATCGCCTCGAACAGCGTGGTGTAGACCTCGTCGAGGCTCTGTTCGACGAACTCGGTCGGGTTGACGATGATGTCGTAGGCGATGTCGGGTGGGAAGTTGGACGACAGCTCCTTGATGCGCGCCTTCAGTTCGCGCGCGGTGTCGAGTGCGTTGGCGTCGGGTTTCTGGAACACCAGCATCACCGCCGAGGCCTGGCCGTCGAGGTAGCTGTTGGTGGTGTACTGGTACTGGCCGAGTTCGACGCGGGCGATGTCGTGCAGGCGGGTGATGCGGCCACTCGAACGTTTGACGATGATGTCGCCGAACTGTTCGGGATCAGTCAGGCGCCCCTGCGTGCGCACGTTGATCTGGAACGCGCCGGGGTCGCGCGTCGGCGCCAGGTTCAGGTTGCCGGCCGCGACCTGCACGTTGTAGGCGCGCAGCGCCGCCATGATGTCGTCGGCGGTCAGGTCGAGCGCGGCCATGCGGTCGGGATCGAGCCAGATCCGCATCGCGTATTCGCCGGCACCGCTGACCAGGATCTCGCCGACGCCGGGAATGCGCATCAGCGGGTCGCGTACCTGCGTCAGCGCGTAGTTGGCGATGTAGCTCTGGTCGCGGCTCTGGTTCGGCGAGTAGAGGTGGATCAGCAGCAGCTGGTCGGTGACGCGCTTCTGCGCGATCACGCCGAGCTGCCGGACCGCTTCGGGCAGCCGTGGCGTGGCCACCGCGATGCGGTTCTGCACCTGCACCAGCGCGTCGTCGAGATCGATGCCGGGGCTGAAGGTGACGGTCAGCGTCAGCGCGCCGTCGGCGGTCGACACCGAGCTCATGTAGATCATGTCGTCGACGCCGTTGATCTCCTGCTCGATCGGCGCGGCGACGGTGTCGGCGACGGTTTTGGCATCGGCGCCGGGGTAGGAGGCGCGGACGATGACGGTCGGCGGCACCACTTCGGGGAACTGGGAGACCGGCAGGCTGAAGAACGACAGGCCGCCGAGCAGCATGACGATCAGCGACAGCACGGTCGCGAAGATCGGCCGCCGGATGAAGAAGTGCGAGAAGTTCATGCGTGCGGCCTCGTCAATTCGCTGCGGTGGCCGCGGCCGGCGCCGTCTGGCCGGCCGCTGTCGGCTTCACCACGGTGCCGGGACGCGCGCGCTGCAGGCCGTTGACGATGACGCGCTCGCCGCGTTCGAGGCCACCGCTGACGACGCGGCGATCGCCCTGCTTGCCACCGAGCCGCACCGGTCGGAACGCCACCTTGTCGCCGTCGCCGACCAGCATCAGGTAGGGGCTGCCCTGATCGAAGCCGAGCGCCGCTTCCGGCACCAGCAGCGCTTCGTAGGGTGCGCTCAATGCGAGCCGCACGCGGCCGAACTGGCCGGGCAGGAACAGCTTGTCGGGGTTGTGGAACAGCGCGCGCAACTCGACGGTGCCGGTGGCGGCGTCGATGCGGTTGTCGACGAAGTCGAGCCGGCCGCGATGGGTGAAGTCGGTTTCGTCGGAGAGTTTCAGCAGCACGTCGCGGCTGGTGTCGTCGCCGAGCACGCCGCCGCGCTGCAGTTTCAGCGCGTCGGCCTCGCTCAGCGTGAAATAGAAGTAGAGCGGATCGTCGCTGACCAGCGTGGTCAGCAGCGTGCCGTCGTTGCCGGTGGAGACGAGGTTGCCGGGGGTGATGCGGGTGCGGCTGACGCGGCCGGCCACCGGCGCGCGCACCTCGGTGAATTCGAGGTCGAGTTCGGCCTGCTGCAGCGCCGCGCGCGCCTCGATGACGCCGGCCTGCGCTGCCAGCAGTTCGGTCTGGCGCTGTTCGTACTGGTCGACCGAGATCGAGCCGCTCTTGCGCAGCTTCTCGACCCGGCGCGCGGTGGCGGCGGCCAGCGTGGCATCGGACTCGGCGCGCTGCAGGCTGGCGCGGCGCTGGGCGACGGTGGCCTCGAACGGGCGCCGGTCGATGGTGAACAGCAGATCGCCGGCGGCGACGCGCTGGCCGTCGCTGAAGTGCACCTTCGACAGGTAGCCGCTGACGCGGGCGCGCAGCTGCACCTCGTCGACACCGGCGAAGCGGCCGGTGTACTCGGCCCAGTCGCGCACGGTCTCCACCTGCGGCGGTGCGACGAACACCTCGGCGGGCGGCGGTGCGATGGCGTCGTCGCCGGCGCAGGCGAGGAGCAGCAGGGGGAGCAACAGCGGGATCAGGCGCATCGGGGGAGGTTCCAACGGGGACCGCGCCCTCGGCGAACCGGCGACGGCCGGGTGGGCGAGGGCGGTGCGGGCGAAAAGACAAGTCCGGGAGTGTAGCCGCGGCCCGGCGCGCGGTGAAAGAAGCGCGCGTTCAGGTTTTGTGCAATACGGCGACATCGGGCCGTGCCGTCGTCGCCGGACCCGCGCCGTGTCGGCTCAGTGCACGGACATTTTCGAGAACAGCTGGATGACGGCGACGCCGGCGACGATCAGCCCCATGCCGAGCAGCGCCGGCAGATCCGGCTGCTGCCGGTAGATGATGGCGGCGACGCCGGTGATCAGCACGATGCCGATGCCGGACCAGAGCGCGTAGCTGACGCCGACCGGGATCGTGCGCATCGCCAGCGTCAGGAAGTAGAACGATGCGCAGTAGCCGGTGATGACGACGAGGCTGGGCCACAGCCGTGTGAACTCGGCGCTCGCCTTCAGTGAGCTGGTGGCGATCACCTCGGCGAGGATCGCGATCAACAGATACAGGTAGGCCATCGAAAACCTCGCGGTCAGTGGTCAGCGCAGCCGCCGTCGCCGAAACGGGCGTAGTCCTGCGTGTCCCAGTCGAGCGAGTTGGCGAACTGCGCGCCGAACAGCGTGCGGTGGGCAAGGCAGCGCTCCGGCTGCGTCAGCGTGGTGTCGTCGCGCAGGCGCTGGTGCACGTCGGCGATGGTGACGTCGGCCGCCTCGGTGCGCACGCCACCATCGTCGGGGGTGTCGAAGATCATCGACACACCGCCGCCCTGCTGCCGCGACGGCCACGGCGGCAGCGTGTCGTCGCGGCCGCGCCCCGGCGCGCCGGTGTGGGCGAATTCGGCCCAGTAACTCTGCATCACCGCGCCCAGCTGCCGGCGGCCGGCGGCGTTCTCCTCGGTGGCGCCGCCGAAGCGGGCGATCAGGTCCATCGAGTCGCCGGTTACCATGCCGAGGTCGAAGCCGTGCGCGGCGCCGAGCAGCGTCTTCATGTCGACCAGCCAGTTCGACATCAGGTCGTCCCAGTCGAAGCGGTAGGTATAGATGCGGTCGCCGCGCTCGCTGCCCAGCCGCAGCGCCGGCTCGGTGACGCCGATGGCGCGCCACAGGTCGGAGCCGTAGGCGGCGTCGCGCAGGTAGGCGTCGCGGTCGATCAGGCGCGGCAGCTTGCCGAACCAGAACTTCACGTAGTGCGGGTTCATGAACTGGAACAGCCGCGTCTCGTCGCGGTTGCTGCCCAGCAGCAGTGGCACGTCGGCGACCTGTTGCGGGTCGGTCATCACCGCCAGCTGGCGCTCGGATGGCATCACCACACCGTCGGCGATCGGCGCCGGCCATTTGTAGATCGCGCTGCCGAAGTCGAGTGTCTCGCCGTAGAGCGGTCGCATCAGCTGCTGGATGTCGAGGTCGAGCAGGAAGCGGCGCAGCTCGTCGGCCGGCATCGACTGCTGCAGCGCGCGCGCCGCCGCCGGATCGGCGGCTCTGCCGGCGCGCACCAGCAGCGCGTCGGTCAGCTCGGCGCTGCCGGCGGGAACACCCGTGCCGCCACCGTATCCCTCCCGCGCCAGTGGTACCGGTACGTTGGCCGGCAGCCCGCTCTGCACGATGGCGCCGTGGAACAGCCCGTGCGCCAGCGGCGAGGTCAGCAGCGAGAGGACGTTGGCGCCGCCGGCCGACTCGCCGAAGATCGTCACCCGCCCGGGGTCGCCGCCGAACGCGGCGATGTTGTCGCGCACCCACTGCAGGCCGGCGATCAGGTCGAGCGTGCCGTAGTTGCCCGAGTTGTCGAGAGCGCCGACGTTGTCCGGCGCGTCGGCGCCGAGCAGCAGGGCGTCGCGCTGCAGTGCCGGGTGGTTGAACCAGCCGAGCACGCCGATGCGGTAGTTCAGCGTCACCACCACCACGTCGTGGTCGCCGACCAGCGGCTGGAACGTGGTGTAGGTGTTGGCGGTGCCCTGCACGTTGGCGCCGCCGTGGATCCAGACCATCACCGGCAGTTTTTCGTCCGGCACCTGCCGCGGCGCCCAGATGTTCAGGTAGAGGCAGTCCTCGCTGCCGCCGACCGGTTTCGGCGCGCTCTCCTGCGGGTCGAGATGGACGCACATGTTGCCCGGCGCGGTCGCCTCCAGCAGCGCCGTGCGCGGCTGCGGCGCACGCGGCGCGCGCCAGCGCAGCTCGCCGACCGGTGGCGCGGCGAACGGAATCCCCATCCAGCCGAAGGTGTCGTGGCTGTCCTCGAAACCGACCAGCGGCCCCTGCGCGGTGTCGCGGCGCGACTCCGGCGCGACCGGGTGCGGATAGGGAGATGCCGGTGGCGGTTCCTGCCGGCTGCAGCCGGTCAGGGTGATCAGCAGCAGCGCGCCGAGCAGCGGCGAGAGGCGGCGGGTGAGGGTGGTGGTCATCAGGTGGTCCCCATTGTTATTGGTGCGAGGATATCTGGCGGATTACCGCCGAATGCCGCTGTCCAGCTTAAGGGTTGCGAAGGTCGACAAGGAACTCTGCCTTGTCAGCCCTGCCACAACGCCCGAACCGGAACGGCGGACAACCGGTCGCCAAACGGCAGCGTCATTTCGCCATCGTAGAAAACCACGCCGGCCGCGAAGCGCTCGCCGACGGCATCGCGCAGTTTCTGCAGTCCCTTGAAATCCGCCGCGGTCACCGTTGCCGCCGCCTTGATCTCGACGCCCGCCAGTTGTCCGCCCGTGCGCTCCAGCACCAGGTCCACCTCGACGCCATCCTTGTCGCGGAAATGGAAGAACCGGACGGGCGTCTCGTGCCACGAGGCCGCGCGCCGCAGCTCCTGGCAGACGAAGGTTTCGAGCAGTTGGCCGAACAGCGCGCGATCCTTCCACAGCGCCTGCGCGTCGACACCGAGCAGTGCACAGGCCAGGCCGGTGTCGGTCAGGTGCAGCTTGGGTGTCTTGATCAGCCGGCTCAGCCGGTTGCTGTGCCAGGCCGGCAGCGATTCCAGCAGAAAGAGCCTCTCCAGCAGTGTCACGTAGTCGCGGATGGTCGGGCGGCTCAGCCGGAACGGCGCGGCGAGATCGGCGACGTTGATCAGCCGCGCGGTCTGCCCCGCCGCCAGCGTCAGCAGTCGCGGCAGTGCATCGAGCGAGTGAATGCGAGCCAGATCCCGCACGTCCCGCTGCACCAGCGTCTCCAGGTAGTCGCGATACCAGATCGCGCGGCGCCGCGCCGTCGAGCGGGCCAGTGCCGCCGGGTAGCCGCCGGCGGCGATGATCTCCGCGAGTCCTGCCCCCAGCCGCTCGCCCGGTGCCGGCCGCATCTGCCCGGAAAACAGTGTATCGAGCACGCCGGCATCCGCCCCCGCCAGTTCCGCGCGGGAGAGCGGGTGCAGGCGCAACATCTCGATGCGTCCGGCCAGCGAATCGGCCAGCCGGGGAGCGAGCGGGACATTGGCCGAGCCGGTCAGGATGAAGCGCCCCGGCTGGCGGTCCCGATCCACGGCGACCTTGATGGCGGTGAACAGCTCTGGCACCCGCTGTATCTCGTCCAGTACGGCGCGGGTCGGCATGCCGGCGATGAAACCGGTGGGGTCGGCGGTCGCGGCGGCCCGCAGGGCGTCGTCGTCGAAGGTGAAATAGCCGTATCCGGCCACATCCCCGACCTGCCGGGCCAGCGTCGTCTTGCCGCACTGGCGGGGGCCGTGAATCAGAACCACGGGCGTGTCGGCCAGCGCCTCGGCGAGGCGGGGCTGGATGAATCGGGGGTGAATCTGTGCGTTCGTCATGGCGGCCGAATGTAACTTTTTAATCGTCCAAATGAAAGTATTGACTCGTCCAAATGAAATTTTATGTGCGTCCAAACGAAAGGGCGGCTGGTCGGCTCCGCAGTGGGAGGGGTGCGCGGGTATCATCCTCCGCTTCGCGATGACAGCAGGAGCGCAGCAATGAGCAGCGGATCGACCGGCGCCGGCCACAAACCCCGCCCCCTCGAAGGTTTCCGCGTGCTCGAACTGGGCCAGCTGATCGCCGGGCCGTTCACCGGTTCGGTGCTGGCCTATTTCGGCGCCGAGGTGATCAAGGTCGAGCCGCCCGGCAGGGGCGATCCGATCCGGCAGTGGCGCGTGGTGCGCGACGGTTCGTCGCTGTGGTGGCACAGCGTCGGTCGCAACAAGAAGTGCATCACCATCGACCTGAAACAGGCGCGCGGCCGCGAGCTGGTGAAACGGCTGGCGCGCAGCTGCGATGTCGTCGTCGAGAATTTCCGCCCCGGCACGATGGAGGCGTGGGGCCTCGGCCCTGACGATCTGAAGGCGGAAAACCGCGAGCTGATCGTGGCGCGCATCTCCGGCTACGGCCAGAGCGGGCCGTATGCGCACAAGCCCGGCTTCGCATCGGTGTGCGAGGGCATCAGCGGCTTTCGCTACGTCAACGGCTTTCCGGGCGAGGCGCCGGTGCGGCCGAATCTCTCCATCGGCGACACCATCGCCGCGCTGCACGCGGTGCTCGGCATCGTCATGGCGCTGCTGGCGCGTCGGCAGAAAGACGCGAATGGCGAAACGATCGGCGGGCAGGTGGTCGATGTCGCAATCTTCGAATCGATGTTCAACCTGATGGAGGCGGTGGTGCCGGAATACTCCGGCGCCGGTGTCGTGCGCGAGCCGGCCGGCACCACGGTGACCGGCATCGTGCCGACCAACACCTATCGCTGCCGCGACGGCAGATTCGTCGTCATCGGCGGCAACGGCGATTCGATCTACAAGCGGCTGATGCACGCCATCGGCCGCAGCGATCTGGCCGACGACCCCGAGCTCGCGCACAACCCGGGGCGCGTCGTGCGCGAGGCCGAGATCGACGCCGCCATCGCGCACTGGTGTGGCGGGCTCGACGGCGCGCAGGTGCTGGCGATGATGGAGAAGGCGGAGGTGCCGGCAGGGCCGATCTACAGCGTCGCCGACCAGTTCGACGACCCGCACTTTCGCGCGCGCGGGCTGTTCGAGGCGTTCCAGGTCAACGGCAAGCCGCTGTCGATTCCGGCGATCGCGCCGCGCCTCGATGCCACGCCGGGGCGTACCGACTGGACCGGCCCGGCGGTCGGCGCGCACAACGCGGAGATCTTCGCCGAGCTCGGGCTCGATGCCGCGCTGCAGGCCGAGCTGCGTCTACAGGGCGTGATCTGACGGGAACCCCGCGGCCCGGTGCAGTCAGAGACTGAGACCCCGGCGAAAACCGGCAATGGGCAGACGACAGGCAGGAGAGTATCGATGAGCAGGAAAATCATGGTGGTGCTGGCAGTGCTGGTCGCGGTTCTCGCGGTCGGCAAGTACCTGCAGACCGATGTCGCGACACCGCCGCCGGACGTGGAAGAGGCACTGCCGCCACAGCAGGCACCGCAGCCGGTGGTGCGCGACGAGCCGACCGCCGCTGCCGATGACGAGGCCGTGGCGGTCGAACAGCCGCCGCTGCCGGCGCTCGTCGACAGCGACGAACCGGCGCGCGAGGCGGCCGGCGAGCTGTCGCAGAAGCTGGTCGCCTGGCTGACGCCGCAGGAGCAGGTGCGCAAATGGGTGGTCGCGATCGATCTCGCCGCCGATGGCGCGCTGCCGGGCAAGAATCGCCCGCTCGCCTATCCGGTCGGCGCGTTCAAGGTGACCGGTAGTGAGGGAGACTATCGCCCGGACCCCGCCAATCACGGCCGCACCACCGAGCTGGTCGACACGCTGACCGCGATTCCGCCGGCGCGCGCCGCCGCCTTCTACCGCCACTGGCAGCCGCTGTTCGACGAGGCCTATCGCGAGCTCGGCAAGCCCGGCAGCTTCGACGCGCGGCTGCGGCAGGCGATCGAGCGGGCGATCGCGGTCGAGCCGCTGCGTGGCGAGCCGGTACTGGTGCGGCCATCGGTGTTCTACCGCTACGCCGATCCGCAGCTGGAACGGGCCAGCGACATCGAGAAGCTGCTGTGGCGAATGGGACCGGACAACGGCGCGAAATTGCAGCGCTGGCTCGCCGAATTCCGCGACGCGCTGTAGATTGACGCCGGCCGAGGGCATACGGGTATCGGCAGGCGGTGGCCGCGGCGGCCAGCCAATGGCGGCGCCGCGAGCGTCGCGACATCCACATTCATTTATTTTCCGGGCGCCAGCGGCGCCGACCGACCGGGCTTCGGCGGATGAACGGATTCGACAGATGAACGACCCCCTCGCCACCGGCGATGCCCGCGGCCTGATCACGATCCTCGATTCGCTCGATGCGCTGGTCTATGTCTCCGACATGGAGACGTACGAGCTGATCTACGTGAACCGCTACGGCGAGACGCTGTGGGGCAGCTGGCGCGGCCGGCGCTGCTTCGAGGTGCTGCAGGCCGGCCAGACGCGGCCGTGCGCGTTCTGCACCAATCACCTGCTGCGCGACCCGGATGGCACGCCGCGCGCGGTGCACGTCTGGGAGTTCCAGAACACGGTGACGCAGCGCTGGTTCCAGTGCCGCGATCAGGCGATCGAGTGGATCGACGGCCGCATCGTGCGGCTCGAGATCGCCGTCGACATCAGCGACCGCAAGGCGCTCGAAGCCGAGCTGCGCGTCGCCCACGAACAGGCCGAGCGGCTGGCGCGCATCGACACGCTGACCGGCCTCTACAACCGCCGCGCTTTCTTCGACATCGCCGACCGCCTGCTCGGCCAGGCGCTGCGTGGCAGCCGCGACCTGTGCGTGGCGATGATCGATATCGACCACTTCAAGCAGATCAACGACCGCCACGGCCATTTCGTCGGCGACGAGGTGATCCGGCAGGTGGCCGATACCATCGGCGCCAACCTGCGCGACATCGACCTGACCGGCCGCCTCGGCGGCGAGGAGTTCGGCATTGTGCTGCCCGAGATCGATCCCGCCGCCGCTGCCGCCGTCTGCGAACGCATCCGCGGCGCCGTCTCCGCGCTGACGTTCGATGCCGGTGATGAGACCGGCATCGGCGTCACCTGCAGCATCGGCATCGCCGGTCGCGGCATTACCGCCGAGGTCGGCGACGATATCGACACGCTGCTGGCGCTGGCCGACCGCGCGCTCTACCGTGCCAAGCGCGATGGGCGCAATCGTGTCCGCTGAGCGCGACACCCGAAGAACGTGACACCGGAAAAAAAGAGGAGAGAGACGATGATGGGGCGTATCCGCGCGGCACTGCTGCTGACACTGGTGGCGACACCGCTGCTGGCCGCCGATACCGCAGCGCGCATCGAGGTTCCGAACGCCGAGGATCTGGCGCCGGTCGCCAGTGGGCGCTGGGTCGTCGCCAGCAGCATGCCGGGAGGTGCGCTGGCGACGGGCGCGCTGTACGGCGTCGATGGCCGCGGCGGCGCGGTGCACAGGCTCTACCCGCGAGCGAGCGATGCGACGCCCGCCAGCGCCGCCGGCTGCGGTGCCGAGGTCGCGCCGGCGGCGTTCTCGCCGCACGGCATCGCCGCGCAGCGGCTGGCGTCGGGTGGCGAACGGCTGTTCGTCGTCAATCACGGCGAGCGTGAATCGATCGAGCTGTTCGACATAGGTCTATCCGCCGATGAACCGTCCGATGGCGAGACCGGCGAGCGGCTGACGCTGACCTGGCGCGGCTGCGTGCCGCTGCCGGCGGGGGCGATCGGCAACGCCGTGGCGGCGACGCCGGATGGCCGCCTGTTCGTCACCAACATGGGTGCGCCGATCGACGGCGGCGCGCGTGCGCGGAAGTGGGTCGGCGACGTGCTGGAGTGGTCGCCGCAACACGGCTGGCAGACGCTGCCGGACAGCGAGATCTACGCCATCAACGGCCTGCTGGTATCGGCGCGCGGCGACCGTCTCTACGCGACGTCATGGGCCGGTGGCGAGGTGGTGCGGCTGACGCGCGACGACGGTGGCGCGGTGACGCGGAAAGCGGTGTCGCTGCCGTTCCTGCCCGACAACCTGCGCTGGGGCCGCGACGGCAGCATCCTCGCCACCGGTCTGCGCGCCACGCCGGAGCAGGTGGTGCAGTGCGTGATGGCGCGCGGCCCGTGCGAGCAGACCATTCCGACCGCGGTCGCGGTGATCGACGCCGACGCGCTGACGTCGCGCTGCCAGCTCGATCTGGCACTGCACATGGGCACGGCGGCGGTGCCGGTCGGCGATGCGCTGTGGGTCGGGCCGGTGCGCGGCGACAGCATCCGGGTGCTCGACGGGGAGGCCGGCCGCTGCCATTGAGCGGCGCACCGGCAGCGGCCACCAATGTGGAGCAGCGTCACGTCGGCACCGGCTGACGTGCGCCGGCGGTTGAGTTTTCGCAGGCGGTTGGGCCTAATCCACGGCCAGCCTTTCATCCACCCATCCGATCGATTCGGTCCAGCGTGCTGGACATCAGGAAATCCATGTCTCAGCACAGCGCGCAAGGGCCGGACGCCGCCCACCACGGCGGCGACGTCAGACGGCTGCTGGCCATCGTCGCCATCACCATCGGTTACATCCTCAATCCGTTGAACGGCTCGCTGGCCGTCACCGCCTACCCGCAGCTCTCCGAATTCTTCGACGTGCCGTATGCCCACATGTCGGCGATGGTGATGTACTTCATGGCCGCCACCGCGGTCGGCCAGCCGCTGGCGGGCGGGCTCGGCGACCTGCTCGGGCGCCGCAACATCTTCCTGACCGGCATCTTCGGCTTCACCGTCGCCAGCGCGATGGCGGCGGCCGCGCAGACGTTCGACTCGCTGCTGGCATGGCGGGTGACGCAGGCCGCCTTCTCCGGCGTCATCATGGCCAACGGCATGGCGCTGATCTCGCAGGTGGCGCCGCGCGAGAAGATCGGCAGCTACGTCGGCACGCTGAACTCCGCCTTCGTCGCCTCGACGGTGATCGGCTTCACCCTCGGCGGTTTCCTGCTGCAGCTGTTCGACTGGCCGATCCTGTTCCAGCTCAACGTGCCGCTCGGCATCGTCGCCTTCGTGCTGGCGCTGCTGTTCATCCCGAAGGACACGACGCGCCGGGCGCGTTTCACCGTGCTCAGCTTCATGGGAGTGCCGTTCCTGCCGCTGGCGCTCGGGCTGCAGGCGCTGGTGCAGGGCGAGCCGTTCGTGCCGTGGCTGATCGCGTTCGTGCTGGCGCTGGCGGCGCTCGCTGCCGGCATCGTCCGCTCCGCCAGTTCGCGCGAGCAGCTGAAGAGCTTCGGCAACCGCTCGTTCAATCTCGGCTGCCTGATCCTGCTGTTCTCGATCGCGCTGCATTTCGCCGTCGTGTTCACGCTGCCGGCGTGGGCCTACGCCGCGCTCGGTATCGAGAGCGGCATGATGGGCATCTACTTCTCGATCATCGCCGGCTCGCAGGTGCTGACGGGCCCGCTGTTCGGCAAGTGGATCGACCGGCACGGCGACCGCCTGCTGCGCGGCTACGCCGTCGCCGCGATCGCGCTACCGATCCTGATCATGGCGTTCCTGCTGAACAAGCTCACCTTCGCGATGGCGCTGGCGCTGCTCGGTACCGGCATGGCCGCCGCGCAGCTGATCGCACAGCGCGCGTCGCTGCTGTCGGCATCGGAGGAGTCGCGCGCGCTGGCGATGGGCATCTTCAGCAGCTACCGCTCGATCGGCGGTCTCTCCGGCAACGCGCTGGCGGCGCTGATCCTCGGCAGCTACGCGACGATCACGGCGGCGGCCGGCGTGCGCGTGCTGGAGTGGGGCTTCGCGCTGTTCGTCATCCCGGTGGCGCTGGCGCTGTGGGGATTGCGCCGGCGCGGCGGCTGACGGCGGCGGCATGAAATTTCTGAGGTCGATCTTGATGTCACCGCTGTAACGCGCGATACCTGAGCGCGGTTTCACGAGAACTGGTCATCAAGGGAGTCTTGCGTTGAGTCCGTCGCTTACCATCAGTCTCACGTATTCAATAATCGGAATCGCGCCCGCCATCGTTCTGCTGGCACTGTTCAAAAGCACCAGGCCCAGGTATCACGGTCTATGGATTTTTGGTCTGTCGCTGATCGTTCTCGGCGCCATGACCATCGGACTTGGCACAGAGCTTCTGACAGATACGGAGGAGTGGCTCGGCCGACAGAAGGAGGCGAAGTTGATTGCGCTGGGGAAGGAGGCCACGATCCAACTGAAGATCTGGGCCTTTGTTTTTCCGGGTGCCACCGTTGCGCTTGGCGTCAACCTCCTGACCGAGTTCCTTCTTCGCAGAAATGGCGAAGGCAGGTAGCTTTTCCGTACGGTTGCCAGTGTCGGCGTATCGGCGCAGCCTGTGCGTCTGTCGGTGATGGCTCATTGAGTGCGGCGCGATTCGAGATTCGCGCTACCTGCGACAGTCAGGAGGTTCGCGATGTCAGGTTCATTGCGCATGCTCGATTTCGGTCTCGGCGAGACCATCGACGCGCTGCGGCGCGAAGTGAATGGCTTCGCCGCACGCGAGATCGCGCCACATGCAGCGCAGATCGATCGCGACAACGATTTTCCCCGCCACCTGTGGCGCCGCTTCGGCGAACTGGGGCTGCTTGGTGTCACCGTTGATGAACAGTACGGCGGCGCCGGCATGGGCTACCTCGCCCATGTCGTGGCGATGGAGGAGATCTCGCGCGCATCGGCCGCGGTCGGTCTCAGCTACGGCGCCCACTCCAATCTGTGCGTGAACCAGATCTTCCGCAATGGCAGCGGCGAACAGAGATCGCGCTATCTGCCGAAACTGATCAGCGGCGAGCACGTCGGCGCATTGGCGATGAGCGAACCGAACGCCGGTTCCGACGTCGTCGGCATGACGCTGCGCGCGCAGCGGCGCGGCGACGACTACATCTTCGACGGCAGCAAGATGTGGATCACCAACGGTCCCGATGCCGATGTCTACGTCGTCTATGCCAGAACCGACGCGACGGCCGGCGCGCGCGGCATCACCGCCTTCATCGTTGAACGCGACACGC
Organism: uncultured Verrucomicrobiaceae bacterium; assembly: GCA_964515735.1. GTDB lineage: Bacteria > Pseudomonadota > Gammaproteobacteria > Pseudomonadales > CAMLJR01 > CAMLJR01. The sequence continues at coordinate 11,083 of CAZEVP010000031.1, read as the reverse complement.
CTGGCTTCTCGCGCGCGCCGAAGCTCGACAAGCTCGGCATGCGCGGCTCCAACACCTGCGAGCTGGTGTTCGACGGCGCGCCGGTGCCGGCGGCGAACGTGCTCGGTGGCGAAGGGCACGGCGTCGAGGTGCTGATGAGCGGGCTCGATTACGAGCGCGTGGTGTTGTCCGGCGGCCCGCTCGGCATCATGCAGGCCTGCCTCGATCTGGTGCTGCCGTATGTTCGCGACCGCCAGCAGTTCGGGCAGCCGATCGGCCGCTTCGAGCTGGTGCAGGGCAAGCTCGCCGACATGTACGCGGTGCTCAGCGCCAGCCGCGCCTACGTCTACGCGGTAGCCGCCGCCTGCGACTGCGGCGGGCAGACGCGCAAGGATGCGGCGGCGGTGATCCTCTACAGCGCCGAGCGCGCCACGCAGTGCGCGCTCGATGCGATTCAGCTGCTCGGCGGCAACGGCTACATCAACGACTTCCCGGCCGGCCGTCTGCTGCGCGACGCCAAGCTCTACGAGATCGGCGCCGGCACTTCCGAAATCCGGCGGATGCTGATCGGACGCGAGCTGTTCGACGAGACGTGCTGAGACTGCTTCCCTGCCGGTTTTGCGATCGATACACGGCAGTCACTGGCGGGAATGTGCAACACTCGCCGGCCGGTGCGTTGTGACACACCGCATTTGGGAAACAGAAAGTCCATCGACAGGGAGAAAGGAATGAAACGGTTGTGTTCGATATCTGTTGCAGTTGCCTTGATGGTCAGCAGCCTCGCGTATTCCGATTCGGCTACCGAGCGCGAGGCTGAAAAACTTTTCGGCTTGATGGGCATGCAATCGGCTTTCGAGGGATCGATCTCACAGATGCTCGATCTGCAGTTGCAGCAGAATCCGGCGCTGACGCCTTACAAGGGCGTCATGCTGACGTTTTTCAGCAAGTACATGAGCTACGAGAGCCTGAAGCCGGACCTGGTGAGAATCTACGTCGATGCGTTCACGGCATCGGAGCTGCAACAGATCAACGCCTTCTATCAGACGGAGGCCGGCCGCAAGGCCATCGAGAAGATGCCGGAGCTGATGGCGAAGGGCGGTGAGCTTGGCGCGGGGCGGGTTCGGGAAAATGCCCACGAGCTGCAGGCGATGATTCGAGCGGAATCGGAACGGATCCAGAAACTCCAGCAGCAGCAGTAAATGAAAGCGGCCGTGGTGGGTGTTTCCCGCCGGTGATAGCATCGCGCGCCATGCACCTCGCCGATCTCCACCAACGTTTTGCCGACCTCGGCGCCCGACCGGTCCACCGCGACCGGATCGTGCGCGCCTGGCTGCAGGGCCGGTCGCTTGATGCCGGCACCCGCCGCTTCCATGCCGAAAATCACCTGCCGCTGTCGGTGCGCAATGGCCTGCCGCAGCTCTCGGAAACCCTCGATCGACTGGCGCGCGTCCGCTCCGAACACCCCGGTGCGGACGGCGTGCGCCTGCTGGTCGAGCTTGGCGACCGGCAGATGGTCGAGAGCGTGCTGTTGCCGCGCGACGGCGTCTGCGTGTCGACGCAAGTCGGCTGCGCGGTCGGTTGTCTGTTCTGCATGACCGGCAAGAGCGGCCTGCTGCGCCAGCTCTCCAGCCTGGAGATCGTCGCGCAGGTGGTGCTGGCGCGCCGGCGGCGGCCGGTGAAGAAGGTGGTGTTCATGGGCATGGGCGAGCCGGCCCACAACCTCGACAACGTGCTGGAGGCGATCGACCTGCTCGGCACCGACGGCGGCATCGGCCACAAGAATCTGGTGTTCTCGACGGTCGGCGACCCGCGCGTGTTCGAGCGACTGCCGCAGCTGCGGGTCAAGCCGGCACTGGCGCTGTCGCTGCACACCACCAGGCGCGAGCTGCGCGAACGGCTGCTGCCGAAGGCGCCGGCGTTCGAGCCGGCCGCGCTGATCGAACAGGGTGAAATCTACGCGCGCGCCACCGGCTATCCGATCCAGTACCAGTGGACGCTGCTGCAGGGAATCAACGACGGCCAGGACGAATTCGACGAGGTGCTGCGCCTGCTCAAGGGCAAGTACGCGGTGCTGAACCTGATCCCGTTCAACAGCCTCGATGGCGACGACTACCAGCGCCCCGACGCCGACCGCATCACCGCGATCGTCCGCTACCTGCAAGGCCGCGGCGTGCTGACCAAGGTGCGCAACAGCGCCGGTCAGGATGTCGACGGCGGCTGCGGCCAGCTGCGAGCGCGCGCCGTCGGGGTCATCGATACGCGGCGGCTGCGCCGCGCCTGAACCGCCGGGGCGGGGAACCGGAAGCGGTACCGGTCAGTCACAATGTCGCGCCATGTCGGCGACCACAGAAAAACACAGACCGGGCAGAGCCCGGATCAGAGGAGAACAGACAACAATGAAAAAACTCGCTGTACTCATCATGTCGATGACCGCCGGAGCGGCCTTCGCCGATCTGGTGGTGCCGCTGCATCAGGTCGATGGCAAGGGGGTCGGGGCCGCGGTCGGCAATGTCGCCGTGTCCGAAACGGCCTACGGCCTGGTGTTCACGCCGGTGCTGACCGGGCTTACGCCGGGGCTGCACGGCTTCCACGTGCACCAGAACCCGAGCTGCGACGCGGCGGAAAAGGATGGCGCGGTGGTAGCCGCCGGCGCGGCTGGTGGTCACTACGACCCGTCCGGCAGCAACGTCCACGGCACGCCGTGGGGCAATGGCCACCTCGGCGACCTGCCGCCGCTGTTCGTCGATACCGATGGCAAGGCGGCGCAGCCGGTGCTGGCGCCGCGGCTGAAGAAGCTCGATGAGCTGAAGGGGCGCTCGCTGATGGTTCACGCCGGTGGCGACAACCATGCGGACCACCCGGCGCCGCTCGGCGGTGGTGGTGCCCGCGTCGCCTGCGGCGTCATTCAGTGAGATGTGAAATGAGCCCGCGGCGTCCGCCGCGGGTTCTTCAGCGGTTGCGCAGCAGTTTCTTCACTTCGTTCCACAGCAGCGCGTAGGCCAGCCCCGGCGCGCTGCTGGCGGCATAGGCATTCAGCGGCGCGCGATGGGCACCCATCTGCTCGGCGGCACTGGCGTAGGGAATGTAGCTTTTCAGCATCTCCGGGAACCGCTTCCGGCGGCTCTCGACGATCTCGCTCTGCAGCTTGCGGCGGCGGTCGACCTGGGTGAAGAACGGCACCAGTTTCACGTCGCTCCACTTCTTCTGCGCGGTGAACTCCTTCAACTGTTCCCAGGCGCGCAGCGACAGCGGCGTCGGGATCAGCGGCACCAGCACCAGGTCGACGGCGCGGAACAGCTGCTCGGCGGTGCTGGAGAGCGCCGGCGCGCAGTCGAGCACCACCAGCTGCTGGTCGGCGCCGAGCGCCTTCAGCAGCGCCTTGAAGTGGCCCTTGCTCTCCTCGGCCAGCAGCACGTCGAGCTTGCGCAGGCTGAAGTCGGCCGGCACCAGACTCAGGTTGTCGTAGGCGGTCGGCAGGCGCAGCTCGGCCGGCTCGACCTTGCCTTCGATCAGTCTGGCGGCGCGCTGCCTGATCTCGCCGTCGTCGACGCCGAGATAGAAGCCGGCGCAACCCTGCGGGTCGAGATCCCACAGCGTGGTCTGCAGGCCGGCGGCCGCGGCCAGCCAGGCCAGGTTGACGGCGGAGGTGGTTTTACCGACACCACCCTTGATGTTGTAGAGGGCAATGGTCTTCAAACGGTCGCTCCTTCGAGGTGTCTGCCGGCGAATGCGCGAATCGGCCACGGCGGCGCCGCGGCGACGGCAATACTAGCCGCTGCGGTCGCGTCGGCGAAAGGCGGCACCGGCAGAGGCGAAGGGTGGACACCGCTGTCGAGGGGCGGCCATATCGGTGCGCGATGTCGCCATTTGACCGGGCAAATCGCGCAGGGCGCACTAGACTGCGTGAATCATGAAGCGAGCCCCGTCGCCGTACCCATCGTGGGCGTCCGGGCTGCGGGAGAGGAACTGTCATGCGCAACAACGGCCCCGTCACGCAGATCGAGTACCGGTTGAAGGAGGGCGAGTTCATCGTCTCCAAGACCGATCTGAAAGGCCGCATCACCTACGTCAACCGCCCGTTCATGGAGATCAGCGGCTTCACCGCCGAGGAGCTGATCGGCGCCCACCACAACGTCATTCGCCACCCGGACATGCCGCGCGAGGCGTTCGCCGACCTGTGGCGCACGCTCCGGCAGGGCAAGCCGTGGCGCGGCATGGTCAAGAACCGCTGCAAGAACGGCGACCACTACTGGGTCGAGGCCAACGCCAACCCGATCTGGGAGGGCGACCGGATCATCGGCTACATGTCGCTGCGCACGCGGCCGAGCGACGGGCAGATCCGCGCGGCGGAGGCGCTCTACGCGCGCTTCCGCGACGGCAGCGCGCGCGGGCTGACGATCCGCGGCGGGCAGGTGGTACGCAGCAACCCGCTGCTGCGGCTGTTCGGTGGCGGCCTGTCGATCGCCAGCCGCACGCTGTTCGTCTCGCTGCTGGTGCTGGCCGCCTTCGTCGGCCTCGGCGCGCTCGCCTACGGCGAGCTGAAGCAGTCGCCGAACTTCCAGCGCATGGAGATCGGTTTCGCCATCGGTTTCGCGGTGGCGCTGCTGGCGATCGGCTGGCAGTGGTGGACGGTCAATCGCGCGCTGCTGAAGCCGCTGCGCGCCATCACCCGTTTCTGTCAGGAGATCGCCGCTGGCGACCTGCGCCACCACGACAGCGGCCCGGTGCGCAACGAGGTCGACGCGCTGATGCACGTGATTCACACGATGACCGGCAATCTCGCCAGCATCGTCACCGATATAGGTGTCTCGTCCGACGGGCTGGCCACGGCTGCCGACCAGGTCAGTTCGGCCGCCGAGTCGATCAGTCAGGCGACCACCGAGCAGGCGGCCAGCGTCGAGCAGACCAGCGCGACGATCGAACAGATCGCCGCCGTCGTGGCGCAGAGCCGCGAGAACGCGCAGGTGACCGAGCAGATCGCCACCGCGACGGCGGCCGAGGCGGTGGCCGGTGGCGAGGCGGTCGATGCCACGGTGGCGGCGATGCAGCAGATCGCCGGCAAGGTGTCGGTGATCGACGACATGGCCTACCAGACCAACCTGCTGGCGCTGAACGCCGCGATCGAGGCGGCGCGGGTCGGCGAGGCCGGCAAGGGCTTCAACGTCGTCGCCGGCGAGATCCGCAAGCTGGCATCGCGCGCGCAGGCGGCGGCGCAGGAGATCCACGGCATCGTCGCCACCTCGCTTGACACCGCGCATCAGGCCGGTGACAAGCTGACCGAGATCGTGCCGGCGATCGGCAAGACGGCGGGGCTGGTGCAGGAGATCAGCGCCGCGACGCAGGAGCAGACCGCCGGCGTGCAGCAGGTCAACACGGCGATGGGGCAGTTGAGCCAGGGGATGCAGCAGAACGCCGCCGCGTCGGAGCAGCTCGCCGCCACCGCCGGCGAGCTGAGCGACAGCGCCGGGCAGATGCACGCGCTGGTCGGCTTCTTCCGTCTGAAATGATCGGAGTGGACGTCGCGCCTGCGGCGCGGCGTCAGAACATGCCGAGTTCGAGCTTCGCCGCCTCGGACAGCATGTTGCGGTTCCACGGCGGATCGAACACCAGCTTCACTTCCACCTTCCCGACATTGGGCACCTGCTGCAGCCGCCGCGCCACCTCGGCGCGCAGCACGTCGCCCATGCCGCAGGCCGGCGCCGTCAGCGTCATGTCGATCGACACGGTGTGACCCTCGACGCGGCGTGCGTAGATCAGGCCGAGATCGAGCAGGTTGACCGGAATTTCCGGGTCATAGACGGTGCGCAGCACCTGATCGATATGTTCGAGCTTGATGATGCCGGCTTCGACATTGGCGAATTCGAGTTGCAGTGCCGGCTTGCCGAGCGCATCGGCATCGAGGCCATCGATGCGGTAGAGCCGGCCTTCGTACTCGACCGAGAAGCTGCCGCCGAGCGCCTGGCTGATCGCCACCTCGGCATCTTTCGGCAGCGTCGTCGCGGTGCCGCTCGGCACCAGCAGCGCCGCGACCTCGCGCGACAGCGTTACCCGTTCACGCCTGGAGCCGGGCTTCAACCTCGGGAGCGACGGTAAATGACTCGCCGCACCCGCAGTAAGATCCAGCGTTGGGATTATCGAATTTGACCGTTTCATTGAGACCCTCTTTCACCAGCCGCAGCGTGCTGCCGGAGAGTGCCGGAATACTTTTGACATCGACGAACAGCGTCAGCTGCGGATCGGCGTCGATGAGCACCGTGTCGGCCGGCTGCGCATCGACCAGTTCGAGCACGTAGGCGTAGCCGGAGCAGCCGCTGTCCCTGACGCCGATGTGCACGCCGATGGTGCCCGGCTTTTTCGAAATATGGCGGCCGAGGTGGCGCACCACTTCCGGCGTCACCGCCAGCAGCTGGCTCTGATCGAATGTCGTCACTGCAGACATCGTCTTCTCCTCGTTCCGGAAGCTCTGACTGAATCATGAATCCGCATCTGTCATTCTGCGACGCCACTTCGCTCCGCGCAGAATGACGACGCGATTTGCACCTCACTCGGTGCTGACCGGCTCCGAATCACCGCGCAGCATGTGGTCGAGCGTGTGCCACGCCAGCGTCGCGCATTTGACCCGCGCCGGAAAATCCTTGACGCCGGCGAGGATCTCCAGCCGGCCGACGTTATTGGCCGCCGCCTTGCCGGTGACGAGCTGGTGAAAACGCTCGTACAGATCCTGCGCGTCATTGCAGCACTTGTGCTCGACCTCGTCGCACATCATCGACGCCGACGCCACCGAGATCGCGCAGCCCTTGCCGTCGAACTGTACGTTTTTGATCTCGCCATCCTCGATCGTCGCATACAGCGTCAGGTGGTCGCCGCACAGCGGATTGTAGGCTTCGAGCTTGTGCGTATAGCTGGCGGGCGCGCCGAAGTGACGCGGCCGGCGACCGTGGTCGAGGATCATCTCCTGATAGAGCGCGCGCAGTTCAGGGTTCATCTGTCGCTCTCCGCTCAGGCGAATGTCTTGTTGACCGACTCGATCGCGGCGAACAGCGCATCGACCTCGGCCATCGTGTTGTAGATCGCGAACGACGCGCGCGCGGTGGCCGGCAGGTCGAAGCGCTGCATCACCGGCATCGCGCAGTGGTGGCCGGCGCGCACGGCGACGCCCTCGAAATCGAGGAAGGTGCCGATATCGTGCGGGTGCACGTTGTCGAGCGTGAACGACAGCACCGACACCTTGCTGCGCGCCGTGCCGACGATCGTCATGCCCGGCACCTGCCGCGCCAGCGCGGTGGCGTGTTCGAGCAGCGCGTGTTCGTGCGCCAGCAGCGCGTCGAGCGGCTGCGCGTTCAGCCATTCGATCGCCGCGCCGAGGCCGATGATGCCGGCGATGTGCGGTGTGCCGGCCTCGAACTTGTGCGGGATCGGCGCGAACGTGGTTTTGTCGAAACGCACTTCGCGAATCATGTCGCCGCCGGTCTGATAAACCGGCAGTTTCTCCAGCCGCTCGCGGCGGCCCCACAGCACACCAGTGCCGGTCGGCCCGAACAGCTTGTGGCCGGAGAAGGCGTAGAAATCGCAACCGAGCTGCTGTACGTCGACGGCGCCGTGCGCGACCGCCTGTGCGCCATCGATCAGCGTCGCCGCGCCGACCGCCTTCGCCCACGCGATGATCTGCGCGATCGGGTTGACGGTGCCGAGCGCGTTGGAGACGTGGTTGACCGCGACGATCTTCGTTTTCGTCGACAGCTTTTTCTGCAGATCGTCGAGATCGATCTCGCCGGCGTCGTTGATCGCCGCCACCTGCAGCGTCGCGCCGGAAAATTCACAGGCCTGCTGCCACGGCACGATGTTGGCGTGGTGTTCGAGCGCGCTGATCAGCACCTCGTCGCCCGGCTTCAGGAAGGCTCGCGCGAAACCGTGCGCGACCAGGTTGATCGACTCGGTGGTGCCGCGGGTGAAGATCACCTCTTCGCGCGCCGGCGCGTTGAGGAAGCGCTGCACGCTGTCGCGCGCCGCCTCCATGCGCTCGGTGGCGCGCTGCGACAGCGTGTGCACGCCGCGGTGCACGTTGCTGTTGTCGTGCTCGTAGAAATGGCTGATGGCATCGATCACCGCGCGTGGCTTGTGCGTGGTGGCGGCGTTGTCGAGGTAGACCAGCGGCCGGCCGTGCACCTGCTGATGCAGCGTCGGAAACTGCGCGCGCAGTGCTTCGATGTCGAGCGCCTGCGCGGTGTGAGGAGAAGAGGCCGGTGCGTTCATAGCGAAAGCTCCCCGCCGACGCGCGCCAGCAGCTGTCCACGCAGGAAGCCGTTCAGCGCGGCGTTGCCGCAGTCGAGCAGGCCGCTGGTCAGGAAACCCTCTTTCATCAACGCGATCGCCGTCTGCTCGTCGATGCCGCGGCTACGCAGGTAGAGCAGCTGCTCCTCGTCGAGCTGGCCGATGGTGGCGCCGTGCGAGCAGGCCACTTCGTCGGCGTAGATTTCCAGTTCCGGCTTGGCGTCGATCTCGGCGCTGTTGCTGAGCAGCAGGTTGTGGCTGGTGAAGCGGCCGTCGTTGCCGCGCGTGTTGGCGGCGATATGGATGCGGCCGTTGACGACGCCGCGGCTCTTGTCGTCGGCCAGCCCGTGCACCAGTACGTCGCTGCGGCCGTGGTCGGCGCGGTGATCGACGGTGAAGTGGAAGTCGACATGCTGCTGCGCGTCGGCGGCGAAGGCGCTGCGCGCGGTGAATTCGGCGCCGGGCGCGTCGAGGCCGACGTAGAAGCCGACACGAATCCTGTTGCGCTCGCTGTCGATGCGCTCGCCGCCGAGCAGCAGCTGTGTGCGCAGCGCGGCGTCGCGGCCGACCGAGGCCTCGACGCTGCCGAGGTGGTGCGCGGTTTCGCCTTCGTGCTGCAGCCGCAGATAGGTCAGCTTCGCGCCGCGCTCCAGTTTCAGCTTGGCGTGGGCGACGTGCAGGTAGTCGTCGCAGCCGCCGTGGAAGCTTTCGAGCAGCGTCGCGTCGGCGTTGTCGCGCACCCAGACGATCAGCTGGCTGATCTGCAGGCCGGTCTGTGCGGCGATGTGCGACAGCAGCAGCGGTTTTTCCAGCGTCGCGCCGGCGCTGACGGTCAGCAGCCACGGTTCCGGCGCCAGCGCGGTGGCGAGGTCGGCGAGGCTGTCGACGCTGCTGTCGACGTCGAAGGCCTGCTTCAGTGCGTCGCGCGTTGCGTCATCGATTTGCGACAGCGGCTGCAGCGATACCTTTTCACGGTCACCGCCGACGATTTTTTCGTTGACCAGATAACCGTGGCTGAACTGCAGCTGGTGGCCGGCCGGGAGAGCGCCGTCGATGCTGGCGTGGAGGTCGGCGATCTGCTCGGCCGGTGTCAGCGGCACCAGCGAGTGGCGCTGGCCGAACTGCTGCAGCCAGAAATCGCCGGCCGAGTAGTGCCAGCTCTCCAGCCGCTTGTTCGGCAGGCCGCGTTTTTCCAGTTGTCGTTGCGCGTGCGCGCGCCGTTCGCCGAGCCAGGCCGGCTCGTGGCGCTGCGGGCGCTGTTCGGCGGCGAGCGCCGTCAGTTGGTCGAGGAGCGATTCGCGGCTGCCCATGACATCGATCCTCAGGCAGCGATGCCGCGATAACCGGAACGCTCCAGCTCTTCGGCCAGCTCCATGCCGCCGCTGGCGACGATCCGGCCGGCCGACAGCACGTGCACGTGGTCCGGCGCGATCAGGTCGAGCAGGCGGCGGTAGTGGGTGATCAGCAGGAAGCTGCGACCGGCGTCGCGCATGCTGTTGACGGTGTCGGCGACGACCTTCAGCGCGTCGATGTCGAGGCCGGAGTCGACCTCGTCGAGCACGCACAGGCGCGGTTTCAGCAGCAGCATCTGCAGCAGTTCGTTGCGCTTCTTCTCGCCGCCGGAGAAGCCTTCGTTGACCGGGCGCTGCAGGAAGCTGTCGTCGAGCGCGACCTGTTTCAGGCCGGCGCGCGCCTGCTCCAGAATCTGCAGCGCATCGAGCGGGCCCTGGCCCTGCGCCTCGCGCTGGGCGTTGACCGCCGCTTTCAGGAACTGGATGTTGCTGACGCCGGGAATGGCGACCGGATACTGATAGGAGAGGAAGAAGCCTTCGCGCGCGCGCTGCTCCGGCGCCTTGTCGAGCAGATCCTCGCCGTTGAACAGGATCTGGCCGCCGCTGACGCGGTAGTGCGGGTCGCCGCTGAGCACGCGCGTCAGCGTGCTCTTGCCGGAACCGTTCGGCCCCATGATGGCGTGCACCTCGCCGGCACCGATCGACAGGTTCAGCCCCTTCAGGATCTCCTTGTCGGTGTCGCCGCCATCCTTCTCGTTGCCCAGCACCACGGCGTGCAGGTCGGTGATCTTCAGCATCTTCGTTCTCTCAATTCTTCAATTCGGTGTCTTGTCCCCTCTCCCTTCAGGGAGAGGGGAGATATGCGCTAACCGACGCTGCCCTCGAGGCTCAACTCCAGCAGCTTCTGCGCCTCGACCGCGAACTCCATCGGCAGCTGATCGAACACCTCCTTGCAGAAGCCGTTGACGATCATCGCCACCGCCTGCTCCGCGTCGATGCCGCGGCTCTGCAGGTAGAACAGCTGATCCTCGTTGATGCGCGAGGTGCTGGCCTCGTGCTCGACCACGGCGCTCGGCTGCAGCGACTCGATGTACGGGAAGGTGTGGGCGCCGCACTGGCCGCCGATCAGCAGCGAGTCGCACTGGGTGAAGTTGCGCGCCTTGTGCGCCTTCGGCGACACGCGCACCAGACCGCGATAGGTGTTCTGGCTGCGGCCGGCCGAGATCCCTTTCGAGACGATCGAGCTGCGGGTGTGGTTGCCGAGGTGGATCATCTTGGTGCCGGTGTCGGCCTGCTGCATGTGCTTGGTCAGCGCCACCGAGTAGAACTCGCCGACGCTGTGGTCGCCGCGCAGGATCACGCTCGGGTATTTCCACGTGATCGCCGAGCCGGTCTCGACCTGCGTCCACGAGATCTTCGAGCGCACGCCGTTGCAGGCGCCGCGCTTGGTGACGAAGTTGTAGATGCCGCCGCGTCCCTCTTCGTCGCCGGGATACCAGTTCTGCACGGTCGAATATTTGATCTCGGCATCGTCGAGCGCG
>CAZEVP010000030.1:0-34679 GCA_964515735.1 uncultured Verrucomicrobiaceae bacterium | reverse complement strand
ACAGCTTGCTTTTCAGGCCATTGCTGTCGATGGCCGAAATTGCGAAGTGATAGGTCCCCGCCTTCAGATTGGAAACCGAGTAGCTGGTCGCAGTCGCGCTGGAAACCGGCAGCGTGACCGCCTGCGCCAGGTCGTCGCTGGTGTAGTAGATCTCGTACCCCTTCAGTTCGCTGGCCGCCAGCGGCGCACCGCCCTCGCGCGTGCTCGGCGCCGTCCACTCCAGCTTGGCACTGTAACTGGTCGGAGTCGGGGTGGGAGCCGGAGCAGGAGCCGGGGTGGGAGAGGGAGCCGGTACTGCCAGCTGACTGATGACAGTCGACGACAGCGAGCCGACCTGAGTCGAACACCAATAGAACCCGTTGTGCTCGATCGCACTGGTGAATCGCTTGCAGCCAGAGTAATCAGAAGGCTCATACCACCCATCCGAAACCTTGATGGCACTGGTAGCCGGGTTATCGCGGTAGGTGAGCGCGTTGATGACCGATACCTGCGACGCTGTCAGCACACCGGCCGCGCCAGAGCAGTAATAGTAACGATCAACCACTTTGGCGGAAGACAGGTCCGCGCACACCGAATAGTCGGTCGGCACGTACGTGACACCCGACTGCGCGATCGATTTGCTGTTGGGGTTCTTCAGCGTGGTGACGGTGTAACTGGCCGGGGTCGGTGCGGGAGGGGGAGTCAGTGCTGCCAGCTGACTGATGACAGTCGACGACAGCGAGCCGACCTGAGTCGAACACCAATAGAACCCGTTGTGCTCGATCGCACTGGTGAATCGCTTGCAGCCAGAGTAATCAGAAGGCTCATACCACCCATCCGAAACCTTGATGGCACTGGTAGCCGGGTTATCGCGGTAGGTGAGCGCGTTGATGACCGATACCTGCGACGCTGTCAGCACACCGGCCGCGCCAGAGCAGTAATAGTAGCGATCAACCACCTTGGCGGAAGACAGATTCGCGCACACCGAATAGTCGGTCGGCACGTACGTGACGCCCGACTGCGCGATCGATTTGCTGCTGGGGTTCTTCAGCGTGGTGATGGTGGCGGCGTGGCTGCCTGCGGAGAAGGCTGCCGTCGCCACGATCAACGCGCCGGAGAGGAAAACATTGGAACGCATGGAGAGTACCTCATCGAAAGCTCACTCCATTGGCGCTTTTTGAGTGATGTCAGACCCTGACTTGCGGATCAATCTAGTCGACGACCGCAAGACCAGCCGGCCACACCTGCGCAGGTTGTGAAGCCGATCAATACCGCGCTGCGACCGGCGTGAAAAGTGTGCTGCAGCGCTCGTCAGCGGCGCGAATCGGCGCCAGGGCTTTAGGCACTTTTACCTACGAGGCTCGGTTTACCTGCGTGGAACTTTTACCCGGGAGGCACTCTTGTATCCGGTACGACGGGCGCGAAGGGGTACAGAGGACGGGCAGAAGAGACGAAATATGGAGCGCTGCCCCCCAGCCTTATCGACAGCGATCAAGGCCGGGCGGGTAGCGGTGGGATGAAAGTGCAGAAACGGCGTGGGTTATTGCTTCGTCGATAGGGCCGTACCGAACACCACATCGAACACCTCGCCGTAGCGCGCAGCGAAATGGACCGTCAGCCCCTTGCGGATGTGGTCCGGCAGTTCGTCGTAATCGCGCCGGTTCGGCTCCGGCAGGATCAGCTCCTTGATGCCGGCGCGCTTGGCCGCGATCACCTTCTCGCGAATGCCACCGACCGCCAGCACTTCGCCGGTCAGCGTCAGCTCGCCGGTCATCGCCAGCGGTCTCGCCGGGCGCTGGTTGCGCGCCAGCGACAGCAGCGCGGTCGCCATCGTGATGCCCGCGCTGGGGCCGTCCTTCGGCGTCGCCCCCTCCGGCACGTGCAGGTGAACGAACGACTCGTCGAAGAACTTCTCCTTCACGCCGAATTCGGTCAGGTGCGACATGACGTAGCTGTAGGCGATTTCGGCCGATTCCTTCATGACCTCGCCGAGCTTGCCGGTCAGTTTGAAGCCGCGGTTCAGCGTGTGGATGCGCGAACACTCGACCGGCAGCGTGGCGCCACCCATCGAGGTCCAGGCCAGCCCGGTGACGATGCCGACGCCGCGCTTCGGCGTCTCGCGCCGGAACATCGGCATGCCGAGGAACTCCTCGACCTCCGGCACGCCGATCGACAGCTTCAGTTTCTCGTCGTCGAGCAGCCGCACCGCGCTCTTGCGCACGATGCGGCCGAGCTGCTTCTCCAGGTTGCGCACGCCGGCCTCGCGGGCATAGCCCTCGACGATGGCACGAATCGCCGCATCGGAGATCTTCAGCCGCTTCCTGTCGATGCCCGAACGCTGCAGCAGCCTCGGCCACAGGTGGTTTTTGGCGATAACCAGCTTCTCCTCGCTGATGTAGCCGGCCAGCCGGATGACCTCCATGCGATCGAGCAGCGGACCGGGGATGGTGTCGAGCTGGTTGGCGGTGCAGACGAACAGCGTCTTCGACAGGTCGAGGCGCAGGTCGAGGTAGTGGTCGAGGAAGTCGACGTTCTGCTCCGGGTCGAGCACCTCCAGCAGCGCCGAGGCCGGGTCGCCCTGGTAGGAGGCACCGATCTTGTCGATCTCGTCGAGCATGATCACCGGGTTGGCGACCTCGACCTCCTTCAGCGCCTGCACCAGCTTGCCCGGCATCGCACCTATATAAGTGCGGCGGTGGCCCTTGATCTCGGCCTCGTCGCGCATGCCGCCGAGCGAGAAGCGGTAGAACTTGCGCCCGAGCGCGTCGGCGATCGAGCGCCCGATCGAGGTCTTGCCGACGCCGGGCGGGCCGACCAGCAGGATGATCGAGCCGGAGACCTCGCCCTTGAACCTGGCCACGGCGAGGAATTCGATGATGCGCTGCTTGACGTCGTCGAGACCGTCGTGGTGTTCGTCGAGCACGCTGCGGGCGCGCTTCAGGTCGAGCTTGTCCTCGGAGTGGACGCCCCACGGCATGCTGGAGGCCCAGTCGAGGTAGTTGCGAGTGACGCCGTACTCGGCCGAGCCGGTCTCCAGGATCGACAGCTTCTTCAGCTCCTCGTCGATCTTCTTCTGCGCCGCCGGCGGCACCTGCTTGCCCTCCAGCCGCTTCTGGAACTCCTCGACGTCGGCGGTCTTGTCATCCTTGGAGATGCCGAGCTCCTGCTGGATCACCTTCAGCTGCTCGCGCAGGAAGAATTCGCGCTGGCGGGTCTGGATCTTGTCGTTGACCTGCTCGCTGATCTTGCTCTGCAGTTCGGCCACCTCCTGCTCGCGCTTGAGCAGCAGCAGCACCTTCTCCATCCGCTTGCCAAGCGGCAGCGTCTCCAGCACCGCCTGCAGCTCGGGGCCGCGCGCGGTGGTCAGCGCGGCGGCGAAATCGGCCAGCGGCGACGGTTCGTTCGGGCTGAAGCGGGACAGGAAGTGCTTCAGCTCCTCGCTGTAGAGCGGGTTCAGCGGCAGCAGGTCGCGAATCGCCTTGATCAGCGCCATCGCATAGGCGCGCACCTCGTCGCTGTCGCTGCCGACGGCGTTCTCCGGGTAGTCGACCTCGACCAGATAGGGCGGCTGGCGGTTGATCCAGCGGCGGATGCGGAAGCGCTTGAGCCCCTGCACGATGATCTGCGCGTGCTCCTCGTCGTGCTGTGCCTTGAACACGCGCACGGCGCAGCCGATCGCCGGCATCCGCTCGGGGTCGATCTGCTCGGGGCTCTGGTCGCCGGCGTAGATCAGCCCCAGCACCGGCTTGTCGGCCTTGGCGACGCGCTCGATGGTCTCGCGCCATGGATCGAGCGACAGCACGATCGGCTGCACCTGCGCCGGGAAGAACGGCCGGTTCGGCACCGGGATCAGGTGCAGCACGCTCGGCAGCACGGCGTCCGGGATCACCAGCTCGGTGCCTCCGGTCGGGCTGTCGTCGAATTCATCGTCGATATCGGGATCGGTGATCAGTTCGGCGTCGATCGGGTTGTATTCGCTCATGGTCTGATTCTTGTCGGCAGGGAGAAAACCGCGTCGGCCCGGACGCGGCGCTTTGCGCTATGTGGGGATGCGGCGGAGCGATTCCAACCCCGCTCCGGCCGGGTCAGGGCGAGGCGGCGACGCCGGTGGCCGGCCGGTCGTAGCGGTAGGTGACCTCGACCCACGGCGAGTTCTCGCCCAGTTCGAGGTTACTGATGCCGCGATAGCGCAGCAGGCGGCGGTCGGCGTCGTAGAACAGGTCGATCGGTTTCGTGACCAGACGCCACAGCGGCGATATCGGATCCGCCCGCAGCGCCAGCCCGCCGGCCGGCGCATCGTCGGCGTCGACCCGGCACACCCGCAGCTCGACCAGCATCAGCCGCGTCGGCACGGCGAAATGGAACGGCACCGCGTCGCCGCGCTGCAGCGCCTGCCAGTGGTCGCGGACGAAGTGGTCGAAGCCGGAGCTGAGCACCAGCGGCTGCGGCGGCGTGGCGACCACCTTCTCGCGCTCGCCACCGCGATCGGCATGGAACAGCACCAGCGCCCCCTGCCGCCAGCGCGCGCCCTCGCGCTCGTCGCTGCGCAGGTCGCGCTGCTGGTAGGCCGGCTGGGTGTCGCCGAAACCGTAGTCGAGCCGGCTGGTGGCGAACAGCTCGCCGTCGGCGTCGCGGTATTCGACCTCGTGGTGGTCGCCGTCGATCAGATGGCGCTCGGTGTAGAGCAGCCGGCCGTCGCGGTCGCGCGCCTCGCCGGTGGCGGTGGCGTGCGCCAGCAGCGGCAGCAGGGCGAAGCAGATCAGCAGCAGTCGCATCGCTCCCTCCAACACGCCCGAATCGGCCCGGACCGGGCCGTGCCCCCGATGGCCACCCGACCCGAGCCGGCATGGTAGCCGGCCGCGCCGCCGGAACCTACCGGTTGGGACCACCCCGGGGCGCCGCCGTTGCCGGCCCCGGCGCACCGGTCGCGGGCGTTCAGCGCCCCGCCGTCGCCGCCGCGAAAGCGGCCAGCGCCCGCTCGCGTGCCGTCTTCAGATCGAGCATCGGCGCCGGATAGCCCGCCGCCAGCAGCGCCGGGTGACCCGGCTGCAGCAGCAGCTTCGCGTCGACCCCGCGCAGCTCGGGCAGGAACCGCTTCGTGAACTCGCCGTCCGGGTCGAAGCGCTCGGCCTGGCGCAGCGGGCTCAGCACACGGAAGTAAGGGGCGGCATCGGTGCCGGTCGACGCGCTCCACTGCCAGCCGCCGTTGTTGGCGGCGAGATCGCCGTCGACCAGATGCTGCATGAAGAAACGCTCGCCGCGGCGCCAGTCGAGCAGCAGGTATTTGCTCAGGAACATCGCCGTCACCATGCGCAGCCGGTTGTGCATCCAGCCGGTCGTCGTCAGCTGCCGCATCGCGGCGTCGACCAGCGGAAAGCCGGTGCGCCCCTCGGCCCAGCGCGCGAATGCCGCGTCGTCGTCGAGCCAGCGCACCCGCTCGGTCTCGGGGCGGAACGCGCGGTGCCTGCTGACCTGCGGGAAGTGCGCCAGCACATGGAGGTAGAACTCGCGCCAGACCAGCTCGCCGATCCAGCTGTCGACGCCGTCGTCACCGCCGGCCCACTGTCCGCCATTGACGGCCAGCGCCGCCTCGACGCAGCGGCGGATCGAGATGACGCCGAGCGCCAGATAGGGCGACAGCCGGCTGGTGCCGTCGACCGCCGGCAGGTCGCGCAAGCGCCGGTAGTCGACGATCCCGTCGTCGATGAACAGCGACAGCCGTTCGCGCGCCGACTCCTCGCCGGCCGGCCACAGCGCCGCGGGCACCGCGCCCGGCGAGAACGGCGCCGGCGGCAGCTCGACCGGCGCCAGCCACGGCTCGCGCCGGCGCGGCGCCGGCAGGCACTGCAACGGTGAATCGCCGACCAGCTCGAACAGCGCGCGCTTGAACGGCGTGAACACCCTGAACGGCTGCCGCTGTCGCGTCAGAACCGCGCCGGGCGGCAGCAGCGTCGCATCGTGATGGAGCTGGAAATCGATACCGGCGGCGCGCAATGCCCGCTCCACCGCGACATCGCGCGCAACCTCGTCGACCGGATACTCGCGGTTGGCGTGCACGGCCTCGGCGCCGAGCCGCGTCACCAGCGCGGCCAGGTCGGCGCCGACATCGGCGAAACGGTCGACGCTGCGCACCTGCAGCGCGATGCCCAGCGCGGCCAGCGCGTCGCGCAGCGCCGCCAGATTGCGCCACAGGAAATCGCCGCGCACGGCGCCCATGTCGTGGTCGCGCCACTGCGCCGGCGTCGCGTAGAAGACGGCGGCGACCCGCGCGTGCGCGGCGCAGGCGCGGTGCAGCGCGGTGTTGTCGTCGACGCGCAGATCGCTGCGGAACCAGACCAGCGCCGTCATGCGGGCGTCTCCGCATCGGCCGGCGGCACGTCCGGATGGAGCTGCAGGTAGACCTGCCGCTCGACATAGGCGTCCGGGTGACGGCGGAAATGCCGGCGCAGCAGCGCCAGCGGCGCGTCCAGCGGCACGGCGCCCGCGCGGTATCGCGCGATCAGCCCCGACAGCTCGGCCTGCTCTGCGGCGCCGAGCCGGCGCTTCAGATAGCCGCGGACATGCTCGAGCGCATTGGCATGGCCGCGCCGCGTCGCCGGCTTCGCCAGCGCCGCCATGATCAGCGCGAGCGCGCGGTCGGCGAGCGGCTGCAGCGGCTCGCCGCCACCGTCGGCGAGCAGGCGGCCGAGCGCGCGGTAACTCTGCACGCAATGCGCCATGACCAGATACTTGTGGCTGGCGTGAAAGCGCTGCAACCCGCCATGCGTCAGCCCGTCGCGCTGCAGCCGCTGCCAGCGCTGGCGGGTATGGACACGCGCGATGAAACTGTCGCGCAGCGCGTCGTCGTGCAGGCGCTGCTCCGATTCGACCGGCAGCAGCGGATCGGACGCCGGCAGCGCCTGCTCCGCACCGTCCCCGTTCGCCAGCACATAGCCGCACAGATCGGGATCGCGCCCGATCCGCGCGGGATCGAGCAGGCGCAGTTCGAACAGCGCCGCCAGCCGTGTCAGCACATCGCCCCGCCGTTCGGCCAGACCAATGTCGACGCCGACCGGAGCCGGCCTGTCACCACGAGTGTCGAGCATCGCCCCGCTCCGCCGTCTGCCATTCGCAGCCGCCCCACGCAGTGCGGCCCGGTAATTTCACACCCGCGTGCCGGAGTCGCCGCCGCGACCAATTGCCGTATACTCGGCCGGGCCGCCAGCCACCGCCGGCTGCCAGCCGCGACGACAGGGATGCAGTCCGACAGCGCGGATAACTCCAAAGCGAACAACCCCAGCGCATGGTTCCCCTCGACAAGCTCCCCGCCGGCCAGACCCGCGAGCAGTTGCTGCAGAGCTGCAAGGCGCTGGTTTTCAAGTGGGCCATGGTGCATCTGAAGGGCTACCTGGACAAGCTCGACGACCAGCTGTTCCGGATGGCCGACAAGGCCGGCAACGACCTCGACCAGCACCGCTTCCTGCAAGCGCAGAAAGAGCTGCGCGCCCACCGCCGTCCGCTCGAAAAGCGGCTGCTCGACGCGCTTCGCATCGCCTTCGACCGCTATCTCGATCGCGAGGAGACGACCAGGCCCCCGGTGCTGACCGAGGCCGAGCTGCGGCTGGTCGACAACGACCAGCTGGAGCGCTCGATCGCCGTATCGGCGATGGTGCGGCGGGCCTCGATCGACTGCGCCGAGGCACTCTACACACTGAACCAGCGCCTCTCCGTGCTGATCGGCGCCAAGGTGATGGACAGCGGCAACCCGGTCGCGCCGGCCGTCTTCACCGACGCGCTGGAGGCGGCGACCGACGGCTTCCTGCTCGACACGCCGTCGCGTCTGGTCGCCTACAAGCTCTACGACGGCCTCGTGCTCGGCCGCCTCGACAAGCTCTACCAGCTGCTCAACCACGACCTGAAGAACAAGGGCATCCTGACCCACCTGCGCTACCAGATCAGCAAACGGGAAGCCCCGGTACTGCCGGAGGAGCTGCAGGGGCTGACCAGCGCCGAGAGCGCCCGCCACCAGAGCGAGCTGATGGCGTTACTGCGCCAGCTGCAGAGCGCGGCGCTGGCGCAGCTCGGCATGCCGGCGGTCGGCCAGCCGTTGCCGCGGCTGGTGGCGGGCCTGCAGCCGGTACAGCAGCAGAGCGCGCAGACGCTGGCGGCGGCGCCGACACCGCAGGCCGTGCTGGCCACCGACTACACCCACTTCTCGCAGCAGATCGAATGGCAGACCCGCAGCGCCGGGCTGATCGACGCCGAGCTGATCTCGATCGTCGGCCTGCTGTTCGATCAGGTACTGAACGACGACGACCTGCCCGATTCGGTCAAGGCGCTGCTGAGCTACCTGCACACCCCGTACCTGAAGCTGGCGCTGCTCGACCGCGAGCTGTTCGAGCGTCCCGACCACCCGGCGCGACAGCTGCTGAACAGCCTGGTCGCCGCCGGCGAGCGCTGGGTCGAGGCCGGCGACAAACATCGCAACGACGTCTATCAGCACATGAAGATGCTGGTGCAGCGCGTGCTCGACGAACTCGACGACGACCCGCGCCTGCTGGCGGTGCTGAACCGCGATTTCAACGAGTTCCTGGTCCATTACGCCGGTCGCATCCGCCGCGCCGAGGAGCGCGCGCAACAGGCGGCCAGCGGCGAGGAGCGGTTGCAGGAGGCGCGCCAGCGCGTCGACCACTTCCTGCGCATCAAGGTCGGCAGCCGGCAGCTGCCGGAGAGCGTGCGCACGCTGCTGTTCGAACCGTGGGCGAATTACCTGACCTACAACCTGCTGCGCCACGGCCCGCGCAGCGAGGCCTGGAAGGAGGCGGCCGCCGCCGTCGACCAACTGCTCGCCTACGCCAGCCCGCAACCGCCGCGCAGCGACCTCGAACGCGCCGCGCTGTGGCAGGGGCGCGATCAGCTCGACGAGCTGCTGCGCCACGGCATGGCGACCGTCGGCTACGACGAAGGCAGCGGCGAACGGCTGGTCGGCGCGCTGCACCGGCTGCACGACGACGCGCTGGCACAGGCATCACCGGCCGCGCCGATACAACCGGTCGCCGCCGACATAGAGACGATTCAGGCGCCGGTCGAGAGTATCGACGACCCGCTGCTGGCCCGGATCGTGGGCCTCGAATTCGGCACCTGGTTCGTCTTTCACGCCGACCGGCCCAAACGCGAACAGCTGCGCGCCAGGCTGGCCTGGAGCAACCGCCGCACGCAGCACTACATGTTCGTCAACGCGATCGGCCAGCAGGTGGCGATGCGGCGCGGCATCGAGCTGGCGGCCGGCCTGCGGGTCGGCTCGGTGAGGATCGACGGCGGCAACCCGCTGCGGCCATTCTTCGAGCGCGCGCTGGAGCGCATCGTCGAGACGCTGCGCCGGCGCCGTGATCAGACCTGATCTATGCTGCAAACGCCGGCGAATGCCGTCGCCCCCTTCCCATGGACTCACACGCAACCGTCATGGCACGCAAACTCGAACGCCGGGAACTGAACGAAGCCGTCCTCATCCACGACCTGATCAACGGCGGGCCGTTCGGCGAGCTGGTCAACATCACCGCCGAGGGCCTGATGCTGATCACCGACCGCGAGGTCGAGACGCAGGCGATCTTCCAGATGGGACTGCAGCTGCCGGAGCAGCTGGAGGGGAGCGACCAGCTGGTGATCGGCGCCGACTGCCTGTGGTGCCGGCGCGCCGAGAACTTCCACCGCTACTGGGCCGGCTTCCAGATCATCGACGCCTCCGACAAGGCGCTGGCGCAGATCGATGCGCTGATTCGGCTTTATGGCAAGGACTGACGTCCCCGCTTCCTGAAGGGAGAGGGGCGCTGGCTGTGTCACTCCACCGATCACCGGGCTTCGACTTCGCTCAGCCTGCGGGCTCGCCCTGAGCGGAGCCGAAGGGCGCACGAACGCGAGCACTACCCCTGCAACACCCCCACCCCGCGCTGCACCAGCGCCTCCTGCGCCTCATCGAGTGCGGCCGGGTCGTCGATCGTCGACGGCACCACGTAGTTCTCGCCGTCGGCCATCGCCCGCAGCACCGCGCGCAGAATCTTGCCGGAGCGGGTCTTCGGCAGCCGTTTGACCACCACCACCTGCTTCAGGTTGGCCAGCGCGCCGACCTGATCGCGTACCGCCTGCACGATGTCACGCTCGAGCTGCCCGGCATCGACCGCCGCACCATCCTTCAGCACCGCCAGCGCCACCGGTATCTGCCCTTTCAGGTTGTCGGCGATGCCGATCACGGCGCACTCGGCCACCGCCGGGTGCGCGGCGACGACCTCCTCCATCTCACCAGTCGACAGCCGGTGGCCGGCGACGTTGATGACGTCGTCGACCCGGCCCATGACGAACAGGTAGCCGTCGACATCGCGGTAGCCGCCATCGCCGGAGAGGTAGTAGCCGGGGAAGCGCTGCAGGTAGCCGGCGACGAAGCGCGGGTGGTTGTTCCAGACCGTCGCCAGCGTGCCCGGCGGCAGCGGCAGCCTGACGGCGATGAAGCCTTGCTGCCCGGCCGGCAGCTGATTGCCGTTGTCGTCGAGGATGTGCACGTCGTAACCCGGCACCGGCAGCGTTGCCGAACCGGGTTTGGTGGCGAACGGCTCGATGCCTATCGGGTTGGCGGCGATTGCCCAGCCGGTCTCGGTCTGCCACCAGTGGTCGAGCACCGGCCGGTCGAAGCGCTCGCACAGCCACTCGTAGGTCGACGGGTCGAGGCGCTCGCCGGCCAGGAACAGGTATTTCAGCGCCGACAGGTCGTACTGCTGTGCCAGCGCAGCCTCCGGGTCCTCCTTGCGGATGGCGCGGAACGCGGTCGGCGCCGCGAACAGCGCCTTGACCCGGTGCTGCGCCGCGACGCGCCAGAAGGCACCGGCATCGGGCGTTTTGATCGGCTTGCCCTCGTACAGCACCGTGGTGCAGCCGGCGATCAATGGTGCGTAGACGATATAGGAGTGACCGACCACCCAGCCGACGTCGGAGGCGGCCCAGAACACCTCGCCCGGCGCCATGTCGTAGACCACCCTCATGCTGTAGTGCATGGCGACGGCGTGGCCGCCGTGGTCACGCAGGATGCCCTTCGGTTTACCGGTGGTGCCCGACGTATAGAGGATGTAGAGCGGATCGGTCGCCCGCAGCGGCACGCAGTCGGCCGCCGGCGCCTGCGCGATCAGCGCGCCCCAGTCGAAATCGCGCCCCTGCCGCAGCTCGGCCGTGCACTGCGGGCGCTGCAGGATCAGGCAACAGCGCGGCTGATGGCTGGACAGAGTCAATGCCTGATCGAGGATCGGCTTGTAGGCGATGACGCGGTCGACCTCGATGCCGCACGACGCGGCCAGGATTGCCACCGGCGCCGCGTCGTCGATCCGCACCGCCAGCTCGTGCGCGGCGAAGCCGCCGAACACGACGGTGTGCACGGCACCGAGGCGGGCGCAGGCCAGCATCGCGATCGCCGCCTCCGGCACCATCGGCATGTAGATCAGCACGCGGTCGCCGCGGCCGACGCCGAGCCCGGCCAGCATGCCGGCGCAGCGGGCGACGCGGTCGCGCAGCTGGCGGTAGGTGAAATGCTCGACGATGCCGGTGACCGGCGAGTCGTGGATCAGCGCGAGCTGCTCGCCGCGACCGCTGTCGACGTGGTGGTCAAGCGCCAGATGGGCGGTGTTCAGCTCACCGTCGGGAAACCAGCGCTGCACGCCGTTGCCGTCCTCGGCCAGCGCCACCCGCGGCTGCCGGTACCAGGCCAGTGCCCCGGCCTGCTGCAACCAGAAGTCAGCGGGATTGGCGATCGACGCTTCGAACTCGCGGATGTAATTCACGACTGCAGCCTCCACTCGTCATCGGAATGCGCACAACCTACCTGAGCCGAGGCCGCACGCGTATACTGTGGCGCCCTTTTTTGTGGCCTGCCATCCGTGGCGGCCACCCCTGCAGGGTCGCCGCTGGCGCGACGCCAAAAATCGCTCCCGGCGATTTTTTGTGCGCGCCATCCATGGCAGGCCCCCTGCGGGGTCGTCGCCGACGCGACGTCGAAAATCGCTCCCGGCGATTTTCTGTGGCCTGCCATTCACCTTCATCAGACACAGCATCCAGCGAGGATTTTGTCGTGCAGCTCGACCAAGCCGCCCTTTCGTCCGCCTCGACCGAACAACTGCGCGAGTGGGAAGCCACGCTCGCCAGGGAGTACGCCGACATCCAGGCCGCCGGCCTGAACCTCGACCTGACTCGCGGCAAGCCGAGCGCCGACCAGCTGTCCCTCTCCAACGCGCTCGACGGCATTCTGGCCGGCGACTACAAGGACGCGGACGGCACCGACGTGCGCAACTACGGCGGCCTCGACGGCATCAAGTCGGCCAAGGCGCTGTTCGCGCAGATGATGGACGTCGGCAGCGACGAAATCCTGGTCGGCGGCGCCTCCAGCCTGACGCTGATGTACCAGGCGCAGGAGTTCGCGATGTATTACGGACTGCCCGGCGCCGCGCCGTGGCATGCCGAAGTCGTCAACACCGACAAGAAGATCAAATTCCTGGCGCCGGTGCCCGGTTACGACCGCCACTTCGGCGTCTCGACCCACATCGGCATCGAACTGGTGCCGGTGGCGATGAACGACGAAGGCCCGGACATGGATCAGGTCGAGGCGCTGGTCAAGGCCGACCCGCTGATCAAGGGCATCTGGTGCGTGCCGCGCTTCTCCAACCCAAGCGGCATCGTCTACAGCGACGCCGTCGTCGAGCGCTTCGCCAGACTCGGCAAGATCGCTGGCAAGGGCTTCCGCATCTTCTGGGACAACGCCTACGCCGTGCACACGCTGAGCGACGACGCACCGCAGCTGGCCAACCTGATGACGCTGTGCAAACAGCACGGCACCGAAGATTCCGTCTACATCTTCGGCTCGACCTCGAAGATCACCTTCGCCGGCGCCGGCGTCGCCTTCATGGCCGCCTCGCCCGCCAACCTGAAAGAGTTCCAGAAACACCTCGGCCAGGGCCAGATCGGCCCGGACAAGGTCAACCAGCTGCGTCACGTCCGCTTCCTGAAGGACGTCGCCGGCATTCGCGCGCTGATGACGAAGCACGCCGGGCTGCTGAAACCGCGTTTCGACGCCGTGCTGAACCGCCTCGAAGCGCTGAAAGGGATCGGTGAGTGGACCGTGCCGCAGGGCGGCTACTTCATCTCGTTCGACACGCTGCCGGGGCTGGCGAAAACCGTCGTCAAGCTGGCTGGTGAGGCCGGTGTGAAATTCACCCCGGCCGGCGCCACCTTCCCGCACGGCAACGACCCGCAGGATCGCAACATCCGCTTCGCGCCGTCGTTCCCGACCGTGGCCGAGATCGAGAAAGGCACCGACGTGTTCGTCACCTGCGTCAAGCTGGCGACGGTGAGGCAGGCGCTGGCGCAGCGCGGTTGATCCGACGCCTCTGAATATAGGGGCGCTGTTCGTCGCGCCCCTGATTCGCATCTAGTACGACATCAACGACGCATCGTCACATTGCAATGTCATCAGAGTGACGAAAACGCATTCTTCACTGAAAAACGTCAACGCCCCCTGACATCGCTTTCGCAGCGACGTGTGAGCCGAATGGCCTTTGCCATGCAGCTCATTCCACCTTCTCACGCGCCTCGGTGGATGGCCCGTACAGCTTCACATAGGCCGTCGTCCCCATCGGAATCTGCTGCACGATGCCACCGCGGGCGAGGAATTCGGCGGTCTGGCGCGCGATGGTGTCCTGGTTCTCGGCGCTCGGCGCCGCGTGGGCGATCGAGGAAAAACGTTTGTTGCGTGCGACCATGACCCTCTCCCGGTAAGCGCGCCCGAATGTCGGGCGGGGAGCCAGTCTACGCCAGTTGTCGCATCGAGGCCGGCCCCGTGTCCCACTATCGGCTGGCGCGAGGTAGGGGTAATCCACCGCACACTCCCCGATATTTCGTTTGACATATGCGGATATAGGCGTAGGCTGCATCTCAGCTAAACGATGTGCGCGTTATTGCACTCAGGTCTGAAGCGTCTGTAGCCGTAACTCTCTCGCTCCTTCCTCCGTTCGTTGCTCCGGTTATCCAGCTGTTCCCCGCCGCAACTCAGTAACCCCATATTTAGCCAGCTCGAATCATCGGGCTAACACACTCTTTGTTATTACAGGTAAAAGTTCATGTCCAATACCAGCACCGGCACCGTCAAGTGGTTCAACGACTCGAAAGGCTTCGGTTTCATCACCCCCGAAAGCGGTCCCGATCTGTTCGTACACTTCAGCTCGATCAACAGCGGCGGCTTCAAGTCGCTGACCGAAGGTCAGCAGGTCTCGTTCATCGTGACCCAGGGCAAGAAAGGCCCGCAGGCCGAGAACGTCACGCCGCTGTAAGGCCGTGACACCGGCTTCAGGCCGGTAGAAGTACGAACGCGAAAGGGGCTGCATTCTGCAGCCCCTTTTTTTGTGGCCTGCCATCCATGGCAGCCATCTGCGGACCGCTGCTACATACCATCACCGGTCAGCATCAGGGCCATCAGTTCGGTCTGGCGATGGACGCCCGTCTTGCGAAACACCGACTTCAGCTGGGTGCGCACGGTATGCACCGAGCGTCCGTCACGCTCGGCGATGGATTGCGGGTCGAGACCGCGCGCGCTGGCCGCGGCAGTGAGCGCCTCGGCCTCGGTGAGGCCGTAGCGGCGCTGCAGCGCGGCGGCGTCGAGTGCCAGCCGCGACTCGGGGTCGTGCAGGTAGATCGCCACGCACGCCGGCTGCGGCCACAGCGCCGAGGTCGGCACTGGCGCCAGCCGCAGCCGCAGCGACAGGCGCCCGGCACGCCGAACCTCCAGCTCCGGATCGACGGCGGCCTCTGCCGTCGGCAACGGCTGCGGCGCCAGCGCCGCCAGAGTCTGCTGCAACAGGCGCTGCAGCCGGCGCCGCGACATCGGGTCGCGCAGTTGCAGGCGTCCGCCCGCCACCGTCAGCTCGGGGCCGGCCAGCAGCGGCTCGGCGCGCGGCGAGACGTAGCGCACGCCACCATCGGCGCCAACCAGCAACAAAGGCGCGCCGTCCAGCTCCGAGGCACGCCGCACCATGCCGTCAAGCTCGGCGGCACCCTGCAACCGCAGCGCCTGCCGCAGATGCGGCAGCAGGCTGTTGACCAGCGCGGTGACCGGCTCCGAGTAGTGCCCCTGCCCGCCGGTGCGCTGCACCAGCAGCTGCGCCGTGCGCCCCGGCATCTGCAGCACGGTGCCGCAGATGCCGTGGTGGATGTCGAGCTCGCGCGCCCAGTCGTTGAAGAACTCAGTGTCGTAGAACTGATCCTGCCCACAGGAGAAATGCAGGTAGGTCGAATAGAGTCGCCCGCTCGCCTTGCGCTTCAGCTCGGGACGCCACGGACAGCGGTTGACGAAGTGGTCGACGTAGTTGCGATGGGCGTTGTCGTCGATGTTGAACTTGGTGCTGAACAGCACCGTATCGGCGCTGTCGTTCAGCACAAGGAAGCGCGCCGAGCGCGATTCAGTCACCGCCACCAGCCGCGACAGGAAGCGATCCCAGGCGCCATTGTCGAGCACGGTGTCGTAGAGGCTTTCGAGCAACTGCGAATGTTCGCGGCGGAAACGGGCGGCGATACGGCGATCGGTCATGGAGGGGCTTGCCGGGTACGAATACAACGGGCCGGAAAGTATGGGAGCCGGTTTCTGACCGGTCAAATGGCCGTCCCGATACCTCGCCGGTATCAGGACGGCGACAAATCAGCGCGGCACACCTTCACACCGCGCGCCATATTCAGGCTACCTGCTTACTGCCCGAATGAACGATGATCGTCACGCTCATTCCACTTCCTCGCAATTCGGGTTACCGCAACCGCTGCGGCACTGGTCAATCGCCTTGTCCATGTTGTACACGTCGTTGCAGGCATACACCTGAAACCAGTACTCCTTCGCCGCCGCGC
The DNA here is from genome assembly GCA_964515735.1 of uncultured Verrucomicrobiaceae bacterium. Lineage (GTDB taxonomy): Bacteria > Pseudomonadota > Gammaproteobacteria > Pseudomonadales > CAMLJR01 > CAMLJR01. The sequence continues at coordinate 18,803 of CAZEVP010000030.1, read as the reverse complement.
AGGCTTCGGATCGGTACGGCACGTTGACCGAGGTTTTCTCCCCCTGCGGCCCGCACTGGTAGGTGAACTCGCGCATCTTCATGCCAATACGCGCAGCCACTGCGGCGATATTGTCGTTGAGCTCATCGCTCCTGGCTGCGTCGGCACTGGCCTTGCCCTGACTGAAACCCGCCATTGCCGCCAGTGAGCCACCCGGCGTGCCGACACCACCCGGCGCAGCGCGGCCGGTCGCCGCCGTACCGGCGGCGATGGTGCCATTGGCCATCGAGGCGCCCTGCATCGACGAACCCGCCACCGACGAACGCGCCCGTTCCCAGGACTGTGTTTCATCCGCCAGCGGCAGCCCCGGCCGCGTCGCCGCCGCGCGAGCGGTAGCCTGTTGCTGGGCCGCGATGTTCTGCGTCGCCGCCGCTATGCCGCCCGCCTGACCGTCGGTCATCACATCAGCGGCGAAACCGCTGTAGGCCTGCGCGGCGACATTGGCATCAAGCCCCGACGAGCCAACCACCGCAGCGCCAATGCCCAGCGCCAGCGCCTTGCCAAAGAAATCACCGTCCTGCTGCGCCTGCCGTTGTTGTGCCTGTTGCTGCTGCAGCCGCTGTTGCGCTTGCTGTTGTGCCAGTTGCTCGCGCCGTTGCCGCTCCTGTTCCGCGGCCAGTCGCTGATTTTCCAAACGGGTCTTGTGCAGCGCGTCGATGCGCGAGCCGTGCAGGTATTCGCAGCGCTCCGGCTGCCCCTCCACCCAGCACACACCCTGACCGGAAGGAGAGAAGCCCTCCATCGCACCCTGATAGCGCGGCGTGCCGGCCACGGTGATCCGCGCCTTGTCGAACCCGAGGACCGGACCCGCTGCCAGCTCGCCCACCACCTGATGGGCGGTGGTCACCCGCGACCAGCTCACCTCGCCATCGGCCTGACCCTGTTTGAAATGACCGGCAATGCGCTCCAGTCCGTCCGCGCTGTAAGCCTCGACGTCGCCGTGCCAGCGTCCGTCACGGCACTGGCCCGACATCAGCAACCAGCCATCGGCGCCGCAGTGTTTGCCGTTGCTTTCGATAGTGGCGGGAGCCGGGTGGCGCATCAACAACTCCCCGCCAGCCCAGTAGGCCAGCCACGGTTCACCGCTAGTGGTGGTCAGGCGCATCAGCCCGTCATTGGCACGACCGGCATTGAAGACACCCTCCACCACATCGCCATTTACCAGCCGCATCTGGCCCGGACCATGGGCAAGCACGAAGGGGTCTGACAGCTCGCTGAAGGTGAGCATCACGGTGTCGTGATTCTGATCAGGCGACTGGGTCCGCATGGCACCCCGCACTCTGTAGAGTCGAGAGCCAAACTCCGAGGTTTCCGAAGCCCCCAGCACAGTGCATCCCCCATCCCAGCGCCGCCCGTCCGGCGCACCGATTGCGCAATGGCCCGTAAAGAATGTCAGGTAATTACGGTTGGCATAGCTGTGGGCACCTCCCAGCGACCAGCCATCACCCCAGTAATAGGTACCCTGGCCGGTTGGAGTGCAGGCGATGGAATTTGGAAGGTAATTAGCAAGCACGCCCCGGTAAATGACCGTGCCATTACCATCTGACAACTCACCATCAACATAGACGGCACCTAAACTGGCGAGTACAAACGTATCGTTGGCGGGAGCCGGAACACCAAAAACTCCACGGCAGGCACCCTTCACCGATCCATCGGGGTTGAGCATTCGCAGACTGCCCTGCCCGCTGGGTTTGTTGTTGCTCCATTCGCCGCTGTAGTCGGCAATGCTGATGAGATTGCCGAACTGGGACTGGTAACGCCAGCTATGGTTACCGCTCGCAAACTGCGTTGGCATATCCGCTGTCTTGCTCGTCGTGCAACCGCTCAATACACCGGCGATGGCTGTCGCATACAGAATCTGGCGCAACATTGAATACCTCGTGTCGTAAAAGCCTTCGAACAACTGCGAACGTTCGCGGCGAAAACAGGCGGCACACCGGTCTCACGCTGCGTACCATATTCAGGCTACCTGCTTACTGCCCGAATGAACAATGATCGCCGCGCTCATTCCACTTCCTCGCAATTCGGGTTGCCACAGCCGCTGCGGCACTGGGCAATCGCCTTGTCCATGTTGTACACGTCGTTGCAGGCATACACCTGAAACCAGTACTCCTTCGCCGCCGCGCAGGCTTCGGATCGGTACGGCACGTTGACCGAGGTTTTCTCCCCCTGCGGCCCGCACTGGTAGGTGAACTCGCGCATCTTCATGCCAATACGCGCAGCCACTGCGGCGATATTGTCGTTGAGCTCATCGCTCCTGGCTGCGTCGGCACTGGCCTTGCCCTGACTGAAACCCGCCATTGCCGCCAGTGAGCCACCCGGCGTGCCGACACCACCCGGCGCAGCGCGGCCGGTCGCCGCCGTACCGGCGGCGATGGTGCCATTGGCCATCGAGGCGCCCTGCATCGACGAACCCGCCACCGACGAACGCGCCCGTTCCCAGGACTGTGTTTCATCCGCCAGCGGCAGCCCCGGCCGCGTCGCCGCCGCGCGAGCGGTAGCCTGTTGCTGGGCCGCGATGTTCTGCGTCGCCGCCGCTATGCCGCCCGCCTGACCGTCGGTCATCACATCAGCGGCGAAACCGCTGTAGGCCTGCGCGGCGACATTGGCATCAAGCCCCGACGAGCCAACCACCGCAGCGCCAATGCCCAGCGCCAGCGCCTTGCCAAAGAAATCACCGTCCTGCTGCGCCTGCCGTTGTTGTGCCTGTTGTTGCGCCCGTTGTTGCTGCAACCGCTGTTGCGCTTGCTGCTGCGCCAGCTGCTCCTGTCGCTGCCGCTCCTGCTCCGCCGCCAGCCGCCGGTTTTCCTGTCGTGTTTTATACAGGGCATCGATGCGCGCACCGTGCAGGTATTCGCAGCGCTCCGGCTGCCCCTCGACCCAGCAGACGCCGTGGCCGGCCGGCGCCAGCCCCTGCATCTCGCCTTCGTAGCGCGGCGTGCCGGCCACCGTGATGCGGGCACGGGTGAAGCCCGGCAGCTGACCCGGCGCCAGCTGCCCCACCACCTGATGGGCGCCCTCCAGCCGCGACCAGCTCACCGCGCCATCGGCCTGACCGGCGCTGAAGTGGCCGGCGATGCGCTCCAGTCCATCCTCGCTGTAAGCCTCGACGTCGCCGTGCCAGCGCCCGTCGAGGCACTGGCCCGACATCAGCAGCCAGCCATCGGCGCCGCAGTGTTCGCCGTTGCTGGCGATGGCGGCGGGAGCCGGGTGGCGCATCGGTTGCAGTTCCCCACCCATCGCGTAGATCAACCACTGCTCGCCGCCAGCGGTGGTCAGCAACATCGGCCCGTCACTCGGCCGCCCGACATCGAAGGTGCCCTGCAGCAGATCGCCATTGGCCAGTCGCAGGCTGCCCTGGCCATTGGCAAGCACGAAGGGAGTGGTCGAGTGCCGGCGCAGAAAGACACTGTTTTCGTCGCCGAAAGCTTCGCGCCAGACGTGCGCATCGGGGATTTCATGTTTTGTTACTCGAAGCAAATCGTGAATTGTGTCCAGTGTTTCCTGCTTCGTGATGTTCACGTATTTCGAATGATCGGGAACTGTGCACAGACCTTCCCAATGCCTTGCACCAGCGCTGCCCGGTGCGCTGATCGTGCAGTAACCCTCACGGAATGCTTCCATACCAGTGAAGTCGTCGCTTGTCAGTGACCAGCCGTTTCCGTACAGAGTACCTAGACCGGTAGGGATACACCCGACAGCGCTTGTTGGGTTATTGGCAAAGAAACCGCGATAGATGACCGCACCATCGTTGTCCAGCACTTCGCCGTCGGCGTAGATGAAGTTGACAGAGTCTACGTGAGCAAGTGTGGCGGGCCAGGGAACATCGAAGGTGCCGCGGCAGGAACTCGCGTCATGAGAGCGCAATACGCGCAGGCTGCCCTGCCCGCTGGGTCGGTTGTTCTGCCACTCACCGCTATATTCGGCAATGCGGGTTATGGCGATCGTGCCGCCTTTCACTTGATATTGATAACGCCAGCTGTGGTTGCCGCTCAGGAACTGGGTTGGAGCCGCGCTCCTTGTTTCGGAAAACTCATATGACGTACAACCACTCAATACACTGGCGATGGCTGTCGCACACAGAAGCTGGCGTCGCATCGGATACCTCTCTCGATTCATTACGTTTCCAAAGTCCCAATCGTAGTCAACGAAATTCTATGCCGCCCACCATCGTTTGCAGTGTTTGTGGCGCGACTGAAAACGTTTGAACACCCGTGGGAGTCGAGTCAAACGCACAGAACGGGGCGACGAGCGAAGCGTTGAGCGCCAATGCCCCGAACGATCCATCGCGGCCGCGCGGGATCGCTCGGAGCACAGTTCTAGAAGAGGACGGAAGCGGGCGCATCGCCCAAATGGGGTATGCAGGGAACGATCATTACCGGGTCGATCGACTCACCCCGGCCGGCCATCGACGCGCGGGCTGCCCAGAATGCCGGCGTAGCGCCACAGGAACAGCGCGAACGCCGCCACCCACAGCGCACCGCTGGCGATCACGCCGAGGCGCCACTCGACCAACCCGAGCGCGATGAGAACGCGCAGCACGGCGGCCAGCTGCAGCGCGATGAACGCCGTCACCATGCCGCGCGGCAGCGCCAGCGGCCGGCCGGTGTGGCCGAGCGCGACGCGCGCCATGACGCCGAGAATCAGCGAGGCCATCGCGCCAATGCCGGTGGCGTGCTGCCACACCACGGCGGGCCAGCAGCCGGCCGCGCTGCCGGCCAGCAACAGCAGCGACAGCGGAATCCACAGCAGCGACAGATGCAGAATCCACAGCAGCGGCTCGCCGGCGACGCGCCAGCCGCGCCACGCCAGCAGCCGCCACAGCGACAGCGCCGCCGCGATCAGCGCCAGCACGATGGTCGCTACCGTCAGCTGCAGCAGCAGGAACGGCAGCAGCGCAATCAGTGAGACCAGCGCCAGCGGGTCGAGCAGCGACGGCGCCGGCGGCACCGGTTCCCGGCTATGTGCCTTCAGCCAGTTGTTCGAGAAGGCCGGCGTGATGCGGCCGCCGATGACCGTCATCAGCGCCATCGCGATGAGCAGCGCGGCGCCGCTGATCAGAGCCGACGGCGCGGCGCGAAACGCGAGCTGCAGCGCCCACAGCAACAGCAGCACGCCGAGCAGCGGCAGCTGTCGCCACTGTTTCACGGCGACGATGCGGCGGCCGGCATCGAGCATCACCAGCGGCAGGAACAGCAGGTCGGGCAACACCGCCAGCCACGACGGCAGGCCGGCGCCGAACAGCAGGAACACTCGCCCGGCCAGCCACACCAGCCACAACCCGAACAGCGGCGCGCCGGCGAGCGCGCGGGTGTTGGTCCAGTTGCCGACGGCGGTCAGCAGGAAGCCGGCGATCGCCGCGACCAGCAGGCCGAACAGCATCTCGTACTGGTGCCAGTGGAGCGCCGGCAATGCCAGCGGCAGCGCGTGCCCCGCCAGCAGCTGCGCCAGCCACAGCGGCACCAGCAGCAGCGCCCACAACGCCACCGAGACAAAGAAGATGCGAAACGGGTAGGCGAACAGATGTGTCATGTGCCAGCGGCCATCGTTGTTCATCGATGCGTCTCCTGAATGCCTTGCCCACGGTCTCGCGAGCCTGCGCCAGACGGTGGAAAAACGGAAAAAGAGCTTAAGCCGATATAAGGGGACAGGGACAGTGCGCCGGATCAACCCCGCGTCTGCCGCCGACAGCGATTCGGTATACTCCGCCGCCACTGCATAACCAACGAGCCTGCTCCGCGTGGCCGACCGCCCCACTCCCCCGCGTCATTTCCGGCACCCCCGCTTCTGGCCCAGCTGGCTGTTCATCGGCCTGCTGCGGTTGCTGGCACTGCTGCCGCCGCGCGCCGGCTGGGCGGTCGGCGCGGCGATCGGCGAGCTGGCGCGGCTGCTGGCGCCATCGCGCCGCCGCATCACCCGCATCAACCTGAAACTCTGTTTTCCCGAACTCGACGACACCGCCCGCGAACGGCTGCTGCGTGCGTCGTTCCGCGCGGTCGGCATCGCGCTGGTCGAGATCGGCTGGAGCTGGTGGGGCGCGCCGAAGCGCCTGCCGCTGCGTTTCGAGGGCGAGGAGCATCTGAAGGAAGCGCTGGCGCAGGGGCGCGGCGTGCTGCTGCTCGGCGGCCACTACACGCCGGTCGAGCTCTCCGGCTACCAGTTCAGCCTGCTGACGCCGTGCGCCGCGCTCTACCGCCCCGACAACAACCCGCTGATGGACCGCCTGATCGTCGAGCGCCGCTCGCGCTTCTGCACGCCGGTATCGCGGCGCGACCTGCGCTCGGTGCGCCGCGCGCTGCTCGACAACCGGGTGGTCTGGCTCGCGCCCGATCAGGACTTCGGCTATCGCGGCACCGTGTTCGCGCCGTTCTTCGGCCAAACCGCGGCGACGCTGGCGATGCCGACGCGGCTGGCGCAGCTGAACGATTCGCCGGTGCTGTTCGTGCGCCACCAGCGCGAACACGGCGGCTACACGCTGGCGCTGTCGCCGCTGCCCGGTTTCGGCGCCGACGCGCAGGCCGACGCCGCGCAGTTCAACGCCACGCTGGAACAGGCGATCCGCCAGCATCCGGAGCAGTACCTGTGGATGCACCAGCGCTTCAAGACGCAGCCGGACGGGCGACGCAAGCTCTACCGCAAGGCGCAGCACTGAGATGGCCGTGCCGCCGACCGTCTGGCTGCTGACCGACGACAAGCCCGGCCATCGCAACCAGCTGAACGGGCTGGCGCAGCGGCTCGAACGACTGGCCGGCGCGCACTGCCACTGGCTGTCGGTGGCCGCGACGCGGGTGCCACTGTGGCAGTGCCTGTTCGGCGCCAATCTCGCGCCGCAGCTGCCGCCGCCCGATCTGGCGATCGCGGCCGGCTCCGGCACCCAGCGCGCGCTGCTCGCCACCGGTCGCCACTTCGGCTGCCGCACCGCGCTGCTGATGAAGCCGAACTTCCCCTATCGCTGGCTCGACGCCGCCATCGTGCCGCAGCACGACCGGCCGCCGTGGCGCGACGACGTGCTGGCGACGCGCGGCGCGCTGAACGCCGTGGTACCGGCACCGGCGCCGGGCACCGAGCGCCGCGGGCTGATGCTGGTCGGCGGCCTGTCGAAGCACTTCGGCTGGAACAGCGCGGCGTTGGTCGAACAGATCGTCACGCTGTGCCGCGAACAGCCCGACTGGCGCTGGACGCTGACCGACTCGCGCCGCACGCCGGCCGACTTCCTGCCGCTGCTCGACGCCGCCAAGCCGGCCAATCTAGAACTCGCGCCGAGCGCAGCGACACCGCCGCAGTGGCTGCCGGCGCAGCTGGTGGCGGCGAGCCGCGTCTGGGTCACGCCCGATTCGGTATCGATGGTCTACGAGGCGCTGACCGCAGGCCGGCCGACCGGCCTGTTCGAGCTGCCCGGTGACGATGCGCTGAAAAACGCCGGCAGCGGCCGCATCGCACAGGGGCTGCGACAGCTGCTCGACGATCGGCTGCTGACGCCGTTCGCGCGCCGCACCGAACTGGAAACAGCACCGCGCCCACAGCTGTGGGAGGCCGACCGCGCCGCGCGCTGGCTGCTGCGGCGGCTGTTTCCCGACATCGCCGTGAGCGATGCGCCCTGATGGACGGATTCCCATGCCCATGAGCGACACATCCTGATGAAAGTGCTGCAGGTTCTGCCCAACCTCGACAGCGGCGGCGTCGAACGCGGCACCGTCGAGTTCGCGCGCGAGCTGGTCGCGCGCGGCCACGAGTCGATCGTCATCTCCAACGGCGGCCGGCTGGTGCGCCAGCTCGAAACCGAGGGTTCGCGCCACATCGAACTGCCGGTGCACCGCAAGTCGCTGGCGTCGCTGAAGCTGGTGCGGCCGCTGCGCCGGCTGCTGGCCGAGCTGCAGCCGGACATCGTCCACGTCCGCTCACGGCTGCCGGCCTGGCTGATTTTTCTGGCGTGGCGCAAATTGCCGCGCGCGACGCGGCCGCGGCTGGTCAGCACCTTCCACGGCCTCTACTCGGTCAACGCCTATTCGGCGGTGATGGCGCGCGCCGAGCGGATCATCGCCATCTCGCACACGGTCGAGCGCTATGTGCTGGAGAACTATCTCTCGAAGAATGGGCGCGGCCGCTATGGCGTCACCGCCACGCCACAGCAATTGACGGTGATCCAGCGCGGCTTCGACCCCGCCATATTCCATCCCGGCGAACCCGACCCGGCCTGGCTGGCGCGGCTCCATGCCGACTTTCCGCAGCTGCGCGACAAGCGGCTAGTACTGATGCCGGGCCGCCTGAGCCGCTGGAAGGGACAGGCCGAGTTCCTGCAGATGATGGCGCTGCTGGCGCGACAGGCACCGCAGGCGCACGGCGTCATCGTCGGCGACGCCGAGGCCAACAAGGCGCACTACCGCGCCGAGCTGGAGCAGCAGGCCGCCGCGCTCGGCCTCGACGACCGTGTCACCTTCGTCGGCCACCGCGGCGACATCGCCGAGCTGTACCGGCTCGCCGCCGTGGTCTGCCACATGTCGAACCGGCCGGAGCCGTTCGGCCGCACGCTGACCGAGGCGCTGGCCTGCGGCGCGCCGGTGGTCGCCTTCGACCGCGGCGGCGCCGGCGAGTCGCTGGCCGCCTGCTTCCCGGCCGGGCTGGTGGCGCCGGACGACCTCGACGCCTTCGCGCAGAAGGTGCACGACTGGCTCGACCGGCGCCCGGCACCGGTGATTCCCGACCAATTCAGGATGCAGCATCAGGTGGAGGCGACGATCGACCTCTACCGGCAGCTGCTACAGCAGCCGCGCTGAGCGCCGCCCGGTATACTGCGCGCCTTCGCCGTCACGGCAACTTCAATCGACAACAACAATCAGAGCGCCATGCCCGCCAGCCGTCAGCCAGCCGCCAGCCGCAGCCCGATCCGGGTTGTCCACATCGCCTACCAGCAGCTGCGCCGCTACGGCGAGACCCGGGTCAGCTGGGCGCGCAAGCTGACCAATGGCCTGATCCGCAACGACCACTTCGTCGAGGTGTTCAGCGACCGCGACGTCGCCGCCTTCGAGGCGCCGTTCGGCATCCGCGACCTCGGCATCGGCAAGGCCAACAAACGGCTGCTGGAGACCATCGACGCGGTCGAACCCGATCTGGTGATCGCCGGCCACTGCGACATGATCGGCGACGACACGCTGGCCGAGATCCGCCGCCGCCACCCGCGGGTGAAGATCGCCCACTGCAACAACGACCCGCTGTTCGTGCCGGAGAACGTCGAGCGCATCAAACGCCGCGCCGCCGTCGTCGACGCCATCTTCATCTCCACCGGCCGCCGCGAGCTGGCGCAGTTCGAGGGCATCGGCGCGCGCGTCTACCACATGCCGAACCCGGTCGATCCGTCGATCGAGAACCTCGACAACAGCGTGCGCACCGACCTGCCGATCGATCTGCTGTTCTGCTCCAACGCCACCGCCCACAGCAAGCGGCTGGAGACGGTGGCGTGGCTGAAGGAGCAGCTCGGCGACAGCCTCGTGTTCAAGACCTACGGCAGCTTCGGCGAGCCACCGGTGTGGGGACGCAACTACGACCGCGCGCTGGCCGGCACGAAAATGGGACTCAACTTCAATCGCCAGGAGGGGCACCACTGGTATTCGTCGGCGCGGATGGCGCAGCTGGCCGGCAACGGCATCCTGCAGTTCACGCACGAATCCAACCGCTTCGACGAACTGCTGCCGCCGCAGTCGGTGGTCTACTACGACACCCGCGACGACCTGCTCGCCCGCATCCGCGAATTCCACGCCGACGACGACATGCGCCGGGCGTGGGCGGCGCGCGCGCGCGAGTTCTTCCACACCGAGATCAACAACCGCCTCTATGCGCAGTACATCGTCGAGGCGTCGCTGCTGCAGCCGTTCAGCCACGACTACGTCTGGGCCCGCGATATCGACCTCGACGGCGCCCGCAAGTGACATTGCCCCCGCAAATGACATTGCAACTGAAGAGCCGGCAGCCGTTCGCACGCGGCGGCAACCGCCTCTGCTACGTGCACCCGGACGACCCCTCGCGCTGCATCAAGGTGCGCCGGCCCGACTTCTCGCTGGCGCAGCGCCGCGCGAAAAAAGGCTTTCCGAAAACGCTGCTGCCGCTGTCGCACTTCGACGACAACCGCGAGGAGTTCGGCGTCATGACGGCACTCGACCGCAGCGTCGGCGAGGCGCTCTACCGCCACGTCAGCCGCTGCCACGGTTTCGTCGCCACCGACATGGGCAGCGGCCTCGTCTCCGAGCTGATCCGCAACGGCGACGGCGCCATCGCCGGGACGCTGAAGAAATACCTCTGGGATCACGGCTTCGACGACGCCAGCCGGCGCGCGGTCGACGCGTTCTGCCAACACTGGATCGAGCTCGCGATTCCGTCGCGCGATCTGCTGCTGCACAACATCGTGGTGCAGCGGCGCGGTGACGCGATCGAGCGGCTGGTGGTCATCGACGGCCTCGGCGCCGCCGGCCTGATTCCGTTCCACTGGCTGCCGCGCGCCGTGCTCCGGCGCAAGGCCGAACGCAAGGTGGCCAACCTGCACCAGCGCATCGATACGCTGCTCGGCCAGCGCGGCCAGGAGACCTTCCCCGGCTACCACGGCCTGCTGCTGCACGACGACTCACCACCTTTCGATTCATCACCGCACGACTCTTCATCGAACAACTCGCGCGAGGTGCGGCCATGACCCGCATCGCGCAGGTGATCGCCGGCGCCGCGCAGGGCGGTGCCGAGAACATGTACGTGCGACTGGTGAAGGGGCTGCAGGCCAGCGGCGAATTCGAGCAGCGCGCCTTCCTGCGCGGCCACGCGCACCGGCTCGACGCGCTGCGCGCCGGCGGCGTGATGACCGAGGATTTCCGCTTCGGCGGCCTGCTCGACCTGCCCGACCGCTGGCGCTTCCGCCGCGCGCTGAAACGCTGGCGTCCCGATCTGGTGATGACGTGGATGAACCGCGCCGCCAGCGCCACGCCGCGCGGCGACTACCTGCTGCTGAGCCGCCTCGGCCACTACTACAACCTGAAGTACTACCGCCGCGCCGACTACTGGATCGGCATCACCAAAGGCATCTGCAACCACCTGATCGCCGGCGGCATGCCGGCCGCGCGCGTCTTCCACATTCCGAATTTCGCCGACGAGCGGCCGGTGCAAAAACTGCCGCGCGACAGCTTCGACACACCGGCCGACCGGCCGCTGCTGATCGCCGCCGGCCGCCTGCACGTCAACAAGGCGTTCGACACACTGCTGCGCGCGCTGGCGCGGATTCCCGACGCGACGCTGTGGCTGGCCGGCAGCGGCCCGGAGGAGCAGAACCTGAAGGCGCTGGCGGCGGAACTCGGCGTCGACGGACGCGTGCGTTTCCTCGGCTGGCGCGACGACGTCACCGCGCTGATGGCCAGCGGCGACCTGTTCGTCTGCCCATCGCGCCACGAGGGGCTCGGCTCGATCGTCATGGAGGCGTGGGCGCACCACTGTCCGATCGTCGCCACCGATTCGCAGGGGCCGGGCGAGGTGATCGAGCACGGCGTCACCGGGCTGGTGACACCGGTGGACGAAGTAACGCCACTGGCCGATGCCATCGACCGGCTGCTGCGCGAGCCGGCACTGCGCGCGCAGCTGGCCGAACAGGCGTTCGCGCACTACCAGGCGCACTACAGCGAGCGCGTCATCGTCAGCCAGTACAACGCCCTCTATCGCGATCTGCTGTCGAGGCCGCGGCCATGACCTCGCAACCGATGACCTCCTGCTGGATCATCACGCTCGACCCGGACAAGCCGGCCGTGCGCAAGCTGCTGGCCGAGCTGGCCGCGCAGGGCGTCAATGCCGAGACGATTGCCGGCGTCGACGGACGCGCCGGCGTACCGGCGCTGCAGCCGGGCGAACGGCTGGCGCCGCAGATCACGCGCTGGCGCCACCTATGCGAGCTGAGCGGCTCCGAGGTCGGCTGCTACCTCGCCCATCTGCGCGCGCTGCAGCGCGCTCTCGACGAGGGCCGCGAACGCATCTGCCTGCTGGAGGACGACGTCGAGCTGGAGCCCGATTTCGCCCGACTGCTGGTCGAGCTGGAACAACTGCCGGACGACGTCGAGATGATTCGGCTGATGGGGCTGAAAGTGCGTCGACGCAAAGTGGTCCGCACACTCGGCGATGGCGTGCACCGGCTGGTGCGGCCGGAGCGCGGCTGCCTCGGCACGCAGGGCTACCTGATCAACCGCGCCGGCATGAACAAGGTGCTGGCGCACGGCAGCGCGATCTTCGAGCCGATCGACAAGCGCTACGACCATTTCTGGGAGTACGACCTGCGCCTGTACGGCATCGAGCCGCACCTGATCTGGGAAAACACCGGCAGCTCCAGCATCGTCAAATCGAACATCGCCCGCGCGCGCGTCGCCCTCTGGCTCTACGCCCTGCATCCGATCGGCAAGCTGCTGCGCAGTCTGCAGCGCCACCGCTACCTGTGGCACCACCGCACCGAGTTCTATCCGGCGCAGTGGCCCGACGACAAACCGGGCCGCACCGCCCGCATGAAAGGGGCGGAAGAGTGACGGCAAACGCACGTCAACCGGCAACCTGCGCACCGCTGGCGGGTCGAACAGCCGAACCAATCGCCGGGGAGCGGCCATGAAACTGCGGGAATTGCTGGGTATACGCAGACACGCACGCGAACAGGCACTGCTCGCGCGCTTCCGGCCGATGCTGGCGGCGCTGCACTACCAGCAGCTGGCGCTGAACGAGACCCGCCCCGGCGTCGGCAACGATCTGCCGCAGCAGCTGGTGGTGTCGCTGACCACGTTCGACAAGCGCATCGACGACGCCCACCTGACCATCGAGAGCCTGTTCCAGCAGTCGCTGAAGGCCGACCGCATCGTGCTGTGGCTGTCGCGCGAGGAGTTCGAGCCGGGCGACGTGCCGCAGGCGCTGCGCAACCTGGAGCGGCGCGGCCTGACCATCGCCTTCTGCGACGAGGATTTGGGTCCGTACAAGAAGTTCTACTACGCCGTGCAGCACTACCCGGACAGCCTGCTGGTGACGGTCGACGACGACGTGATCTACCCGCCGGACCTGCTCGACAAGCTCTACCGCGCCTGGTTGCGCGAGCCGCGCACCGTGCACTGCCACCGCGCGCACCGGATCGGCCTCGACGACAGCGGCCGGCTGCTGTCCTACGAGCGCTGGGACAAGAACATCGGCGATACCCGCACGTCGATGCTGGTGATGCCGACCGGTATCGGCGGCGTGCTCTACTTCCCCGGCTGCTTCCACGCCGAGCTGCTGAACAAGCAGCTGTTCATGCAGCTGGCGCCGCGCGCCGACGACATCTGGCTGAAGGCGATGACGCTGCTGCAGGGTGTGCCGAGCAAGAAGGTCGAGGATTTCCGCCCATGGAAACAGCGCTTCACGACGCTGGAGAACAGCCAGCAGTTCGCGCTGAAACGGGAAAACATGAAGAGCCCCGACGGCAACACCATCAAGCTGCAGCAGACCTTCGGCCATTTCGACCTGTTGCCCCGGCTGGTTCAGGCACGGCGCGACGAACGATGACGGTCGCCCACTCCACCCCCGCGCGGACCGAAGCCCGCCGCCCGCTTCCCGATCCGGCGCGCCGATGATGCCCGGATCGCTGCCCGACCGCCTGCGGCCGCTCGCCGGCGACAACGCCTTCCTCGGCGAGCGGCCGACGGTGACCGCCGTGGCCACGCTGGCGCTGATCGCCTACGCCGCGCTCGGCGCGATCGTGCCCGAGGTCGCCGAGCACTGCCGCCACGTGCTGCTGCTGATCGCGCTCTGGGCCTTCTTCGCCGGCCGGCGCGAGCTGCGCGCCTCGCCGGCGTTCTGGCTGCTGGCGGCCGCCTGCGCCATCGCACTGCTGAGCTGGGGGCTGTCGCTGCTGACGCATCCGCAGTGGGCGGAGCGCTCGCCGAAACTCGATCGTCTGACGACGCTGCTATGGGGCATCCCGATCGCCTACGCAATCGGCGGTCAGGTACAGCGCGGCCGCTGGATGTGGATCGCCGCGGCTGTCGGGCTGCTGCTGGCGCCGTGGATCAGCGGCGACGGCTGGGCCGAGATCGCGCGCGGCCTGCGCGGCGAGCGCGTCGACTTCGGACTGCACAACGCCGAACACACCGGCCTCTACTACTCGGTGCTCGGGCTCGGCCTGCTGGCGACGCTGCCGGGCGCGCTGCGCGACCGCCGGCGGCGGCTGGCGATGGCGATGCTGTGGAGCGTGGCGCTGGTGGCCGCGGCCGCCGGTATCGTCTTCGCGCAGACGCGCAGCATGTGGCTCGGCCTCTCCGCCGCGCTGATGCTGATGGGCTGGCTGAAGGGTTTCCAGCTGACCCGGCATCGCCTCTGGCGCTGGGTCTGCGCCGGCGGCGTCGCGCTCGCCGCGGCTCCGCTGCTGGCGGCGCTGCTGCATCTGGGCGCCATCGACGGGCGCGTCAGCGCCGAGGGCGACACGATCCGCTCGATTCTGAGCGGCCAGTACTCGGCGATTCCGTTCGACAGCACCGGCATCCGCATCCACACCTGGCACGCCAGTTTCGACTGGATCGCCGAGCGACCGCTGCTGGGCTGGGGCGGCAAGGGGCGCAACCTGGTCATCGCCGAATCGGAGAACCTGCCGGAGTCGGTCAAGGCCGCGTTCCGCCACCTGCACAACAGCTATCTCGACATCACCGCCAACTACGGCCTCGCCGGGCTTGCGCTGCTGCTGACACTGTGGGGCTGGCTGATCTTCATCGCACTGCGCGCCACACGCCGCGGCACGCTGCCGCCGGAGATGCTGCACTTCATCCTCTGCTTCATGGTGCTGTGGGCCATCGTCAACGCCTTCGAATCGTTCATCTTCTACAGCAGCGGCATCTATATTTTCAGCCTGATCGGCGGCTACATACTTTCTTGTCACTGGCGGGCCTGTCACTGGCGAACCCCGCCAGCGGCGGGCCAGCGCGAACGACGCGGCGCCAACGACATCACGGGAGGGCCGCCGGCAACGGCGGTCGCGGAGCAACGGACATGAGTGACGACACCGCCACGGCGGGCACCTGGCAGACCTACCGGCGGCTGCTGCGCTACCTGCGCGGCCTGACGCCGTGGTTCCTGCTCAGCATCTTCGGTTTCCTGATCTTCGGCGCCTCGCAGCCGATGCTGGCGAAACTGATGGAGCTGGTGATCCACGCCATCGAGACCAACAACGCCGACGCGCGCTGGACGCTGCCGGGGCTGGCCGTCGGCGTGTTCGTCATCCGCGGCATCGGTTTCTTCATCGGCAACTACTACAACGAATACGTCGGCACCAGCTACATCAGCAAGATCAAGCGCGACGTGTTCCGCAAGATGACGGTGCTGCCGGCCGAGTACTACGACAGCGTCAGCCAGGGCCAGCTGCTGCACCGCCTCAACAATGGCGTCAACCAGCTGCAGAGCGCCGTCACCAACTCGCTGAAGATCACCATCCGCGAATCGATCACGCTGGTGTTCCTGCTGGCGTGGGTGTTCTACCTGAACTGGCGGCTGTCGCTGGTGTTCCTGATCGTGGCGCCGTTCCTCGGCTTCCTGGTGGCGGTGTCGACGCGCCAGATGCGCCGCGTCGCCAAGAAGAACGAGAGCGCGGCCGGCGAGATGCTGCAGGTCTCCAAGGAGCTGCTGTCGAACTACAACATCGTGCGCGGCTTTGGCGCCGAAGCCTACGAACTGCGCCGCTACGAGACGGTGCTGGAGCGCTCGGTCAGGACGCAGCTGAAGATTCGCAAGATCAACGCCATCTTCTCGCCGCTGACGCAGCTGCTGGTGGCACTCGCGGTGGCGTCGATCATCTTCCTGCTGCTCGACCCGGCGGTGCTCGAACGCCACACCACCGGCGAGCTGATCGGCTACCTGACCGCGATCTCGCTGATGCCGAAATCAATGCAGCAGCTCTCCGGCGTCAACGTCACCATCCAGCGCGGCGTGGTCGGCGCGCAGCTGGTGTTCGAGATCCTCGACCAGCCCGAAGAGCGCGACGAGGGCGACTACGAGGTGGCGCAGGTGGCCGGCAACCTCGCCGTGCGCGATCTCGACTTCACCTACCCGAACACGACCCGGCAGGTGCTGCAGAGCATCTCGTTCGACGTCGCCCCCGGCGAGATGGTGGCGCTGGTCGGCAAGTCCGGCAGCGGCAAGTCGACGCTGGCGAGCCTGCTGTGCCGCAACTACCACATCGACGATGCCCACATCTTCCTCGACGGCGTCGACATCAACCGCTACAAGCTCGCGAACCTGCGCCAGCACATCGCCGCGGTGTCGCAGAACGTGTCGCTGTTCGACGACACGCTGCGCAACAACATCGCCTACGGCGACAACTCCTACAGCGATGAACAACTGCGGCAGGCGCTGATCGACGCGCACGCGCTGGAGTTCGTCGAGACGTTGCCGCAGGGGCTCGACACCGTCATCGGCGAGAACGGCCTGAAACTCTCCGGCGGCCAGCGCCAGCGCATCTCGATCGCGCGCGCGTTCCTGAAGAAGGCGCCAATTCTGATTCTCGACGAGGCGACCTCGGCGCTCGACAACGAGTCGGAGACGATCATCACGCAGGCGATCGAATCGCTGGCCAGCTCGCGCACCACCGTCGTCATCGCGCACCGGCTGTCAACCATCATCAAGGCCGACCGGCTGCTGGTGCTGGAGAACGGCCGCATCGTCGAATCGGGCCGCCACGAAGAACTGCTGGCGGCCGGCGGCTACTACGCCGAGCTGTTCCACGCCGTCTACGAAAGCGCGTGAGCGCGCCGGCCGCCAGCAGCGAGGCCCCCGGCTACCGCCGGATCGTCGCGCTGGCGCTGCCGATCATCGTCGCCAACAGCGCCACGCCGCTGCTGGCGCTCTCCGACATCGCCGTCATCGGCCACTTCGGCAACGTCGCCGACCTCGGCGCGGTCGCGCTCGGCAGCCTGATTCTCAATTTCCTGTTCTGGGGCTTCGGCTTCCTGCGCATGGGCACCAGCGGCTTCGTCGCGCAGGCGCTCGGCCGCCGCGATGCGCTCGAAGTCGTCGCCACGCTGGCGCGCGCGCTGCTGCTGGCAGCGCTGATCGGGCTGGTGCTGATCGCGCTGCAGTGGCCGCTGGCGGAGGCGGCGTTCCGGCTGCTCGGCGGCAGCGCGGCGGTCGAGGCGATCGCGCGCGAATTCTTCGCCATCCGCATCTGGGGCGCGCCGGCCGCGCTCGGGCTCTACGTGCTGATGGGCTACCTGATCGGCAGCGGCCGCAGCCGCGCGCTGCTGGCGCTGCAGCTGCTGCTGAACGGCGCCAACCTGCTGCTCGACTGGCTGTTCGCCGGCGCGCTCGGCTGGGGCGCGGCCGGCATCGCGCTCGGCACCACGCTGGCGGAGTGGCTGACGCTGGCGGTCGCCGGCGCGGTCTGCTGGCGCCAGCTGCGCGGCGACGTGGCCGCGGTGCGGTCGCGGCTCGGCGCCGCCGTGCGCAGCGGCGAACGGCTGCGCGCGCTGCTGGCCGCCAATGTCGACATCCTGATCCGCACGCTGGCGCTGCTGGCCGGCTTCGCGCTGTTCGCCGATCGCGGCGCCCGCTTCGGCGACGAGGTGCTGGCCGGTAATCACCTGCTGCTGCAGCTGATCTCGTTCTCCGCCTTCTTTCTCGACGGTTTCGCCTATGTCACCGAGGCGCTGGCCGGCCGCGCCTTCGGCGCCAACGACCGGCGCCAGTTCCAGCTCGTGGTGCGGCGGACAACGTTGCTGGCGGCGGTCGCCGCGCTGCTGCTGGCGCTGCTGATCGCCGCGCTCGGACCGCAGATCGTCGCGCTGCTGACGGTGCTGGAGCCGGTGCGGCAGGCCGCCACCGACTACCTGCCGTTCGCCGCCGGTTACGTGCTGCTGTCGTTCGCCGCGTTCCAGCTCGACGGCATCTTCATCGGCACCACGCAGACACGCGCGCTGCGCAACGGCGCGCTGCTGTCGATCGCGGTGTTCGTCGCCGCGCTGCTGCCTCTGACGCGCCACGGCAATGCCGGGCTGTGGAGCGCGTTCCTGCTGTTCGTCGTCGCCCGCGCCATCGCGCTCGGGCTGCACTTCCGCGCCTGCTTCCGCTTCGGGGCGGCGGACCAAAAATAGACACTAGCTACCACAAAAAGAAAAACAATCAATTTCAACAATGATCGGCGACGCGCGAGAGTGGCCTCACACAACGCATTTCGAGCGACGGAGGAAACACCATGCACGCACTCGCCATCGGCCACATCATGCGCACGCCGGCCCCCTCGGTGGACCAGCAGACGCCGCTGACCGACGTGGTACGGCTGCTGCGGCAATACAAACTGACCGGCCTGCCGGTCACCGACGCCGAGCGCCGGGTGGTCGGCTTCGTCTCCGAGCACGACTGCATCCTGTCGCTGCTGAGCTGCGGCTACGGCGCGACCAGCGCCACCGTCAGCGCGGTGATGAGCGCGGCGCAGTGCCTGTCGCCCGCCGACCCGCTGGTCGAGGTGGCGCTGAGGATGGCGCAGGGAGGACAGCCGCGGGTGTTCCCGGTCGTCGAACAGGGCGTGCTGGTGGGATTGGTGACGCGCGGACAGGTGCTGGAGCTGCTGGCGGCCGACTGCATGAACTGCGAGCTGTCGCGCGACGCGGCGTGATCACAGAACAGAGCCTGTCCACGATCTCGCGAGCAGATCGTGGGCAGGCCTCAGTCTTTATCGCGACTCTGCGGGCGTGGCATCACTGGCGGGAACTGCGCGATCTTGCCGTCGCCCTTGACCTCGGTGACCTTGCCGACCC
>CAZEVP010000029.1:0-35246 GCA_964515735.1 uncultured Verrucomicrobiaceae bacterium | reverse complement strand
CTTGCCGTCTCAACTTAAACCAACTGGCCTCCACGAATCCCGGGGCGATTCAGGATGTGCGCTGGTAATCGTTGGACTTCGATAAGGGATATATCATGACTAAAATCAAGGTTGGTCCGATTCTCGGGCTGGAATCGGACACGCTCTACACCCTCTGCTTCTCCACTGACAAAGCGATCAAAAAAGCCACCGCCAATGTTGACGGTGGCGATATCGCCTGCGTGAAGATGGGTGAAACGCCGAGCTCCATCGTCTGGCGTGCCGAATACAAAATCAGGTCCGCCAAGAAAGATCGGCCGATCAGCTATCGCATTCATCTGGATGGCTCGCTGGCCGAGTGTGCGAACAAGCGCAGTGAGTGGAGCTTCTTCATTCCCGGTACCGAGAGCACGCCGAAGCTGGCGTATGCCTCCTGCAACGGTTTCTCCGAAGAGAAACTGATGGCGAAGACACAGGATCCCTATCAGCTATGGCAGCGCATGGCGGCGCAGCACCAGAAGGCGCCGTTCTCGCTGCTGCTGATGGGCGGCGACCAGCTCTATGCCGACAGCGTGTTCAGTTCGCGCTCGGTGGAGTCACTGCGGCGCTGGAAGGAGCTGAGCCACAAGAAGAAGGTCGGGTCGAAATCGAGTAAGACTCTGATCGATCAGCTCGACAGGTTCTACGACCGGCTCTATCAGGAACGTTGGCTGGATGAATCGCTGAGCCTGATGCTGGCATCGATTCCGTCGGTGATGATGTGGGACGATCACGACATCTTCGATGGCTGGGGCAGTTACCCCGACGATCTGCAGAACTGCGAGGTGTTCCAGTCGATCTTCGCGGCAGCCAAACGATATTTCGAACTGTTTCAGGTGCGTTCGCGCCACAACAAGTCATTGCTGAAAGCGGATGCCAGCCACTATGCGATGGCATTCCGTTTTCGCGACTACAACATCCTGGCGCTCGACAACCGCGCCGAGCGCACGCTGAAGGCGGTGATGAGCGATGACCAGTGGGCGCTGGTCGGACATCACCTGAAGGAGCGGGTCAAGGATGGTCATCTGCTGGTGATGTCGGCGGTACCCGTCGTCTATCGCGACTTCTCGTTCGCCGATTCTGGTTTCGAAGCGACGCCGTGGGAGGAGGAGCTGACCGATGACCTGAAGGATCACTGGCGCGCCAAGGAGCATGAGGGCGAGCGCGCGAAGCTGATCCATCACCTGTTGGAGAATGCCTGCAGTCGCAAGAAGGAAAGTGTCGATTACAAGACCGTCATTCTCTCCGGCGACGTGCATATCGGCTCGATCGGCGTCATCCACGACCGCGCCCGCGAATGCAAGGTGCATCAGGTCGTCTCATCCGGCATCGTCCATCCCGCGCCGAGCCGCCTGCAGTGGATGGGCATCATGGCGGTCACCAACGATCGCGACGAATATCTCGACGAGAGCGAAAAGATTCAGATTTCGATGCTGAAACCGTTCGCATCGGACAAATACATCCGCCATCGCAATTTCGTCACGCTCGATGTCGGCACCGACAGGAAGCTCTGGGTCAACTGGGTGTCGGAAGGCAAGGACGCCCCCTGTTACCCGATCATGTGAGCGCTACGACGATGCGTCATATCCACGGTGACGGAGAGACACGGTGACCGACCACGGCAGTGCCGCCCCGTCGGACAGCCGTCCACGCTGGCGCGTCATCGGTCCCGGCCTGATCGCCGCCGCCACCGGTGTCGGCGCCGGCGATCTGGTGGCGACGCTCGTTGCCGGCAGTCGCTTCGGCTACATGCTGCTGTGGGCCGCGGTGTTCGGCTGCGTGCTGAAGATCATTCTGGTCGAGAGCGTCGGCCGCTGGTATCTGGCCAGCGGGCAGACGCTGTTTCACGGCTGGCGCTCGCTGGGCCGCTGGACGACGGTCTATTTCGGCATCTACGTGATCGTCTGGGGCTTCGTCTACGGCGCCACGGCGATGAGTTCGACGGCGCTGCCACTGGCGGCGCTGTTTCCGGCGGTCGATCTGAAGGTGTTCGCCGTGCTCTCCGGCCTGCTTGGACTGGCGCTGGCGTGGGGCGGCAGCTATGCGCTGTTCGAAAAACTGATCGCTGTGCTGGTGGGTGTCATGTTCCTCGCGGTGGTCGGTTCGGCCGTCGTGGTGGCGCCGAACCTGCGCGAAGTCGCGGGTGGTCTGGTGCCGCACATGCCGCCGGGTTCGCTGTTCTACGTGCTGGGGCTGGCCGGCGGCGTCGGTGGCACCATCACGCTGGCCGCCTACGGCTACTGGTTGCGCGAAAAGGGATGGCGCCAGCCGCGCTGGATGGCGGTGATGCGCATCGACAACACGATGGCCTACGTGATGACGGGCATCTTCGTCGTGGCGATGCTGATCGTCGGCGCCGAACTGCTGTACACGGCCAACATCGCGCTGGCCGGCGGCGGTCGCGGCCTGCTCGATCTGGCCGACGTGCTCGGCGAGCGCTACGGCCGCGCCTGGGCGCTGGTGTTCCTGATCGGCTTCTGGGCGACATCGTTCTCGTCGCTGATCGGCGTGCTGAACGGCGTCAGTCTGATGTTCGCCGATTTCGTCGCGCATCTGGGCCGACGTGCCGATGACGAGGTGGATGCGATCGAGGCACCGGGCCTGCGCAGCCGGGCGGCGCGCGCCTACATGTTGTGGCTGACCTTTCCACCGATGCTGCTGCTGTTTCTCGACCAGCCGTTCCTGCTGATCGTCGGTTACGGCGCGCTCGGCTCGCTGTTCATGCCGTTTCTGGCGGTGACACTGCTGTTCCTGATGAACAGCAGCCGGCTCGATCCGCGTTGGCGCAACGGCATTTTCAGCAACCTGCTGCTCGGCATCACCTGCGTGCTGTTCGTGGTGCTGGGCGTGCACGAACTGGTCGGCGTGCTGCGTTCGTTGTTTGGCTGATCGAGAGTGAAGAATGCCCGCTCAATCGTTCTACGTCGTGGCTCGCGAAGCCGGTGCGGAGAATCCGTCGCTGCCGACCTGGGCCTGCGACACACTCAACCCGGCTGGTCTCGACGAGCACTTTGCGCGCGATTCGATCACGCGCAACGAAGTATCGGCGGTGCCCGGCGCCTATCAGTTGCTGGATGTATTGTCGCCGGGCGAGTGCCGGCGACTGATCGGGCTGAGCGAATCGCTCGGCTATCTGGCCGATGCCGCGGTGTCGCTGCCGCGTTCGGTGCGTCACAACGACAACGTGGTCTGGGTAACCGATGAGAAAACGGATGGTCTCATCTGGCAGCGCGTCGCGCCGCTGGTTGCGCGAAATCTGGAGCTTTACGGCGACAGGCAGCCGCTCGGTCTGAACGCTCGCTTCCGTTTCTACCGTTACGGTGAACATGACTTCTTCGGCTTTCATACCGATGGCGCGTGGCCGGGCAGTCGTGTCATCGATGGCGAGCTGGTCGTCAACGCCTATCCGGATCGCTACAGCCTGCAGACCTTCCTGATCTTTCTGAACGATGACTTCGACGGCGGTGCCACCCGCTTTCTGGTCAATGCCGACGACCCGTCGAAACCCGCCGATCGCCGTGGCCGAATTGCGGAGATCGATGTCAGAACGCCTGCCGGCGCTGCGCTCTGCTTTCCGCACGGTCCGCATCCGCTGCACTGCACCCACAGCAGCGAGCCGATTACACGTGGCACGAAGTACATCATTCGCACGGATGTGCTGTTCGAGCTTTAATCTGCAGGTGCAGATCGGCGAAAACCTTTGGTCAAGTCCTCCGCTACGAGGAGTTCGGGTCGCTACCTCTGATCATCATTCACCAATGGGAAGACAGGGATGCACTTCGAGTACTGCACCCATGAGAATTCGGCTGCCGCGATTCTGGACATACTGAACGAGGCGATCCTCAATTCGACGGCGCTGTATGACTACGAGCCGCGAACGTTGGACAGTATGCGTTCGTGGTTCGACGCCAAGGCGGCGGGCGACTATCCGGTCGTCGGTGTGTTTGGCGATGACGATGTTCTGATGGGATTCGCCACTTATGGTGTGTTCCGGAACTGGCCGGCCTATAAGTACAGCATCGAGCATTCTGTCTATATCCACCGGGATCATCGCGGCAAAGGCCTCGGCGCCGCATTGATGGCACGGTTGATCGAAGAGGCGCGTCGACAGCAGTACCACGTCATGGTCGGCGCCATTGATGCGACCAATCAGGCCAGTATCTCGCTGCACGAAAAACTGGGATTCCGCCTCTCGGGGACGATAAGAGAGGCGGGTTTCAAGTTCGGGCGCTGGCTCGATCTCGCGCTCTATCAGTTGGTGTTGGACACACCGTTTCAGCCCGTGGATGGCTGACGACTTCCTGACGCTGAACCCGAACGAAAAGATACCGGTGTTGCTGCTGGATCATGGCGAAAGGTTGTCCGAGTCGAACGCCATCATCCAGTTTCTGACGTAGCGAAGGCTTCGCTCATGACACCACCGGCTCGATCTCGATCGGCACGCCCGAATAGAGCGCCATGCCGCCGAGCGGGTCGATGTCGTCGGTGCTGGTCAGGTTGTTGACGTTGGCGTGCAGATGGCCGTGCGGAATCGACGCGACGCCCTTGCGCATGCCGGCATCCAGCGTCGCGGTCAGGATGATCTCGCCGCTCTTGTTGTGAACGCGCACCTGCTGCCCGTCGCGGATGCCGTGTTCGGCGGCGGTGTCGGGGTGCAGCAGGATGTCGGCGGTCTCGCCGAGGAAGTCGAGCAGCGCGTTGAACTTGCGGCGCTGGCGGCGCGGGCTGTAACAGAGCGGTCTCGGCTGGCCGAGCGAGGCCTCGTCGTCGGCGCGCATCGCGCGCCACTGCTGCAGCAGTTCGTCCGGCACCAGTTTCCAGCCGCCGATGCGCTCGAAATGTCGGTCGACCCACGCCGCCGGAAATTCGAGCGGCCGCTCGACGTAGCGCTGCTCCTTCAGTTCGTCGAAGCTGCAGCGCGCGTACTGCATCAGCGTGCTCAGCATGAACTCGTCGGCGCCCGGTTGCTGGTCGTCTTCCGGCACGTAGTCCGGCACCGGCAGACCGGCGCGGCGCATGATCTGAGAGATGACCCACCACGCCGAACGCCGCTCACCCAGCGGCGGCACCAGCGACGGTGTGTACTGTACCGAGAGGTTCCACGCCAGCGTGTCCCAGCGCGTGAATTCGGCGCGCTCGACCGCATCCTTGGTCGGCAGCACGTGCGTGCACAGCGGCGTCAGCTCGTTGTGGACGATCTCGGTGTTGACGCAGAGATCGAGTGTCGCCAGTGCGCGGCGCAGGGTCTGCGTGTCCGGGAACGAGCGCAGCATCGCACCGCCGAAATTGAAGAAGCCGCGGATGTTGCCGGCTTCGATCTCCAGCGGCAGCACCGCGCACGGCCAGTCGCCGAGCACGCCGCGGACGTCGGGGCGGACGTTCGAGCTTGGTGTCAGCGCGCTGTCGAGCAGCGGCAGTTCGAAGCTCTCGAACGGGAACAGGAAACCGGGGTGGAACCAGGCGCCGCCCTTCCGGTTCATCGCGCCGGTCAGGATCATGATCAGCCACGCGAACCACTGCGTCAGGTTGCAGCCGGCCGACATCGTGATGCCGGTGCCGGTCTCGACCACGGTCGGACCCTTGCGGCGGATCGCGGCGAGAAGATCCCGCAGCTGCTGTTCATCGACGCCGGCGATCGCCGCCGCCGTCGCGCAGTCGTAGCCGTCGAGTGCGGCGCGCAGTGTGTCGAGGCCGTCGATCGGCTGCTGCGGATCGAACGGGCCGCCGTCGATGATCTCGCGCACCAGCCAGGCGAGGATCGCGTAGTCCTTGCCGGGATAAGCGGCGATGTGGCGGGTCGAGAATTTCGCCGTTTCGGTGAACACAGGATCGATGGTCCAGACCTCGCCGCGCGCGGCCGCCGCCTTGATCCAGACCGCCGGGTTGAACATGCCGGTGTTGTGCGCGTGGCTGACCATCGGGTTGGTGCCGACGTAGAGCAGCATCTCGACGTTGTCGTAGTCGGTCTTCGGATTGAGGCCGTAGAAGCGGCCCATCGCGCCGGCGATCAGCACCTTCGACGTGCCGTCGTTGGTCAGCGGCGAGAATTTCGGCGGGTGATCGAGCGCGCGGTGAAACGCCTCCTCCATCGCGTAGCCGGACGAATCAAGGCCGAGACCGCTGCCGAAGTAGATGCCGATGGCGTGGGGGCCGTGCGTGTCGATGAGGCGGCGCAATCGCAGTGCGATGTCGTCGAGCGCCTCGTCCCAGCTGACCGGCACCAGTTCGCCATCCCTGCGCATCAGCGGCTGCGTGATCGCCTCGGGGTGGTGGTGAAGCTGGCCGGTGGCGCGCCCCTTCGGGCAGGTGTAGCCCTTGGTCAGCGGGTGGTCGCGATCGCCGCGCACTTTCAGTATCTGGTCGCCGGCGACTTCGGCGACGAGGCCGCAGTGGACCATGCAGACGCGGCAGTAGGTGCGCTTCTGTTCGACCGGTGCGGATTCGGCGGGTGTGGTCACGGCGGCCTCCATCGCTCCGGATTATTGTTGGCGGAGTGCACGGCGGATGCGTCGGCGGAGCGGAAGGTCAGTTTAAGCGGCAGGTGGCGGCGGGCAATCACCGACAGTGTCAGCGGTGGGCCACGAATGTCAGCGTCCGGCCCGCCGCGGTGGGATGTTCAGTGGTGATGGCCGAGGGCGATGCGGAATTCGCCGGGCGTCATGCCGGTGGCGCGGCGGAACGCGGCGCAGAAACCGGACGGCGAGGCGAAGCCGAGCGAGTAGGCGATCGCCTTGATCGACAGGTCGCCGGCGAGCATCCGTTTCGCCTGTTCGATGCGCTGGCCGGCAATGTAGTCGCCGATCGAGCAGCCGCGCGCCGCGCGAAAGCCGCGGGTCAGTTGCCGCACCGACAGGTTGCACAGCGCGGCCAGCTCGCCGAGTGTCGGCACGCCGTCGCCATCGTGCAGCCGCTCGTCGATCAGCCGCAGCCGCCACGGCGCCAGTTCGCGCGTCGATGGTACGTCGCCGAAGTCGAGCAGATAGCGACCGAGCTCGATCGCCAGTTGCACGGCGATCGATTCCACCAGCAGTTCGGTGGCGAAGCCGGGCCGCTTCAGCTCGCCGGCCAGACGCAGCAGCAGGGCGCGCACGTTGGTGTCGGCGATGTCGAGGCTGGCTTCGAGCTGGCGGTCGCGCCAGCGCGATTCGTCGCCGAACCAGTCGCGGATCGGCTCGGGATTGATGTGGCAGAAGATCGAGGCGTGCCGGCGGCCGCCATCGCTGCGGACGTGGACCTCCTCGCCGGGCGGCAGAAGATAGACGCGCCCGAGCCGCTCGAAACGCCGGTGCGACCAGTGCTGGCGGTAGCGCAGCCGCGCGTCGGGCCGCGGCGACAGGCTCATGTCGAGCCAGTAGGTGTCGCGATCCATCATCACCAGATCGCACGGTTCGGTGGCAAACAGGTCGACGAGCTGCACGGTGGCGGCCGGCACGCGCACTTCCGCTTCGACGGCCAGCCATTGTCGGTCGGTGGCTACAGGCATGGGCTCCAATCCTCCGTCGCGCGATGTGGGGGAGACCGCAACGGGTTGCGCCGATATTGCCCGATGGCGATGGCGTTCCGATAGCGGGTGTCGGCTATTCCGCCGCTGCCAGCGCCTTGATCCGCTGTTGATACAGCTTCTTCAGCATCAGCGCCGCTGGCGACAGCGAACGGCGGTTGAGGCTGTACATGACCATCCGGAAACGGTTCGAGCGGCGGCCGTTGCCGGGCAGCTCCACCAGCCGACCTTCGCTGATCTCCTCGGCGGCCGCGAATGGCGATGCGACCCAGATCGCGTCGCTCCGTTCGGTGATGCGGGCGGCGGCGCTGTAATCCTCGATCAGATGCTGCGGCCCCGACAGCGGGTGGGCTGTGCCGAGCGTCGCCAGTGTGGTGGCCTTGAGCCGTTCGGCCAGCAGCAGCGGGTAGTCGCTGGCAGCGGCCGGCTTCGCGCCGAGCAGCGGGTGGCCGGGGCGGACCAGCAGCGACATCGTGAACCAGCCCAGCGGGTCGGCCCGTGTCGGTGCCGATTCCGGTACCTGCCGCTCGGCGCAGATGAAGAACTCGATCTCCCCCGCGATCAGCATGGTCAGCAGAGGTTCGGCCCGCCGCACCACCACCGTGCTGCGCAATCCCGGATGGCTGGCCAGCACGTCGCTGACGGAGGCGGCGAGCAGTGCCTTGGCCGGCATCGGCGCCATGCCGTAGACCACCTCGCCCGCCTCGGCGCTGCCGGAGAGCCTGACCGAGCGCTCCAGCTCTTCCGTCTCCCGCAGCACCGCCGCCGCGCGTTCGGCGAAGCTTCGACCGATCGCGGTCAGGTGCACGCCGCTGCGATCCCGGTCGAACAGGCGTACGTTCAGGCGCTGCTCGAACGACTGGATGCTGCGCGACAGCGCCGACTGCGTCAGCCCGAGCTGTTCGGCGGCGCGCGTGTAGCTGAGCACACGCGACAGCACCACCACGTGGTTCAGGCTGCGCAGGTCCATATTCGTCGAATGCATCAAAATTGCCATCAGGATTCATTGGAGGACGCCGTGCATTGAATCGCAGAATGGCCCCGGAGCCAATCGGGAGTCGACGGCGATGGGAAATATCGGTACCTGGGTGACGGTGGTGGTCTGCGCGGTGCTGCTGCTGGAGGTGGTGGCGGGCCGGCACCGCAATCTCTACGACCGCAACGACCATCTGGTGAACGGCCTGTGCATCGTGCTCGGCGCGACGGTGCGGCCGCTGCTGGCCGGCGTGGTGGCGATGGTCGTCGGCCTGCTGCTGCCGTATGGCCGCAACGCGCTGGCGGCGGTGCCGTTCTGGCCGGCGCTGATCGCGATAATCCTGCTGGCGGAGTTCGCCAATTACTGGATGCACCGATGGGCGCACCGGTTCGAGCGCCATCGATACCTCGACTGGCTGTGGCGTTTGCACCGGACGCACCACACCGCGAAATACATGAACGTGCTGCTCCACTTCCGCGTCAGTTTCTGCTGGGCGCTGTTCTCGGGGCTGACGTGGGTGATCTCGCTCGCCATCTATGCGGGGCAGGGCATGGCGGTGGGAGTGGCGGTGCTGGTGTTCGCGCTGTGGGGTGTGGTCACCCACAGCCATTTCCGCTGGGACGACCGGCTGCGCAGCCATCCGGTCGTCGGCCGGGCCTTTCGCGCGCTGGAGCATGTCGTCGTCACGCCCGGCCTGCATCACGCCCATCATGGTTACGGTCGCGACGGCGCCCTGCATCGCAACTTCGGCATTCTGCTGTCGATCTACGACTGGCTGTTCGGCACGCTGCACATCCCGAAAGGACGACCGTGGCGCTACGGCATTCCGCGCCCGGCGCCGCATTGGGCGGAGGAGGTTTTCTTTCCGCTCTACTGGAAGCGCGCGACGGCGACCAACGCGGAGGCGGTGAAACCGGATTGAGGGTGCGAGAGCCGCCTCGCAGTCGTGTCGGTAACGGTGGCGAGGCTGTGGTGTTCAGTAGACGTCGCGTACGTAGCGCTTGTCGGCGCCGAGTTTTTTGATGAGCGCCTCGCCATCTTCCGCGGACAGGCCGCCATGCGCGACGGCGATGTCGCGCAGCGCGCGGTCGACATCCTTCGCCATCCGGCTGGCGTCGCCGCAGACGTAGAGGTGCGCGCCCTCCTGCAGCCAGCGCCACAGTTCGGCGCCCTGTTCACGCATCCGGTCCTGCACGTAGATCTTGTCGGACTGGTCGCGCGAGAAGGCGAGGTCGAGCCGGTTCAGGAAGCCGTCGCGCCGCCACTCCTCCAGCTCGTCGCGGTAATAGAAGTCGGTCGCCGCGTGCTGCTCGCCGAAGAACAGCCAGTGTTTTCCATCGGCGCCGACGGCGCGGCGCTCGTGCAGGAAGGCGCGGAACGGCGCGATGCCGGTGCCGGGGCCGATCATGATCATCGGCGTGCGCGGATCGGCCGGCGGGCGGAAGTGCGCCGATTTCTGCAGGAAGATCGGGATGGAGGTATCGCGTGCACGGTCGGCGAGAAATGTCGACGAGACGCCCTTGCGCTGTTTCGCGCCGCATTGGTAGCGCACGGTGGAGACGGTCAGATGCACTTCGTCGTCGGCGATCTTCGGGCTCGACGAGATCGAGTAGAGGCGTGGTTGCAGGCGTTTCAGCACGGCGATCAGTTCACCGGCGTTCCAGTGGATGTCGGGGTGCTCGTGCAGCACGTCGATCAGCTGGCGTCCCCACAGCCACTGCTTCAATGCTTTTTCATCGCCGGCTTTCACCAGTTCGGCCAGCGGCCCCTTGCGGCTCTGCGCCGCGATGGTGTCGATGACGTCGCGGGTGACGCGCGCGATCTCGTATCTGGACAGCAGCGCTTCGGCGAGAGGCAGATCGCCGCCGTCGACATTCACCGTGCTGTCGGCGGAGAGTTGCAGCCGCCCGATCAGTTCGTCGACCAGCCCGGGGCAGTTGCGCGGCCAGATGCCGAGTGCGTCGCCGGCTTCATAGCGAAACGAGTGGTCGAGCCCGAGCACGAACTGGCGCGTCTCCTTCGTCGCGCCATCGCCGTTCAGCAGCCGGTTCATCAGCAGCCACGAGGCGAACGGTGCGTTTTTACCGTAACCCGCCGTCGCGGCGGGCTTGTCGCCGGAGATCAGCGTCAGTATCGGTGTGGCGGGTTTGTCGCCTGCCGGTTGCAGGCGCGCCGGCAGTCCGGTGAGCCACTGTCTGGCAGGGGTTTCGAAATCGGCATCGCAGTCGACGCGCGGCAGCAGGCGCTGCGCGCCGAGCTGTTCCAGTCGCGCGTCGAGCCTGCGGCCGAAACCGCAGAACTGGTCGTAGTTCGAATCGCCGAAGGCGAGCACGCCGAAACGGACGCCGGACAGGTTCGGTGCGCCATCGGCCTGCAGGGCACTCCAGAACGCTGCGCCGTTGTCGGGCGGATCGCCGTCGCCGAAGGTGCTGGTCAACAGCAGTACGTTGTCGCAGCGGGCCAGCTCGGCGACATCGAAACTGTCCATGCCGATCAGCGCGGTGTCGAAGCCGTCGCGTTGCAGTTGCGCGGCGCAGCTTTCCGCGAATGCTTCGACGTTGCCGGTTTGCGATGCCCACAGCACGGTGACGCGGCTCTTCGCCGGGGCGGTGCTGTTTGCCGGTTGCGGCAGTGTGGCGATGTTCGGTCCGCTGCGCGAAAACAGCCCGGCGAGCATGCCGTCGATCAGCAGGCGGCGCGAGGGTTCGATCGGGGCGGTAGCGGGCAGTGTCGGCACGCCACCGGCGCACCGTCCGGCTTCGCTGTCGAGGCCGAGCAGAAAGCCCTGCAGGTAGAGCTTTTCATCGGTATCCAGCGCCGGCGCCGGCGCGGTGTCGAGGCCCAGCAGCCGGGCCAGCGCGGTGATCTGCATCGTGTCGATTTCCGGATCGGATGAGAGAGCGTTCATTGCATTCACCTGCTGCGATCGCGCTGCGACGGCCTGCGCATGACGGGCTGTTGCAACGCCGCCGGCAGTGGCATCAACGAGGAGGGCGTTGCTTTCGTCGGGTGTTTCAGGCGCGGTGGTTTGGTCGTCGACGCGGGCGAGCGCCACGGCGCTGAACTTGAATTCGGGCTGCTGCGAGATCGGGTCGATGGCATCGCTGGTGACGGCGTTGATCGCGAGGTCGTCGCCGAACACGTCGTTCCAGTGGAACGGCGCGAAGCAGTTGCCGGGGCGCACACGGTCGGTGACGACGGCCGGTAACAGCGCGCGACCGCGCCGTGAGCGGATCTCGACGCGCTGCTTGTCGCGGATGCCGAGCGCCGTCGCATCTTCAGGATGGATTTCGACGAACGGACCGGGATTCAGTTTGTTCAGCGTCGCGATCTTTCCGGTCTTGGTCATCGTGTGCCACTGGTGCTGCAGGCGGCCGGTGTTCAGCACGAGCGGAAAATCGGGATCCGGCATTTCGATCGGGTCGATGTGCGGGCGCGCGAAGAAAATACCCCGGCCGCTTTTCGTCGCGAACACGATGCGCGGTTGCGTGCCGTCGTCGTTCGTGCGCAGCTGCTGGCTGACGCCGTCGTTCAGGTAGCGGATCGGGTGGCGATCGGCGTCGTCATCCGGCGGGCAGGGCCACTGCAGCGGCGTCGTGCGCAGACGCTCGAAGCTGGCGCCGCGAATGTCATAGCCGCTCTTCGGATTCCAGAAGCGTCTGATCTCGTCGAACACCTCCGCCGCCGATGAATAGCTGAACCCATCGGCGTAGCCCATCGCGCAGGCGACGCGGGCGATGATCTGCCAGTCCGGCAGCGCGTTGCCGGGTGGCGGTACGGCCTGCTGCATCAGCGTCAGGTTGCGCTCGGAGTTGATCATCACGCCTTCGGCCTCGGCCCACAGCGCGCCGGGCAGCAGGATGTCGGCGTAGCGGTTGGTTTCGGTGTCGAGGAAGGCGTCCTGCGTGATGACCAGCTCGCACGCCTCGAGGCCGGCGATGACGTTGGCGCGGTTGGCGACGGTGGCGACCGGGTTGGTGCAGATGATCCAGCAGGCTTTGACTTTCTTCTCCGCCATCGCCTCGAACAGCGCGACGGTGCCGCCGCCGACTCGGGTGTGCAGCGTGCCGCGCGGTACGCCCCATATGTCCTCGACGAAGTGGCGTTCGTCGTCGACCAGCACCGAGCGCTGCCCCGGCAGTCCCGGTCCCATGTAGCCCATCTCGCGGCCGCCCATCGCATTGGGCTGGCCGGTCAGCGAGAACGGCCCGCTGCCGGGGCGGCAGATGGTGCCGGTGGCGAGATGCAGGTTGCAGATCGCGTTGGTGTTCCAGGTGCCGTGCGAACTCTGGTTCAGCCCCATCGTCCAGCAGCTCATCCACTTGGGCGCGCTGCCGATCATGTCGGCGGCCTTGCGAATGTCGCTCTCGTCGAGGCCGGTGATCGCGGCCACTTTTTCCGGCGTGTAGTCGGCCAGGAATGCCGGCATCGCCTCCCAGCCTTCGGTGTACTGCGCGATGAAGTCGGCGTCGGTGTGGCCGTTTTCGTGCAGCAGATGCAACAGCCCGTTCAGCAGCGCGAGGTCGGTGCCCGGTCTGATCTGCAGGAACAGCGTCGACTTGTCGGCGGTGGCGTTGCGGCGCGGGTCGACGACGATCAGCTTCGCGCCGGCCTTGACCCGATCCATCATCCGCAGGAACAGGATCGGGTGGCAGTCGGCCATGTTGGCGCCGATGACGAAGAACAGATCGGCCTTGTCGAAATCCTGATACGAGCCGGGCGGGCCGTCGGCGCCGAGCGACAGCTTGTAGCCGCTGCCGGCGCTGGCCATGCACAGCCGCGAGTTCGATTCGATCTGGTTGCTGCCGATGTAGCCCTTGATCAGCTTGTTGCACAGGTACTGCGCTTCGAGCGACATCTGCCCGGAGACGTAGAACGCGAAGGCGTCGGGGCCGTGCTCGTCGATGATGGCGCGCAGGCGGTTGGCGGTTTCGTGTATCGCGATGTCGATCTCGACGCGTACCGGGTCCTGCCGGCGTTTGCCCCTCAGATACGCGTGCTCCAGCCGGCCCGAGCCGGTCAGCGCCTGCGCGCAGGTGTTGCCCTTGGTGCAGAGGCGGCCGAAGTTGGTCGGGTGCTGCCGGTCGCCGGTCACCTTGATGACGCGGTCGTTTTCGACCTCCATGACGATGCCGCAGCCGACGCCGCAGTAGGGGCAGACAGAGGCAACTTTCCTGCTGGTCATCGGTTCGGGCATCGACTGATCGCGGCCATAAAAAAACGCCCGGTACTGCCGGGCCGACGGAGGTCCGGGCTGGCAGTACGGGGCGTCGTTGCCGGCGCGGCCTCCGCCATTGGAGGGCCGCGCGCTGTCGGGAGCCGGCGAGTGCGCTCGCCGTATCCCGCTGGATAGGTCGAGATAAGCAAGCACCAGGCCATCGAATCTAATGCTTATATATCAATTGGTTGGAGTACTCTGGAGGGGCTGCCCGGGCGCCAGGCTGGTGCGCCACCGGGATCGTGCCCCGGTTTGGGCCGAGGCTGGCCGGGCGGCGCTGCTGCCCGTGACGATCCGTAGATCGCGCAGTTGACGAACATTGCAAGGTAGATAACACTGTCATTTAACGGTGTTATTTACGCCTGCCGGCCGTCCGCTTCCGGCGCCGGAGATTGCTTCAGGAGGTTCCCATGTCGCTGCCCGCCATTGTTCAGGATCGTCTGACGTTGCCGCTGATCGCGTCGCCGATGTTCATCGTCTCCGGCCCCGAACTGGTCATCGCCCAGTGCCGGGCCGGTATCGTCGGCTCGTTCCCGGCGCTGAACGCGCGCCCGGCCGGCCTGCTGCGCGACTGGCTGCAGCGGATCAACGCCGGGCTGGCGGCCGATCCGCAGGCGGCGCCGTATGCCGTCAACCTGATCTGCCACCGCAGTAACGACCGGCTGGCGCAGGATGTCGCGATCTGCGTCGAGGCGCGGGTGCCGATCGTCATCACCAGCCTGCAGGCGCCGTCCGAGCTGATCGACGAGGTGCACGGCTACGGCGGCATCGTGCTGCACGACGTCACCAACGTGCGTCACGCCGAGAAGGCGCTGGCCGAGGGGGTCGACGGGCTGATCCTGGTCTGCGCCGGCGCCGGTGGCCACGCCGGCACGCTGAGCCCGTTCGCGCTGCTGGGCGAGGTGCGCCGCTTCTACGACGGCACGGTCGGGCTGGCCGGCGCCATCACCAGCGGCGCCGGCATCCTCGCCGCGCAGGCGATGGGGGCCGACTTCGCCTACATGGGCACCCGCTTCATCGCCACCCGCGAGGCCAACGCCGATGCCCTCTATAAAGAGGCGCTGTGCGAGGCCGCCGCCGCCGACATCGTCTACTCGTCGCTGTTCACCGGCGTGCACGGCAACTACCTGAAATCGAGCATCGTCCGCTCCGGGCTCGACCCGGACAATCTGCCGTCGGCCGACAAGTCGACGATGGACTTCGGCTCCGGCGGCAACAGCGCGGCGAAGGCGTGGCGCGACATCTGGGGTGCCGGCCAGGGCGTCGGCAACATCGACGACGTGCCGACCACCGCCGAGCTGGTGGCGCGGCTCGGGCGCGAATACGACGAGGCGTGGCAGGCGCTGGCGCGCAAGCGTTTTCCGCAGTGACCGGGCGGTCGCACGTGCGGTGTTATCCTCGCCGCTCCCCGGTATGCAAGGAGTGGAAGCGCGGATGTCCGCACGCGATTTCAAACTGCGCCCTTACACGATTGCCGTTGGCGACGACGTGCTGGCGTCGATCCGCCAGCGCGTGCGCGACTACCGCTGGGAGCTGATGCCGGAGATCCGCGGCTGGAGTGCCGGCACCGACACCGCCTTCCTGCGCGAGCTGTGCGACCACTGGGTCGAGCGCTACGACTGGCGCGAACAGGAGCGCCAGCTGAACCGCCTGCCGCAGTTCACCGCCGAGATCGACGGCATCACCATCCGCTTCTACCGCGTGCGCGCTTCCGGTCATTCCTCTCCCAACCGGCCGGCGCTGCTGCTGTGCCACGGCTGGCCCGGCTCGGCCGTCGAATTCTTCGACCTGATCGAACCGCTGGCCCATCCCGAGCGGTTCGGCGGTGACGCCGCCGACGGCTGCGACGTGGTGGTGCCGTGCCTGCCCGGCTACGGCTTCTCCGGCCGCCCGCCGCAGCCGATCGGCCCGCGCGCCATCGCCCGCCTGTTCGCGACATTGATGAAGGAGGTGCTCGGCTATCGCCGCTACATCGCGCAGGGCGGCGACTGGGGTTCCGGCATCGCGGCGTGGATCGGCTACGACGACGCGCTGGCACGCGGCGGCCGCTGCTGCGGCATCCACCTGAACATGGTGATGGTGCAGCCGGCGCAGCCGCCGCAGGGCGACGACGAGCTGGCGTGGCTGAAGCGGGCGCGTGCGCTGCAGCAGAACGAGGGCGGCTACAGCCGCCAGCAGGGAACGCGGCCGCAGACGCTGGCGTTCGGGCTGATGGAGAGCCCGGTCGGCATCGCCGCGTGGATCGTCGAGAAGTTCGCCGTCTGGAGCGACATCGCGGCGGCCGACGACGGCAGCGTCGATCGCGGCGCCGCGCTGAAGCGGATCTACGGCTTCGACCGGCTGCTGACCAACATCATGTTCTACGTCGCCACCGGCAGCTTCGCGACGTCGCTGTGGCTCTACTACGCCTATTTCCGGCTGGAGCACTCGCGCACCTTCCCGCCCGGCGAACGCTGCGACACGCCGACCGCCGTCGCCGAGTTCCCCGAGCCGGCGTTCCCGCTGGTGCCGCGTTCGCGCATCGAGCGCGGCTACAACCTGAAACGCCACACCGTCATCGCGCGCGGCGGCCACTTCGCCGCGCTGGAGAACCCGCAGGCGCTGCTGGCCGACATCCGGGCGTTCGCGCGTGAGTTCTGACGAAAGGGGCGCGCTGCGGGTGACCGATTCGCACCGCCGGCTGCTGCTGGCCCTGCTGTTGCTGGCCGGCGTCGCGCTGCTGTGGTGGCTGTCGCAGCCGCCGCAGCGGGTCGAACAGCCGCTGCCGATGACGGCGGCGACCGCTGCCGACGGCGAACCGGTGGTGGCGGCGCAGGCGCCGCTGGCGACACTCGAATACCACCGCGACATCCGGCCGCTGCTGGAGCGGCGCTGCGTGGTCTGCCACGCCTGCTACGACGCGCCGTGCCAGCTCAAGCTCGACAGCCCGGCCGGCATCCTGCGCGGCGCCAGCAAGACGCCGGTCTACGACGGCACGCGGCTGACCGCCGCCGCGCCGACCCGGCTCGAACTCGACGCGCTGCTGACCGCCGAATGGCGCGCGCGCGACTTCTTCCCGGTGCTGAACGAGGGCGACGCCCGCCCCGAGACCAACCTCGCCGCCAGCCTGCTGTACCGGATGCTGCTGCTCAAGCGCGACCACCCGCTGCCGCCGGGCGCGCTGCCGGCCGCGCTCGACGTCTCGCCCGAGCGCGCGATGCAGTGCCCGACGCCGGACGAGTTCGACGCCTGGGCGCGGCGCGCGCCGCTGGCCGGCATGCCGTTCGCGCTGCCCGGCCTCTCCGACGACGAGTTCCGCCGCATCGAGCGCTGGCTGGCCGGCGGCGCACCGGTGGCGCCGCTGGCGCTGTTGCCGGCCGAGTCGGCGCAGGTCAGGGCGTGGGAGCGCTTCCTGAACGGCGACACACCGAAACAGCAGCTGATGGCGCGCTACCTGTACGAGCACTGGTTCATCGCCGATCTCCACTTTCGCGACCTGCAGGAATCGGACGAGGCCGGGCCGGGCCAGTTCTTCCAGCTGCTGCGCTCGCGCACGCCGCCGGGGCAGCCGATCGTGCCGATCGCGACGCGCCGGCCGTATGACGATCCCGAAGTGGCGCGCGTCTGGTACCGGCTGCAGCCGCAGCAGGGGGCGCGGCTGGCCAAGACGCTGCTGCCCTACGCGCTCGACGACGCGCGCATGGCGCGGCTGCGCGAACTGTTCCTCGATGCCGGCTACAAGGTCGCCGCGCTGCCGGACTACGAGCCGGAGCACGCCGCCAACCCGTTTGTCACGTTCGCCGCGATCCCGGTCGCCTCGCGCTATCGCTTCCTGCTCGACGACGCCGGCTTCGTCATCGGCAATTTCATCAAGGGGCCGGTCTGCCGCGGCCAGCTGGCGCTGAACGTCATCAACGACCGCTTCTGGGTGCTGTTCGCCAACCCCGACGTCGAGGCGCTGGTCGACGGCGACTTCCTGGCGCGCGAGAGCGGCAACCTGCGCCTGCCCGGCGAGCGCGGCGAGCAGGTCAGCCCGCTGCGGCTCGGCGAGGCGTGGCGGCAGTACCAGACGCAGCAGCAGCGCTTCCTCGCCGCCAAGGCCGAGTTCCTGCACCAGCGTTTCGGCGACGAGAAGCCGGTGACGCTCGACCTGCTGTGGGACGGTCGCAATTCGATGTGGAAGGACAACCCCAATGCCGCGCTGACGGTGTTCCGCCACTTCGACTCGGCCAGCGTCGTGCCGGGGCTGGTCGGCGACGTGCCGAAGACGGCGTGGGTGGTCGACTACTCGCTGCTGGAACGCATCCACTACCTGCTGGTGGCCGGCTTCGACGTCTACGGCAATGTCAGCCATCAGTTGCTGACGCGGCTCTACATGGACTTCCTGCGCATGGAGGGCGAGTACAACTTCCTGCACTTCCTGCCGCTATCGGTGCGCCAGCGCGAGCGCGACAGCTGGTATCGCGGCGTTGGTGCCGGCGACAGCGACGAGGTCTACCGCAAGGTGCACCGCTACAACGTCGACACCGGCATCGACTACCGCAGCGACGACCCGAAGACGGAGTTCTTCACGCTGATGGAGCGGCGGCTCGGCCCGGCGCTCGAGCGCCGCTTCGAGCTGCCGGGCGACGACAACTGGACGGACGAGGCGCGCGCCGCACTGCAGCAGCTGGCGGCGGTGCGCGGCGTGCCGGCATCGCTGATGCCGGAGATCAGCTTCATCCGCGTGCTGCGCAAGGGCGAGCCGGACGCCGTGTTCACGCTGCTGCTCGACGCCGACCACGGCAACGTTGCCGTGCTGCTGCTGGAGCGGCAGCGGCGGCGGCCGCAGCAGGACCGGCTGACGCTGGTGCCCGGCTTCATCGGCGCCTACCCGAACGCCTTCTTCGTGGTGCCCGAGGAAGAGTTGCCGAGACTGGCGCGGCTGGTGGCGCAACTGCAGAACGATGGCGACTACCGCGTGCTGCAGCGCTACTACGGCGTGCAGCGCTCCGACCCCGCGTTCTGGCGCCACAGCGACTGGCTGCTGCGCGCCTGGCACGAATCCGACCCGCTCGACTGGGGGCTGTTCGATCTCAACCGCTACCAGCGCTGAGCGATGGTTGCCATCGTCCCGATCCGGTTTCAGCCGGCAGCGGCGGGTTGTCGCGCGCCCGCCGCGAGTGAAGGCCGGCTGACGGGAGTTCGCACATTCGGGGCTGCGGCCGGCGACGGAAATTTGTCAGGAAACATCGAAAAATGGGTCAACAAATTATTTCAATGGGTTGATTAACATTTGAGTTATGCCGTGCATATTTTGCGGTTATATTCAGCGCGCCCCACTTTGGGGCAAATAATTTCATTACCGGTTGATTGCGGTCGGCTCTGTCGGAGCGTATGGCCAGCGGCTTGGGGGATACATGGTGAAGACCAAGAATAACGGGTTCCTTTGTTTGCGAGGCATCCTGAAACGTCCATTGCTGGCATCGCTGTTCGCCATGCTGATGCTCGTCACGGCGGGTGCTCATGCCGGCTTCACCAGCGGTGGCTTCGAGAACGATTTCGACGGCTGGACCAAGCGTGCGTGGCTCTGGAGCACCGGCGTCATTCCGGTATTCCCGCCGACCACCGCGGGAAACCTGGGGCTGTCACCGGCCAGCCACGATTACACCAGCGTGGTCGGTGCCGGCACCGATGCCAGCACGAACAATAACGTGGGCTACCCGCTGTTCCACAACAAGGCCGCGCGCGTCAATTTCGGTACGCCGTCGGGCACGCATACCAGCTCGATCGAACAGACGGCGACGATGACCGCCGCCGACATCGATCCGTCGACCGGCAAGGTGCACGTCCGCTTCGCGATCGCGCCGGTGCTGGAGAACCCGTTGCACCCGGATAACCAGCAGCCCTACTTCTTCGTCGAGGTGACCAACGTCACCAAGGGCACGCAGCTGTTCCAGACCTTCAACTTTTCGGGTCAGCACGGCGTACCGTGGATCAACGGGGTCGGTAGCTGGCAGTACACCCAGTGGCAGGCGATCGACATCGCCCCCGGTCCCGGCGTGCTCGACGTCGGCGATCAGGTCAAGGTCGAGATCTACGCGTCGCGCTGCGGCCAGACGGGTCACGCCGGCCACGTCTACGTCGACTCCGGCCCGGCGCTGACCACGCTGCCCGGCCCCTACATCTACGCCACCGCGCCGCAGTACGCCTCGGCCGGCGGACCGCTGACCTACACCTATACGTTCGGCAACACCGGCGAGAGCCCGCTGACCGGCACCACGGTGGTGATCAACCCGCCGGCGGCCGTCAACGGCAACCTGACCACGCCAGTGGTGTCGGGCGACAACGGCGCCTGTGCGGTGGCCGGCTCCCAGGTCACCTGCGACTTCGGCACCTACAACCCGAACAACGTCGGCAGCTTCCAGGTCACCTGGGCCATTCCGGGTGGCGCCATCGGCCCGATCAACCACGGTAATTACCTGATCAATGGCGACAACTCACCGTCGATCCTCGGCCCGCTGGTGCAGACGAACCTGGGCGCTACTGCCAGTCAGGTCGATCTCGGCGTCACCATCGACGACGGCAACTCGTCGGCCAGCTGGGGCGACGAGCTGACCTACACGATCACCGTGACCAACCACGGCCCGTCCGAGACCCCGGCCGGTGCGACGATCGTGCAGAACCTGCCGGCCAGCCTGGCGGGCGCCAGCTGGACCTGTGTGGCCTCGGCCGGCACCAGCTGCCCGAACGCCAGCGGCAGCGGCGTCATCAACGAGACCACGACGGACCCGATCCCGGTCGGCGAGACGCTGACCTACACGTTGACGGCCACCGCGACCGGCTCCGGCAGCGGCAGCATCAACACCTCGGTGACGGTGACGGCGCCCGGT
Organism: uncultured Verrucomicrobiaceae bacterium; assembly: GCA_964515735.1. Lineage (GTDB taxonomy): Bacteria > Pseudomonadota > Gammaproteobacteria > Pseudomonadales > CAMLJR01 > CAMLJR01. The sequence goes on along the minus strand of CAZEVP010000029.1, from coordinate 14,682 downwards.
TCGGTGACCGACACCACGGCGTCCAACAACACCGCCGCGGACGTCAACAACGTCGGCGACGCGCTGGCCACGCTGCAGGTGACCAAGGCCGGTGCCGGCGTCGGCACGGTGACGTCGGTCGCCGCCGGCATCAACTGCGGCACCGCCTGCACGGACGACGCCGAAGACTTCCCGGCCGGTTCGCAGGTGATCCTGTACGCCTCGGCGCCGTCCGGCTCGATCTTCGGCGGCTGGAGCGGCGGCGGCTGCGACGGCATCACCACCAGCAGCTGCACCGTCACGCTCGGCGCCAGCGGTTCGCTGACCGATGTCACCGCCACCTTCGTCGATCCGCTGGAGGTCACCCCGGCCGTCATCGGTGGCAACGGCACGGTCGGCCCGTCGTCGCCGCAGCCGGTGGCGCCAAATGGCCACACCAGCTTCACCGTCACGCCGAACCCCGGCTACGCGGTGGAAGTGGACGACCAGTGCGGCCCCGGTGGCGCGTCGTCCGGCGGTAGCTTCGTCGGCAACGTCTACACCACCGGCCCGGTGGCGCAGGACTGCACCGTCAACTTCAGTTTCACCAACGTTCCGGCGGACGTGGTGGACGTGACGGTCACGGTCGGCGCCAATGGCTCGATAACGCCGCCCGGCAACCGCACCGTCACCAACGGTGGCAGCCTGTCGTGGACGGTGATCCCGAACAGCGGCTACTCGCCGCAGGTCGGCGGCACCTGCCCGGCCGGTTCGTGGAACGGCAGTGTCTACGAGGTCGCGCCGATCGACGACGATTGCTCGGTGGCTTTCACCTTCCACCGGATCGAGGCCCGCAACGACACCGCGCCGGCCGGTACCCGCCAGCTGGCGCCGTTGAGCAACGACGCCACCGATTCGACCTTCGATCTCGCCACCCTCGACCTCGACCCGGCGACGGCCGGCATCCAGACCGAGATGACGACGGCGCAGGGCACCTGGCGCATCGTCGATGCCGGTACCGGCACGGTGGCGTTCGAGCCGGCGGTCGGTTTCTACGGCAGCGCCTCGCTGCAGTACGCGATCACCGACAACGCCGGCTTCACCGACACCGCGACGATGACGGTGCCGATCGACCCGAGCGGCGTCGTCTACGACAGCGCGACCCGGCTGGCGCTGGCCGGTGCCGTGGTGACGATCTCGTATGACGGCAGCGATGGCGTCGTCGGCGACTTCCTGACCTCGCCGGTCTCCGTCACCACCGATTCGCTGGGGCGCTACGCGTTCTGGCTGACCGGCGCGCCGACCGGCACGTTCCACCTGAGCGTCAGCCTCGGTGGCTACCAGTTCGTCAGCACGGTGATCGCGCCGGAAGCCGGCGACTGGCCGGCGGGCGGCGGTTCGATCGGCACGGTCGGCGCGCCGCAGGGTGGCGATCCGACCACGTACTACCTGTCCGGTCCGATCCCGACCACCGACGTGACCAACAACAACATCCCGCTCGACGCGGCGGCGGTGCCGGCGGCACCGGTCGCGGTACCGACGCTCGGCGAGTGGGCGATGCTGCTGCTGGCACTGGGGCTGTTCGCGATCGGCGCGCGGCGCCTGCCGCGGTTCGGTCATTGACGTGTAAGCTCCTCCCCTCGCGGGAGTGACGGCAGACCACACGCAGGGAGCTTTTCGCTCCCTGCGTGCTTTCCGGAGTGGAGAAAAATGCAAAAACCGATAGCGATGCTGGCCGTTGCCTGCGGGCTTGCCGTGGCCGCGTTGCCCTCGCAGGCGCACGATGACGGCTGGCGCAAGCCCGGCCTGTGGAGCGTGACGTTGACCATGGAGGGCGGCACGCAAGGGCCGGTCACCGTGCACCAGTGCTCGGACGAGACGGTCGAACCGGACCTGCTGCTGTCGATCCTGCCCGGCCAGGAACACTGCCTGCAGCCACGGGTCGAGCGCAGTGGCGATGCCCTGACGATCCGCACCTACTGCCGTGGCCATGGCGAGGTCGTGTCCGAGTCGACGCTGGCCCTGCGCGGCGATTTCACGCGCGTCTACGAGGGCGAGGCGCTGTCGACCCGGCGCCAGGGGCCGGTGGTGGCCGAGCAGCGCCGCACGCAGGTGAAGTCGAGCTGGATGGGAGGGCCGTGCCTGCAGGGCATGAAGCCCGGCGACATGCGGCTGTCGAACGGCGTCGTCATCGACGTGATCCGCAGCAAGGCCGAGACCGAGGCGGCCGAGCCGCTGCCGCACACGCATTCACATACGCATTCGCATTCGCACGAGCACTGAGTCGGCAATGATCCGTTTCATTGCGCTGTTCATCGTGCTGCTGGTCGGGCTGTTCACGATCGAACTGCTGGAGCCGGTGCAGCGCCACGTGGTGCTGCCGTGGACCACGGCGCTGGCGCACATCAGCGGCTGGCTGATCCGGCTGTTCGACCCCGAGGTGATCGCCCAGGGCAAGGTGCTGTGGCGCAGCACGACCGGCGCGGGGGTGTCGATCGAGGCCGGCTGCAACGGCGTCGAGGCCTGCATCATGCTGATCGCCGCCGTGCTCTCTTTTCCGTCCGGCGTGTTGATGAAGGTCGCCGGCATCGTCATCGGCATCGTCGCGGTGCAGTCGGTCAACGTGCTGCGGGTCATCACGCTGTTCTATCTGGTGGAGTGGAACTACGCCTGGTTCGAGTTCGCCCATCTCTATCTGTGGCAGGCGCTGATCATGTTCGACGTGTTGATCGTCTGGCTGGTCTGGGTGCGCGCCGCCGTGCGCAGCGAGGCGCGTCGCGATGCCCCGGTTTGATGGTGTCGGGCTCAGCCTGATCGGCGGTTTCTTCGCGCGGGCATTGGCGTGGCTGGTGCCGATGCTGTTCCTGTGGTGGCTGGCGCGCGAGTGGCTGGTGGTGCCGGTGGCGGCGCTGGCCGGGCGCGCGATGGAGCTGCTGTTTCCATGGGTCAGCGGCATCGAGCTCGATGGCATGACGGCGACGCTGATCACGACGATACGCACGCTGCACCCGTCCGGCGGCATGGTGCTGGTGACGCCGGAGGTGGCGGTGCTCAAGTACTGCTACGGCCTGCCGCTGCTGGTGGCGATGCTGCTCGCCACCGGCAGGAGGCGCTTCGCATGGTGGCAACCGTTGCTCGGCGCGCTGGTGATCCTGCCGTTTCAGGCCTGGGGCGTCTGTTTCGAGTGGCTGGTCGCGATCGCCATTCACATGCGCGAGGTGACGGCACCGGTCACCCATTTCACGCAGGCGCACGCCACGCTGATCGCGCTCGGCTACCAGCTCGGCTATCTGCTGCTGCCGACGCTGGTGCCGCTGCTGCTGTGGGGGTTGATGCAGCGTGGATTCGTCGCGACGGTGATCGTCGAGGGATCGATGGCGGGCCGCGTCGATTCGTGATCGGCAGCCGCGCCAGCGCGCGGCCGTCAGCTCTCGCTTCTTGCCTGTGGCGGCATCCAGCCGCGCAGATCGGCGCCGCCCGGCTGCTGGAACACGCGCAGACCGAATGCCGGCAGGATCGCCAGCAGGTGATCGAAGATGTCGGCCTGGGTGCCTTCGTAGATCGCCCAGGCCGTGCTGCTGGTGAAGCAGTAGATCTCCAGCGGCAGCCCCTCGGCGCCGGGCGCCATGTGCCGCACCAGCAGCGTCATCTGCTGGTGAATGCCGGGGTGATTGCGCAGGTAGCGCTCGACGTAGGCGCGGAAGGTGCCGAGGTTGGTCATGCGGCGCTGGTTGAATTCATCCGGCACATCCAGTTTCGCATTCCATTCGCGCAGCTCGCGCTCCTTGTCGTCGAGATAGCCGTGCAGCAGCGTGAAGCGGCGCAGTTCGCGCAGGTCGTCGTCGCCGAGGAAGCGCACGCTGTTCTGGTCGAGGAAGATGCTGCGTTTGATGCGGCGGCCGCCCGACTCCTGCATGCCGCGCCAGTTCTTGAACGGATCGCTGATCAGCCGTCGCGTCGGCAGTGTGGTGATGGTCTTGTCCCAGTTCTGCACCTTGACCGTGTGCAGCGCGATGTCGATGACGTCGCCGTCGGCGTTCAGCTGCGGCATCTCGATCCAGTCGCCGACCCGCACCATGTTGCTGGATGAGATCTGCATACTGGCCACCAGCGACAGCAGCGTGTCCTGGAACACCAGCATCAGTACCGCCGCCATCGCGCCGAGGCCGGAGAGCAGGATCAGCGGCGATTTGTCGATCAGCGTGGCGATGATCAGGATGGTGGCGATCGCGAACACGGCGATCTTCACCACCTGCAGGTAACCCTTGATCGGCCGGTCGTGCGTGTCGGGGCGACGGATGTAGAGGTCGTTGACCAGATCCAGCGCGGCACTGATGGCGAGCGCCAGCGTCAGCACGATGAACGCGCCGCAGACATTGCGCACGACGGTGATCAGCCATTCCGGCAGCTCCGGAATGACGCTGACACCCCACATCAGCACCAGCGCCGGCACCACGTTGGCGAGGCGCGCGATGACGCGCGACGGCATCGGCATGCCGTGGCGCGCCAGCGGCAGCGCCTGCAGCAGCCGCATGATGCCGCGCAGCAGGATGCGCTTTGTGATCCAGTTGGCCAGCAGCGCGGCGACGATCAGGCCGCCGGCGGTGATGAAGGTGTAGAGCCACGGATATTGCTCCAGCCATTGCTGCAGCGACTGCAGGTCGCTCATCGGTACCTCCTCGGGTCGGACGGGGGTCAAAGGGTACTCGGAGTTCGCGGGCGCCGCGAAAGTTCCGGCTGCGCTCAGCCGCGCGACAGCGTGCGGTTGTTATTGGGACGCGCGTGCAGCTCGACGTATTCGATGATTTTCGTCGCGACATCCTTGCCGGTGCTCGTCTCGATGCCCTCCAGCCCCGGCGACGAGTTGACCTCGATCACCAGCGGCCCGCGCGCCGAGCGCAGGATGTCGACGCCGGCCACCGCGAGCCCCATCGTCCGCGCCGCCCTGATCGCGGTGGCGCGCTCCTGCGGCGTGATCTTCACCGCCGTCGCGCTGCCGCCGCAGTGCAGGTTGGCGCGGAACTCGCCGCTTCTGGCCTGGCGCCGCATCGCCGCCACCACCTTGTCGCCGATGACGAAACAGCGGATGTCGGAGCCGGCCGCCTCCTTGATGAACTCCTGCACCAGCACCTCGGCGTCGAGCTCGCGAAAGGCGTCGATGACGCTCTCGGCGGCGGCGATGGTCTCGGCCAGCACGACGCCGCGCCCCTGCGAGCCGGAGATCAGCTTGACGATCAGCGGCGGGCCGCCGACGAGGCGGATCAGATCCTGCGAATCGGTGATGTCGTGCGCGAAGCCGGTCACCGGCAGGCCGATGCCCTTGCGCGCCAGCAATTGCAGCGCGCGCAGTTTGTCGCGCGAGCGCCCCAGCGCCACCGATTCGGTCAGGCAGTAGATGCCCATCATCTCGAACTGGCGGATGACGGCGGTGCCGTAGCGCGTGATCGAGGCGCCGATGCGCGGAATCACCGCGTCGAAATCGTCGAGTTTCTCGCCCTTGTACCAGACCGCCGGGTGCGCCGAGGTGATGTCCATGTAGCACTTCAGCGTGTCGACGACGCGCACGTCGTGGTCGCGCCGGCGGCACGCCTCGACCAGCCGGCGCGTCGAGTAAAGATTGGCGTTGCGGGAGAGGATGGCGATCTTCATGGCCTGTCTCCGCGCCTGTCATCGGTGAGTGAAGGGCACTGCCGGCCGAGCGCGAACGAGCGCGCCGGATCGACGACGAAACCGCGCAGCGCGTTGCGGCCGACCAGCATCCGGAACTGCATCGTCTCGCGGTCGGTCAGCGTCACCTCGGCGGCGACGCGGTGCGCGCCGAGCAGTAGCTCGGTCTCGATGACGCAGCGCTGCTCGCGGTGGCCGCCGGAGTCGGTGACGATGCGGCGGTCGGCGAGGCGCGTCTCGCAGTGCACCACCAGATCGTGACACTTGATCCGAGGGTGCATACCGAAACGCACCCAGTCGCCGCCGCGCTGCCGGAAGGTCTCGACGTAGAAGGCGTGCAGCGCGCAGCTGCGCGCGCCGGTGTCGATCTTGGCGCGGATCGGTGTCAGCTGCAGCGCCGGCAGCTGTACCCACTCGCGCCAGCCGAGCGTGATCTTCGCGGCGGCGGTTTTCATCGCCCGTCGCCGCGTTCCGGTCGCCGCCGGGCGGGTGTGGCGATGGCTGTCGGATGTGCTGTCGCGGGCATCGTCGGTGACCTCTGGCCGACCGGGAGAGCACGATGGCCGACGCGCGGGCCGGCCGTCAACAAACGGCGGACCGGACAGCGCGGCGACCGTTTCGCTAGAATCCGCGGCTCTCTCATCATGTCCCGGAGCCCGCTACCGATGTCTTCCCCTATGTCTTCCGAACACGCCGACCTCAACGAGCAGGAGATCAACGCCAGGATCGAGCAGCTGCAGCAGGAGCGCTCCGACCACCTCGCCAAGGCGGTGCAGATCGACACGGAGATCACCGAGCTGAAGACGCTGCAGCGGGAGAAGGCGGCGCAGGTGATCGCCGAGATCGCCAAACGCGCCGGCCTCGAAATCACCGTGAAGACGACGCGCGAGCCGCGCGCGGCGAAAGGCGGCGAGAAGCGCAAGCTGCCGCCGAAGTTCCGCGACCCGGCCACCGGCAAGACCTGGTCCGGCAAGGGCAAGCGTCCGCACTGGGTCAGGGAGTCGCACCGCATCGTGCAGTGAGGGGGGCTGTCAGCTGGTCGTTGCAGTCGGGCAGAAGCCCGTAGCGGATTTTCGGCGGCAACGACACTGCTGGTGCAGGCAGTGGCGGGTGCGCAGTTTCATCAGCACCGGTGTGCGGACCGCACCTGCCGCTCATGGCACAAGACAGGCCTTCAACTCTTGTCGGGCGGGGTAGTTCAAGGAGCGGTTTGAAGATCACTGCCCAAAGTCGGGGAACGGCCGCAATTTCAGAAACAGGAGGGATGACAGCAGGGATAGCGGGATGATGCCCCACAGCAGAGGGTCATAGGATCCTGTTTTGTCGTAGATCAGGCTGCCCACGACCGGCCCCAGGCCGAACCCCAGCGTCAGGATTCCCGTGAACGCGCCGAACAGGGCCGCGAAATTGGCAAGGCCAAAACATTTTCCGCACAGGTAGGCGACGGCGTCCATCTCCGCCCCTGCCGCAAAGCCGAGCGTGACGGCTGCAGCCAGAGCGAAGCCCCACTGCGCGGGAAGATGAAGCAATATCAAGGCGGTGAGCGCGGGCAGCAACACCGTCAATGCGGCGACTTTCTTCGCGTCGAAACGATCCAGTAAATAACCACCGGTCAATCGCCCGGCAATCTGGCTCAGCCCCAGCGCACCCGCGATGATCGCCGCGGTCGATGCGACCATGGCCTTGCTCATCAGGATCGGAACCATATTTATGGTCACCGCAATGGTGGCAAAACTCATCGCAAAGCCACCGAGGGCCAGCAGGTAGAAATTGGTTGAGGTAATGCCTTGTTTTACGGTCAGGCCGGGGCGCTGTACCGCTGCCTGTGCGGCCTGCCCGGATCGATCCACGGGGTGGTCGGCGTCGCTCCTGAACCACGCGATGACAAGGGGCAGGACCACCAGGGCGGAAGCGGCGCCCAGGATCAGATACATGTCGCGCCACCCATAGGTGGAGATCAGCTTCAGGGTCAGGCTGGGCACGCCAAAAGAGATGAAGCCCGTCGCGCTCAGCACGACGCCAAAGGCCAGCCCGCGCTGCAGATGAAACATGCTGGAGATTGCCGTCACCCAGACCGTGGGCTTGATGCAGAGAATGCTCACGGCGATCAGCGCCCAGTGCGCCCACCATAACGGAAGGCTCGGCCCGGCCTGCGACAACAGCGCAAGCGCGACGCAATGCAGCGCCACACCGAATATCGCAATCCTGCGCGGGCCGATCCGGTCGATGGCCAGCCCCATGAAGAACGAGAACAAAACCGAAAAAAGCGATACGACAAAGAACCCGCTGGTTATTTGTGCGCGAGTCCAGCCAAACGCCTGTTCCAGCGGAGCTATCGTGACGCCGAGGGAGTAGGAGTAAACGGCCGCCAATGCGGAGCCTGCAAAGGACGCGACGACCAGGCGCCAGTGGCTTTTCCATTCCGACCCGCCGGTTCTCGGGCCGGGACCGGTCGTTGCACTGCCATCATTCATCGCACGTCCCCGATCTCTGTTTCTGACGCCAGGTCATGTCGTTGCATGGCGTGGTTTTTTGTTATGACACAGATCCTGGTCAATCTACTATGATGACAATTAATTGTCATCAAATGTTCGGAGGAAATGCGCTCATGACGGAGATGGACAGCCTGCACCGAGAACTCCATGTCACTGACGTGCTGGCCAACGCCCTGAACCGGGGTGGCAATGAACCGCTGGTGCTGCTGGGTGACGGCAGATCGATGACAACCTCTGAGGTTCGCGACGAAACCAGCCGGTTCACTCAGGCCCTGAACAGCCTGGGCATCGGGCCGGGATCGCGCGTCGGTCTTCTCTCCGCGAATCGTCCGGAAGTCCTCCATTGCAGCCATGCGACCCAGCTGAGTGGTGCGACGTATACGGCGCTCCACCCGATGGGCAGCTTGTCCGACCATCTCGCCGTGGTCATCGAATCGGCATTCGACCTGCTGATCATCGACACCGGCGACTTCGCGGAGCGCGCGCAGCAGCTTGCCGGTGCCAGCCCCGATTTGACGATTGCAGCGCTTGGCCCGCACGGCCGCTTCACCGATCTGTGCGCCATCGCCAGTGGCTTTACGCCGCAAAAATTGCGGCCGCCACCGGTAGCGGCCAATGACATTGTCCGGCTGGGTTATTCGGGCGGCACTACCGGCAAACCCAAATGCATTCCGACCACGCAGCGGGTCAGCATGGAGTGCCTGCGCATCATGATGGCCGAATGGGAATGGCCGGCCACGCCGCGCATTCTGTCCTGTGCACCCATGAGCCATGCAGGCGCGGCCCTGACCCTGCCGGCCCTGCTGAAAGGCGGCAGCCTGCTGATGCTGCCGCGCTTTGATCCCGCAGCGGTCATGACGGCGATACAGGAACACCGCATCAATTGCACGATGATGGTTCCGACGATGATCTACGCCCTGCTCGACCATCCCGATTTCGACCGTTTCGATCTGTCCAGCCTTGAGACCGTGTTTTATGGCGCGGCCGCCATCGCGCCGACGCGCCTGAAGGAAGCCATTGAGCGCATCGGCCCGGTGTTCTTCCAGTTTTATGGGCAGGCCGAATGCCCGCAGACAATTTGCGTGATGAAGAAAGCTGACCACGACCCCGATGACCCGCGGCGACTGGCATCGTGCGGGCGGCCGGTACCGTGGCTGGAGGTCGAGCTGCTGGATGACGAGGGAGAGCCGGTCGCCGATGGCAGGCCGGGGGAGATTTGCGTGCGCGGCCCGCTGGTGATGGATGGCTATCGCGGTGATGCGGAGCTGACCGCCGAGGCATTCAGGCACGGCTGGCTGCACACCGGCGACATTGCCATTCGTGACGACGACGGCTTCCTTCGCATCGTGGACAGAAAGAAGGATCTGATCGTGACCGGCGGCTTCAACGTCTACCCGCGGGAGGTGGAGGATGTCCTGACCGCCCACCCTGCCGTGGCCGCTGCCGCCGTGCTGGGGCTGCCGGATGAAAAATGGGGAGAGGCGGTTGCCGCGTGTGTCGTGCTGCATCGCGACCGCGCCTTGTCGGCCGCGGACATACAGGCTCTCGTCCGCGATGAGAAAGGGCGATTCCAGACGCCGAAGCATGTGCTTTTTATCGAGGAAATACCGCAGACGGCGGTCGGCAAGGCCGACAGGAAAGCACTGCGCGCGCTGTTCGTGCGGAAGCTGCAGGCCGGCTGAGTTGCTGGTCGCCCCGGCGGCTGGCGACAGAAACGTCTTGACAATTAATGGTCAGTTTAACAATCTGGACATCCCGCACTGGCGTGCAAGCAACGCCGTTCTGACCGCGCTGGGCGATCGAACCAAAACGCATAAAAACATCCTGTGGGGAGAGGTCCATGTATTTATCGAATCTTCGTGTACGCACGACCCTGGCTCTTTCAGCATCTCTCGTCGCCCTCGGCGCCTGTCCCGGTGCCGCGCGGGCCGCGGACCCGGCCGATGCACCCGTCGGCCAGCGGGTTCTGGAAGAAGTTGTCGTTACCGCCCGTCGCAAGGACGAGAATATCCAGACGGTTCCGATTGCGGTGTCCGTGGTCAGCAACGAGGTGATGGAGAATTTTCGTTTCGAGGATCTGAATAACCTTCAGTCGCTCGAACCGTCCTTTTCCACCAGCGCTTCGTCGGGCCGCGCCAACGCGCCGGTCTATTCGCTGCGCGGCATCCGCCCCACGGAAGCCATTTACGGGCAGGATCCAACCGTCGCCATCTATCTTGCCGATGTCGTCCAGTCTCCGGCGCAGGGCAGCAACCTGGGCTTTTACGATCTCGATAGCATTCAGGTACTCAAGGGCCCCCAGGGCACCCTGTTCGGGCGCAACACCATTGGCGGCGCGATCCTGCTCACCCCGCGCAAGCCGGGCGAGGTATTTGCGGGGGACATCATGGTCGGTGCGGGCAGCTACGACCTGTACGAGACCCAGTTCGGCGTCGACCTGCCGCTGAGCGACAATTTCCAGATGCGCATCAGCGGGCGCACGATCGACGGTGGCGACTATCAGACCAACGTCGCACCGGGCCCGGGTTTCGGGCAGGAGCTTGGCGGACAGAACACGCGCTCTCTGCGCGCAACGGCGGTGGGACGGTTCACCCCGGACATCGATAACACGCTCATGTTCACGTATGACGACAAACGAACCAATGGGCGTGGCACGACCATTCAGGCGGTCAACCCCGATCATGCGCGTGCCGGCATTCTGCCCGGTTTTGCCGAAGCCGTTACCCGGGCGCGCAACCGGTCGCTGAAGAAGGTCGAGAGCGATCTTGCGCAAAAGGATGATGTCGAGGCGTGGAGCGTCACCAACACGACGACCGCAAAACTGAGCGATTCCGTCAGCTTCAAGCTGATTGCCAATTATCGGGAAGTGGATACCGATGTGGTGTTCGACCTGGATGCAACCAGCCTTGCGGGCGTCCTGACCAGCGAGCAACAGGCAACGCTCGATCACATGAGCTTTGAGGCCCAGCTGCTCGGCACCGCGCTGGATGACCGTCTCGACTGGGTTTCCGGCCTCTATTTCTATCAGGAAGAGGGCGAGGAGAGTTCGCCCGGTTCATTCTTCGGCTCCCGCCTTCTGCAATCGGGAGAAGTGGACAACAAGAGCTATTCGGCTTTCCTGCAGGGGTCTTATGCGCTGACGCCCGATCTCACGCTGAGTCTTGGCGGGCGGTTGAACAAAGACAAGAAATCGATGGTTGTCCAGCAGTCGATGGGCGGCACCCTGTGCCTTCTGCAAGTGGCGGATTCAGCGGGAACCGGATTGGCCCGGCTGCCGATGACCGCGTGCGAGATCTCCTTGTCGGACAGTTTCAGCCAGCCCACCGGCACCATCGCGCTGGATTACAAGCTGTCGGACGATGTGCTGGTGTATGCGACAAGCCGCTTCGGCTACCGCTCCGGCGGGTTCAACCTGCGCGCCTCGCTGCCGGTTCAGTATGAGCCGTTCCAGGAGGAGAAAGTCATCGACATCGAGCTTGGCTCGAAAGCCGACTGGACCCTGGGCGCGATGCAGATGCGCACCAATTTCGCCATTTTCTATCAGGAGTATGACGATATTCAGCGCACGGTTGCCGTCGCCAACCCGCTGTCCAACAGCCCGGCTTCGGTCGTGACCAATGCCGCCGCCGCGGAAGTGTTTGGCGTGGAACTGCAGCAGACGATCAGGCTGACGGAAAATCTGACGCTGCAATTCAATCTGGCCTACAACGATCCCGAGTACAACAAGTGGGTCGATCCGGCCACCGGAGCTGACCTGTCGTCCACGCCGTTCTACTTCACTCCCGAATATGCCGGCAATGTGATGCTCACCTATGAAACGAAACTGCCGTCCAACATGGGTGTGCTGAACTTCGGCGTGAACGCAGCCTATACCGATGACATCTGGATCAACGCACTGCACACCAACGTCACCATTGCACAACACCCGGACAGCATCCTTCCCCTGCTGCAGCAGGAAAGTTACTGGCTGTTCGATGCAAATATCGGCTGGCGGGAGGTGGGCGGTACGCCACTTGACCTGAACCTTTACATCAAGAACCTGACGGACGAGGAGTACAAGGTGGGTGGTGTGCAACTGTACTCCGGGGCATCGGGGTTCATTTCTGCCGCTTATGGAGAGCCTCGCACTTACGGGGCGCAGCTGCGTTACCGTTTCTGAAGCCTGCAGCCGGAGGGGGTGATACCCCTCCGGTATTCTTCGAGGTTCCTCTTGTCTTCCATCGTCAAAAATTCACCCGAGCCATCGGCGCTCGGCGCCCATGCCCTCGCCGCGTTCGCGCGCGACCCGGCGACGCCCGCACTGGAATATGAGGGCGTCTGGTACAGCTGGGGCGACTTTTCGCAGCTGAAAGCGGCGCTGGATTCGCTTCTGGCCGAGGCACGGGTGCCCCGTGATGCCCCTGTGGTCATGGTCCTGCGAAACCGTCCGTCGGCGGTGGCGGCACTGCTTTCTCTGGTTGCCGACAGTCGCACGATGAAGATGGTCTACTCCTTCCAGTCCGGTGCGGCAATTACCAGAAACCTCGCCGCCTTCGATCCGGTCGTCGTCATCGGCAGCGAAGAGTGCCTCGAAGGCGAGGTATTGGAATGGGTCAGATCCGCGGACGTCACGGCCATTGCACTCGCCGAACTGTCCGCCCGCATGTTGCATGTGGGCAAGCGGCCCGAGTGCACGGAATCGGACGAAGCAGATTCGCCCTCCATCCATATCCTGACCAGCGGCACGACGGGTTTTCCCAAGCAGATACCCTTCACCCATGAATTCTTCGCCACGCATCATGTCGCGCCGAAGCTGGCCGCGGGCGACTTTCAATCGTGGCAACAGGAAGAGCCGTTTCTGCTGACCTTTCCGATCAGCAACATCACGGGCATGTTCACGTTCTTGCCGACGCTGCTGAGCGGGCAGCGCGCGATACTGGCAGACAGGTTCTCGCTGGATGTGTGGCTGGACTGGGTGCGCCGGTTCAGGCCGCGGAATGCCGGTCTTCCCCCCGCCGGCATCCAGATGATATTGGATACAGATGTGCCGAAAGAGGCGCTGTCCGGCGTTGCCTTCATCGGCACCGGCGCTGCGCCACTCGATCCGGATGTGCAACGACGGTTCGAGGAGAAATATCAGATCCCGATCCTGATCTCGTATGGCGCCACCGAGTTCGGCGGGCCGGTGACAGCCATGACACCGCAGCTTCATGCGCAGTACGGCGCCACGAAACGAGGCAGCGTGGGGCGCCCCATGCCCGGTGTCGAGCTGCGTGTACTGCACCCCGAGACCGGTGCGGTTCTGCCCGTGGGGGAAGAGGGGATACTGGAGGTCTACGTACCGCGCATCGGCGGCAAATGGGTGCGGACGTCCGACATTGCGTGCATGGACGCCGATGGCTTCCTCTATCATCGCGGGCGCGCTGACGGCGCCATCGTGCGCGGCGGCTTCAAGATCGTTCCCGAGGTGATAGAGCGCCATTTACGCCAGCTGCCCGGTGTTTCCGACGTCGCCGTTGTCGGCCGGAAAGACCATCGGCTGGGAGAGGTTCCGGTCGCGGCGCTGGTCATGAAGCCGGGGAACGCGCCAATCGATGCCGCCGTGCTGGACCGTTTCATCCGCCGGCATATCCCCGCAACGCATGTACCCGTGGCCTGGCATTATCTCGATGCGCTGCCCCGCAACGCATCGTTCAAGCTGGATCGGATGGCGCTGATCGCCATGGTTCAGGACAGGGCCGGCAGCGTCTAGTCGTCCATCTGCAACGTTTCGATTTTCGCAATCGCGCTGTGCAGTTCCTTCAGTTCGGCAACGAGCTTCTGTGCTCTTTTTGCCGGAAACAGCGCTTCGAGATGATCCGCCAGAATCTGTGCGGGCGCATGAACGAGAGTGAGGCGCTCCCACCCCGGCTCTGTCAGCACATACACGGGTGCGCTCTTGTGAACGTCATTGGGCTGGCGCTTCACCAGCCCCAACTCGATAAGTTTGTTCATCGCTCGTTGCACGGATTGCCGGAGATAGCCCAGCTCTCTGGCGATGTGCGACACGGTGGGAGGCTTCTCTTCGGACGCGACCGTCGCCAATACCATCGCTTCGAGCAGAACCAGTCCGGTGCCGGTATGCGGGCCGGAAAACAGACTGCGCAAACTGCCATGAAGCCGGTAAATCAAGCCGATCAGCTGCCTGCGTGGATCGTTCATCGTTCCCGGTGGCTCCGAAATGACATGTAACCCGCCTCGTCTTTTGTCGCCGTGAATTGTAAAGCATCCGGATGCGCCCACAGTGTCGCCACGCGGCATATCCCGTGTGTTGCGAAGGCTCGCGTGCCGGGTGAGCGTTTCGTGCCGGTAAAGCGGACCGGCGGCGATCAGCGCTGAAGCAGTCGCCAGCGCCGCACCATCAGCCACTGCAGCAGCGCGATGACACCGATGAAGCCGCAGACGATCCAGAAACCGTAGCCGTGGTCGGCGCCGGGGATGCCGGGCACGTTCATGCCGAGCAGGCTGGCGATGAAGGTCAGCGGCAGAAAGAAGGTGGCGGCCAGCGTCAGCAGGTACATGGTGCGGTTGAGCTGGTATTCGC
>CAZEVP010000028.1:0-35492 GCA_964515735.1 uncultured Verrucomicrobiaceae bacterium | reverse complement strand
TATATCGTCCCGATTCTCGTTGGCAACTACTTTTTACAGCGGCTTCCAACTTCTTCTTCCCTCCCGCTGCGAGCCGCGCTTTTCAGCACCGCTTCGCTGCAGAAGAGGCGCGCATTATAGGGGCGCGCCCGACAGTGTCAACAGCTGATACGACAACCTTTCAAACTTTTTCGTCGACCAGCTCGAACAGGTAGTACTTCTTCTTGCCCAGCCGAACCAGGAAGTAGCGCCCGAACCGCGCCTGTTCACGCGCGAAGAGCTGGTCGAGGGCCATATTCTGCTCAGCGCCAACTTCGGTGTCATTGACATGGATCGCCCTGCTGGCCAGTGCATCCTTGACCTGCTTGCCGGCGGCAAGACCGCTGTCCGAGAGCAGCTGGGTCAGAGAGCGACCGGCCAGGTCCTGCGCCTTCAGCTCCGACGAGGGCAGGCCATCGAGGCGCAGTTGGGCGTAATCGTCCGCCGACAGGCCGGAGACATCCCCCCGGAACAGCGCCTGCGTGATCCGCTCCGCCGCCGCCAGCCCCTGCTCGCCGTGGATCAGACGAACCACTTCACGCGCCAGCACCGCCTGCGCCTGCGGTTTGCCGGACGATTCGCGGTCGGCTTGCTCGATCTGCTCAATCTCGGCCGGAGAGAGAAAGGTGAAGTAGCGAAGGAACTTGTAGACATCCGCATCCGCCGCGTTGATCCAGAACTGGTAGAACGCGAACGGCGAGGTGCGGGCGGGATCGAGCCAGACCGCCCCGCTTTCGGTCTTGCCGAACTTGGTGCCATCGGCCTTCGTCACCAGCGGCACCGTCATGCCATAGACCTGGTTGCCGTGCAGGCGACGGGTCAGGTCGATACCGCCGGTGATGTTGCCCCACTGATCAGAGCCGCCCACCTGTACCGTGCAGCCGTGGCGGCGGTTGAGCTCGGCGAAGTCGTATGACTGCAGCAACAGGTAGGAAAACTCGGTGAACGAGATACCTGCCCCTTCGCGCTCCAGCCGCTGCTTGACCGACTCCTTGTGGATCATCGCGTTGACGGAGAAGTGCTTGCCA
This sequence comes from uncultured Verrucomicrobiaceae bacterium, assembly GCA_964515735.1. Lineage (GTDB taxonomy): Bacteria > Pseudomonadota > Gammaproteobacteria > Pseudomonadales > CAMLJR01 > CAMLJR01. Next base: position 34,446 of record CAZEVP010000028.1, on the reverse strand, counting down.
ACTTCGCGCAGGAAATCGAGCGCGGATATCTCCCCCATCCAGTCGAGGTTGTTGACCACCCGGGCCGCGTTGCTGCCACGATCGAAATCGATGAAGCGGCTGACCTGTGCGCGAATGCGATCGGTCCATTCGGAAACGATGTCGGCCGTGTTGAGGCGACGCTCCTGCGCCTTGAAGCTGGGGTCTCCGATCAGCCCCGTGGCGCCGCCGACCAGCGCGATCGGACTGTGACCGGCCAGCTGGAAGCGCCGCAGCATCAGCAGCGGTACCAGATGGCCGATATGGAGACTGTCGGCGGTCGGATCGAAGCCACAATAAAGGGTGCGCGAACCAGAGGTGATGTGGCGCTCGAACTCGCCATCGCCGGTCGACTGGGCGATCAGCCCCCTGGCGTCGAGGTCAGCCAACAGATCGGAGGGTGCGCTCGTCATGCGGAGGAACCTTCTTCATATATATGAAGCTGCGCAGACCCAATACGTGATCGAAATGGCAGCCTGGCAACGAAGGGTTGACGCCATCGGTGATCCGGGCAACTCTATGGCGGCGTCGCGAAGCGCGCACCTTACCGCAACCCCTAGCATTTGCAAGCCAGCGGGCCCTCTCGGGGCGTTTCAGCCCGGCCCGTCCAGGTTTGGTTTTTGCTGAAAAACAATGCGTTACATCCTAACAATATTCGCCGACGACACCCGAACACGATGACCGAGCCAACCCAACCCGAGCCACTGCGACCGCACCAGCTGCTGCGCAAACTGCCCCGCCTGCACCTCGCCGTGGTCGTCTGCGCGGCGACAGCGATGTTTTTCGGCCTGCTGCTGCCGAGCGAGCAGGTACAGGCCAAGCGCCATGTGCTGCCGCTCGACATCGACTTCATCTCCGAGCAGCCCACCGCCGAAGTCGACGCTTCGACCGATACCACGGCCGACACCCCTCAGACGGACGCGCAGGCCGAACAGACCGTCGAGAACAGTCTCGCCTGGCAGGAGCTGACCGTACGCAAGGGCGACAATCTGGCGAAGATATTCGCGCGCGCCGGCATCTCCGCCAATGAGATGCAGCAGGTGCTGACCGCCAGCCCCGATGCCAAATCGCTGACCCGCATCTTCCCTGGCCAGACCCTCGCCTTCCAGCTCGACGACAACGGTCAGCTGATGGCCCTGCGCCACCAGGAGAACCAGCTCAGCGCCACCCAGGTGCTGCGCGACCAAGGCAGCTTCGTCATCGAGAAGATCGTGCGCGAACCGGCCCTGCAGCAGCAGTTCGCCAGCGGTCAGATCGAATCATCGCTGTACAAGGCGGCATCCGACGCCGGCCTGTCCGACAACACCATCCTCGAACTTGCACAGATCTTCGGCGGTGTCGTCGACTTCGTCCTTGATCTTCGCAAGGGCGACCAGTTCGCCATTCTCTATGAAGAGAAGTATCTGGACGGCGAGAAGGTTGGCAATGGCGCCATTCTCGCCGCCTCCTTCACCAACCAGGGACGCACCCACACCGCCTATCGTTACGAATCGGCGGATGGCGAAGTCGGCTACTACTCGGCCGAAGGCGTCAGCATGCGCAAGGCCTTCATGCGCGCGCCGCTGGACTTCACCCGCGTCTCTTCCGGTTTCAACTTGAAGCGGTTCCATCCGATTCTGAAGGTAACCCGCCCGCACCGCGGCATCGACTACTCGGCTCCGGCCGGCACGCCGGTCTATGCCTCCGGTGATGGCCGCGTCGTGCAATCGAGCTTCTCCGCACCGAATGGCAACTACATCGCCATCCAGCACGGTCAGAAATACCAGACCAAGTATCTGCACCTGCAGAAGCGTGCGGTTCGCGTCGGCGAGCGGGTGCGGCAGAACCAGCTGATCGGCTGGGTCGGCTCGACCGGCTATTCGACCGGCCCGCACCTGCACTACGAGTTCCTCGTCAACGGCGTGCACCGCAATCCGGCTACCATCATCAACCAGTTGCCGAAGGCCGTGGCGCTGGACAAGCAGGAGATGAAGCGCTTCGCCGCCAATACGCAGGGGCTGCAGCAGCAATTGGCCGCCTACACCGAGCAGCATGGCATCAAGCTGGCGAGCAAGGACAGCGACAGCGCCAGGCTCTAAAGCCGAAGGAACCCGACAAGCCCGCGCACCGCGCGGGCTTTTGCTTTCTGCCCCACTTCTTAACCTGACACTCGCGCCGTGGAGTCGACATGGCACCAGCCTCTGAGCTCTACATCGGTTTGATGTCCGGCACCAGCCTGGATGGGCTCGACGCCGCACTGATCGATTTCAGTGCGGCCGAACCCCGGCTGGTCGCGGCGCTCTGCCTGCCGATCGCCGATGACCTGCGCAGCGAGCTGGCCGAGCTCTGCCACGGTACCGACGACGAGATCGAGCGGATGGGGCGAGCGGACCGGGCGCTCGGTCTCGCCCTCGCTGATGCCGCGGAGGCATTGCTGCGACAGGCGAGTGTCGACCGCGCCGCCGTGCGCGCCATCGGCAGCCACGGCCAGACAATTCGTCACCGCCCCGACGGCCCGCTGCCATTCACGCTGCAGATCGGCGACCCGACCACGATCTCCCACCGCACCGGCATCACCACCATCGCCGATTTCCGCCGCCGCGACGTCGCTGCCGGCGGTCAGGGGGCCCCGCTGGTGCCGCTGTTCCACCGCGCACTGTTCAGCGGCGGCAATGGCGGGCGCGCCATCGTCAATATCGGCGGCATGGCCAATGTCACGGCGCTGGCTGGCGACGGCCGCCTGCTCGGCTTCGATACCGGCCCCGGCAACGTGCTGCTCGACAGCTGGAACCGGCGCCACGGGCGCGGCGGCTACGATGCCGATGGCGTCTGGGCCGGCAGTGGCCGGGTCATCGACGAACTGCTGCGGCAGCTGCTGGCCGAGCCCTTCTTTCGCGCCGCGCCGCCGAAGAGTACCGGCCGCGAGCAGTTCAATCCGAACTGGCTCGACCGGCAGCTGCTGCGGTTCGGTGCCGAACCGGCGCCGGCCGACGTGCAGGCGACACTGGCCGAGCTGACCGCCGCCGCCATCGCCGATGCCATTGCCGCGCTGCCGTTCGCCGTTGACGAGGTCTACGTCTGCGGCGGTGGCGCCCATAACGGCAATCTGATGGCGCGCCTCGAACGCCGCCTGCGACCGCGATCGCTGGCGACGACGGCAAAGCTCGGCATCGCGCCGGAGTGGGTCGAGGCGGCGGCCTTCGCGTGGCTGGCCCGGCAGGCACTGGCGGGATTGCCGGCCAACGACCCGGCGGTGACCGGCGCCGAACGCCCGTGCGTGCTCGGCGCGATCTATCCGGCATAAACCAAACGGTAACGGTGCGGTATAGTCGGGGGCCGTCACGCCGTCAGAGCCGTCACGCGCCCCGATGCGCTCCGCCCTCCGCCCCCCTCGTCACGACCGCCGAATCCGCCACCGCCGGTGGGCCTCGCTGTGGCTGGCACTGGCGATCGCGACGCCGCTGGCGGCGGCACCGGTGGAGATCGAGCTGAGCGGTGGCACCAAGGCGCTGCGCGACAACATCCGCAACCATATCGGCAGCCTCGACGACAGCCTGCTGGCGCAGCCGCGGCGATTGCGGCGCAACCTCGACCGCGCCATCCACCGTTCCGCCGAGGCGCTCGGCTACTACCGGCTCGAATATCAGCTGCAGCGCGGCGACCAGCACCTGCAGATCGCGCTGACGCCCGGCCCGCGCCTGAAATGGCTGGCACCGCAGATCGACGTCAGCGACGGCGCCGCCGCCGAGCGGGCGATCCAGCGCCGCATCGCCGGCCATCCGTTCACCGAGAATCGCGGCGTCAGCCACGCCGATTACGATCAGTTCAAACGCGACCTGCTGCAGAGCTGTGTCGGCAACGGTTTTCTCGACGCCGCCTATCGCGACAGCCAGCTGCTGATCGACGTCGAGGCCGGTACCGCACAGGCACAGCTCGACCTCGACTGCGGTGTGCGCCAGCTGTTCGGCGAGGTGCGCTACAGCGGCAGCTCGCTCGACCCGGCACTGGTGCGGCGCATCGCGCCGATCGAGCCGGGCACGCCGTTCCGCAGCCGCGCGCTGGCCGACCTGCAGCACGACCTGCAGCGCAGCGACTACTTCGACACGGTCGACGTGCGACCGGTGCGCAACGGCGACCGCGTCGACGCCGAGGTACTGCTGGACGACGCGCCGCGCCACCGCATCGGCGTCGGCATCGGCTACGGCACCGATACCGGCGCGCGCAGCCGGCTGCGCTGGGACCGGCCGCAGTTGAACAGCGCCGGCCACAGCCTGCGCTCCGAGCTGTCGTGGTCGCAGCCGATCCAGGAGCTGTCGGCCACCTACCGCATTCCGCTCGACCGGCCGCTGCAGCAGAGCGTCACCTCGCGCGCCAGCTGGGAGAGCCGCGACGTCGAGGACACCGAATCGCGCATCGGCTCGCTCGGGCTGTTCTACAACGACACGCTGTGGAGCGACGACTGGGTCTACAGCGTCGGCGGCAGTTACGAGGACGAGAGCTACCGGCAGGGCAGCGACCCGCGCCAGCGCGCCAACTACCTGCTGCCGGCGGCGTCGATCAGCGCGCTGTCGATCCCGGAGGGGATCGACCCGACGCGCGGCTTCAACAGCTGGCTGCACGTCGCCGGCACCACCACCGGGCTCGGCGCCGACACGCCATTCATGCGCGTTCGGCTCGGCCACAAGCAGCTGCTCGGGCTCGGCGAGAACCACCTGTTCATCGCCCGCGGCGAGGTCGGCGTCATCAATACCGACGACCTGTCGCTGGTGCCGTCGTCGCAGCGCTTCTTCACCGGCGGCGACCAGACCGTGCGCGGCTACAGCTACGAATCGCTGTCGCCGAAGGACGACAACGGCCGGCTGACCGGCGGCAAGTACCTGAACGTCGCCAGCCTCGAATACAGCTACAAGCTGCTGCCGAGCTGGCGCGCCGCGCTGTTCGCCGACAGCGGCCGCGCCTTCAACCAGGACGACGAGCCGTGGCACAGCAGCGTCGGCTTCGGTGTGCGCTGGCTGTCGCCAGTCGGCCAGATCCGCGCCGACCTCGCCTTCCCGCTCGACAAGGATGAAGGCGGGTTCCGACTGCATATCTTCATGGGACCGCCGCTATGAAGCGCTCGGTGGCGATGGGGCTGCGCACGCTGCTCTGGACGACGCTGGCACTGCTGCTGACGGCGCTGATACTGCTGGCCCTGCTCACCACCGCACTCAGCACCGAGGCCGGCAGCCGGCGTGCGCTGGCGCTGCTCGGCAATGCCGTGCCCGGCATCAGCGTCGGCGCCAGCCGCGGCGACTGGGTCGACGGCATCGACATCGACCGCTTCAGCTACAGCGACGCCGGCGTCGAGGTGACGCTGACCGACATCCACGCCCGCCTGAGCTGGCGCGCACTGCTGGTCGGCCAGTTGCGGCTGCCGGCACTGCGCGCGGCGACGCTGCTGGTGCGGATCGACGACGACGATGACAGCGACGACAGTGGCCTGACACGCGTGGCGATGCCGCTGCCACTGATCGTGCCGGAGCTCGGCCTCGACCGGCTGACGATCGACACCGGCGGCGAGCCGCTGCAACTGGAGGCGCTGAGCGCGTCGATCGGCTGGCTCGGCACGCGGCTGCGTTTCTCCGACGCCGCGGCGACGCTCGGCGAGTGGCGCGCGCAGGCCACCGGCACGATCCGCTTTAGCGGCGACTATCCGATCGAACTCGACGGCAGCATCGACAGCGACGCCTGGCGCGGCACGCTGACGCCGGTGGCGGTGCGCACCTGGGGCGATCTCGGCCGGCTCGGCGTCGAGCTGAAAACCGATGGCGACTGGCCGGCGACGATCACCGGTTCGGTCTGGCTGCTGGAACAGGAACTGCGGCTGCAGTTCGTCGCCGAGCAGACACGGCCACTCGGCTGGGGCGATGGCGATGCCGCGATCGGCGTGCAGGGGGCGGTGCTGACCGCGCGCGGCACGCTCGACGCCATCACCGGCGAGCTGAAGGCGACGCTGACCCAGCCGCAGTTCGGCGCGATGCCGCTGACGGCGGCGATCGAATGGCAGGGCGACCGGCTCACGTTCGCACCGACGCTGACCGTGGCCGACGGCGCGCTGCAGGGCCAGTGCGCGCTGCAGCTGGCGGAGCCGTTCCCGCTCGACTGCGACGGCGAGCTGCGGCAGCTGGCGCTGCAGTCGCTCGGTGTCGATGCCACGGTATCGACGCCATTCCAGCTCGAACTCTCCGACCCGACACTCCCGGCCCTGCAACTGGCGCTGCCGGCGATCGACGGCACACTGCTCGGCCGGCCGCTGCGCGGCACCGCGCAGCTGGCAACGGCCGATGGCGAGCGCTGGCAGATCGACCAGCTGCAGCTGCAGAGCGGCGACAACACGCTGCAGGTCGGCGGCTGGATCGGCAGTGACAGCCGGTTGCAGGTACAACTCGACGCGCGCGCGCTGGCGCAGCTCGACCCGACGCTGAACGGCGCGCTGACGCTGCAGGCACAACTGACCGGCAACATCGCCGCGCCGACAGTGACGGCCAGCGTCGATGGCCGCGACCTCACGCTCGACGAGCAGCGCATCGGCCAGCTGCACGGTGAGCTGGCGCTGGTCGACGGCGGCCGCGCGCCGAGCCGGCTGCAGCTCAGCGCCTCGGTGCTGCAACTGCCCGGCCTGCCGCCGATCGACCTGACGCTGCGCGGCAGCGGCACGGCGGCAGAGCACCGGTTGCAGCTGGCGGCCAGTGCCGACGAGGCGACGCTGCGGCTGGCCTGCAGCGGCCGGGTCGAGCTGGAGCAGCCGCGCGGCCGGCTGCGCTGCGACACGCTGAACGGCCAGCTGCCGCTGCCGCGCGCCACCGTCGACTGGTCGGCCGGACAGACGCTGGCGCTCGACTGGCAGGCGCAGCCGACGCGCGCAACGCTGGCGCCGTTCTGCCTGCGCGCGGACAGCGCTTCGCTGTGCCTGAAACAGCCGCTGGCACTGCGCGATGGCAGGCTGGCACCCTTTACCGCCGAAGCCCAAGCGCTGCCGCTGCGGTGGGCGCGCGGCTGGCTGCCGAATCAGCTGCGGCCGGGCGCCGACAGCGTCGCCAACCTGCAGCTGGCACTGACCCGGAGCCAGCCGCTGCGGCTCGATGCCCGTATCGACCTGCCGGCCAGCACTTGGCAGCTGCGCGGCAGCGACGGGCGCGTGTCACTGCCGCTGGAGCCGGCCCACGTCGCGCTGCAGCTCGACGAACGCCGCGCCGTCGTCGACGGCCGGCTGGCGGTGGTCGACCTCGGCGCCGCCACGCTGCGGCTGACGGTCGACGATCCGCGCCGCGCGCGCACGCTCGACGGCGCGCTCGATCTCGACGCGATACAGCTGCAGACGCTCGGCAGCGCGATCGATGGTGTCGACGTGCGCGGCGGCGAACTGAGCGGACGCGTCGACCTGCGCGGCACGCTGGCGGCACCGGCGCTGATCGGTCGCCTGAGCGTGCGCGGTGGCGAACTGCAGGTCGGCATGGCGGTCGACCCGATCACCGAGCTGACGCTCGACGCCGGCTTCGACCAGCGCAGCGCGACGCTGGGCGGCAGTTTCCGCAGCGGTGCCGGCTCCGGCGTCATCGGCGGCAGCGCGCAGTGGCCGGACGACGCGCCGTGGCAGGCGCGGCTGACGCTGAACGGCGCCGCGCTGCGCATCGCGCCGCTGCCCGACAGCGAGCTGACGCTCGACGCGCAGCTGGCGCTCGACGCCAGCGCGCAGCGCAACACGCTGACCGGCGGCGTGCAGGTACGGCAGGCCGATATCCGCATCAACGAGCTGCCGCCGGAGACGGTGTCGGTATCGCCCGATGCCGTCGTGGTCGGCCGCGTCACCGAGCCGACGGCGCTGGAGCAGCTCGCCATCGATGTCGGCGTCGCGCTCGGTGACCAGTTCCGCTTCAGCGGCTTCGGCGCCGACGTCCGCCTGACCGGCAACCTGCAGCTGCTGCGGCAGCCGGGGCAGTCGCTACTCGGCGACGGCACCGTGCGGCTGGCCGACGGCCGCTACCGCGCCTACGGCCAGCGCCTGCGGGTGCGGCGCGGCAGCTTCCTGTTCACCGGCCCGCTCGACAACCCGGCGCTCGACATCGAGGCGGTCCGCGAACTGGCGCCGGTGGTCGGTTACGACGACGTCGAGGTGGGGCTGCAGGTGACCGGCTCGCTGCAGGACCCGCTGGCGCGGATCTTCTCGAAGCCGTCGATGCCGGAATCAAACGCCGCCTACTACCTGCTGACCGGGCGGCCGCCGCCGACGGGCACCACCGGCACCGAGTTCTCGGCTGGCGGCACGCTGCTGTCGCTCGGGCTGCTCGGCGGCGAAGAGCAGGCGGCCCGGCTGGCGCAGCGCTTCGGTATCAGCGACCTGCAGATCAGCACGTCACAGGGGGACAACGGTACCCAGGCCGAGGTCAGCGGCTATCTGGCCGACCGGCTCTATGTCCGCTACGGCGCCGGCCTCGACAAGCAGGGCAACACGATCACGTTCCAGTACCAACTGACCAAGCGGCTGGTGATCGAGGCATTGAGCGGCCTCAACGACGCGCTCGACCTGATCTACACCTTCACGATCGATTGAGCCGGCACCGGTTCAGGGCGCGCCGGTGCGGCCGCGCCTCGAAACGGGGCGAATCAGCTCAGCAGCAGACCGCCGCCGACGGCGGCGATGGCGATGCCGGCCCAGCGCAGCCAGATGGCGCGGCGCGGCAGCAGTTGCGCGGCCGCCAGCCCGACCCCGTGCAGCGCGGCGGTGGTGGCGACGAAACCGGTGATGAAGGCGAACGCGCCGCCGTGCGCCGGCAGCTCGGCGCCGTGGGCAAGGCCGTGCAACACGGCGAACAGCGCGACGGCGCCGAGCTGCAGCGCCCGCGGCAGTCGCAGCGCCAGTGCCAGCAGCAGGCCGAGCAGCAGCACCGAAGCGGCGATACCGCCCTCGACCCCCGCCACTGTCACGCCGTTGATGCCAACCAGCGCGCCGATCACCATCGCCGCGACGAAGGCCAGCGGCAGCTGCCAGCGCGCGCTGCCGCCGAGCTGACCGGCCCACAGCCCGACCGCGACCATCGCCAGCAGGTGGTCGACACCGGTGACCGGGTGCAACAAGCCGGCGCCGAGGCCGCCGGCCTCATGCCCGGGGTGGGCGTGCAGGGTCAGCGGCAACAGGGTCAGCAGGGGAAGCAGGCGGCGCATTGGGGATCTCCGTCTCGTGGATTGCTTGAAGCCGGGTGTCGGTACCAGTGCCAGACACAGAGGGGATATACACCCCAGGACTCGCCGTGAACCCATCCCTGGGGGCTCGTCGGCGACATCCATGGACCCAAAGCATTCGCTTCGCTCATGGGGCCGGCTCTCGCCGGCGGTCCTGGTGCGTACATCCCCTCTGTGCCCTTCAAGCGCAGCGGTACTACCAGCAACTTAAAACGCAGGCAGCTCTACGCAAGGTTCACGCCACGCGCGCACCTTTAATGGGCGAGAGGAGGAGAACGATCAGATCGAGAACGAGGAACCGCAGCCGCAGGTGCTGGTGGCGTTCGGGTTGTTGATCAGGAAGCGCGATCCTTCAAGTCCTTCCTGATAGTCGACCTCGGAGCCAACCAGATACTGGTAGCTCATCGGATCGACCAGCACGGTGACGCCGTCGCGCTGTATCTGGGTGTCGTCGTCCTGCACGTCTTCCTCGAACTCGAAGCCGTACTGGAAACCGGAGCAGCCGCCGCCGGTGACGTAGACGCGCAGTTTCAGGTTCTCGTTCTGCTCGTCCTCGACCAGCTCGCGCACCTTGGCCACGGCGCGGTCGGTCAGGCACAGGGTCGGCGGGACGAATTCGGTGGCGACGCTCATGGCAGGGTCCGCAAGAAACAGCTGTCGGGCCGGCGATTATCGATTAGTCCGACAAAAATGGTCAACTTTTGTGCGCCCCACCGCTCACGGCAGCAGCGCGACGACGTCGAGCCCCTCCTTCTCGGGGCGGTCGAACATGATGTTCATGCACTGCACCGCCTGCCCCGACGCACCCTTGACCAGATTGTCGATCACCGACAGCACCACCACGGTGTTGCGCCCCTGTGGCCGGTGCACGGCGAGGCGGCACAGGTTGGCGCCCTTGACGGTGCGGGTCTGCGGGTGGCCGCCGGCCGGCAGCACGTCGACGAACGGCTCGTCGGCATAGCGCTGCTCGAACGCGCGCTGCAGCTCGGGCAGACCGACGTCGGCGCTCAGCTCGGCGTAGAGCGTGGCATGGATGCCGCGAATCATCGGCACCAGATGCGGCGCGAAGGTCACCTGCACCGGCTTCCCTGCAATGTCCTGCAATCCCTGCTCGATCTCCGGCAGGTGGCGGTGGCCGGGGATGCCGTAGGCCTTGAAGCTGTCGGCGACCTCGGTCAGCAGGTTGTCGATCCTGGCCTGACGGCCGGCGCCGGAGACGCCGGAGGCGGCATTGGCGATCAGTCTCATCGGGTCGACCCACCCCTTCTCCAGCAGCGGCAGGAAGCCGAGCTGCACCGAGGTCGGGTAGCAACCGGCGCAGGCGACCAGCTGCGCCGTGCGAATCCGGTCGCGGTTGACCTCGGGCAGGCCGTAGACGGCCTTCTCCAGCAGCTCCGGGCAGGCATGCGCCTCGCCGTACCAGGTCGACCACAGCGCGGCGTCGCGAATCCGGAAGTCGGCCGACAGGTCGACGACGCGCACGCCGCGCGCGATCAGCTCCGGCATCATCTGCATCGCGACGTTGTGCGGTGTGGCGAAGAAGACGACGTCGAGTGCCGCCAGCACCGCCGGGTCGGGCACCGAGAATTTCAGGTCGACGTGGCCGCGCAGATTCGGGTACAGGTCGGCCACCGACTGCCCCGCCTCCGAACGTGACGTGATCGCCGCCAGCTCGACTTGCGGGTGCTTGGACAACAGGCGCAGCAGCTCGACCCCGGTGTAACCGGTGCCGCCGACGATACCGACTCTGATCACGGCGAGGCCCTCAGAAAACTCAGCGAAAAGGGGCAGCCATGATAGTCGATGACGGCGAGCCCCCGTAACCGTGAGCGCGGTTAGAATCGCCCATCCACCCGTCCGCGAGCGCACCGCATGCTCTGGCTGAAAGCCTTTCACCTGATCTTCCTGGTCTGCTGGTTCGCCGGCCTGTTCTATTTGCCGCGCCTGTTCGTCAACCACGCGCTGGCGCAGGAGCAGGCGACGCGCGAGCAGTTCAAGGTCATGGAGCGCAAGCTGTACCGCTTCACCACGCCGTTCATGGTGCTGACGATCCTGTTCGGCGTCGCGCTGATCCTGCAAAACCCGGACTACTACCTGAAAGCCGGCTGGCTGCACGCCAAGCTGCTGCTGGTCGCGCTGCTGATCGGCTACCACGGCTACTGCGGCGTGCTGGTCCGGCGTTTCGCCAGCGACGCCAACCGGCGCGGCCATGTCTGGTACCGCTGGTTCAACGAGCTGCCGGTGCTGGTACTCTTCGGCGCGGTGATCCTGGCGGTGGTCAAACCGTTCTGATCCCGCCCCGTCCATGCCAAGGGAGATGTGCCATGGAACTGCCGCTGGCCGATGAGCAACCGGTCATCCTCAGCATCAACAGCCACGACCCGTCCGGCGGTGCCGGCAGCGTCGCCGACATCGAGACCGTCGCCAGCCTCGGCGGCCACTGCGTGTCGGCGATCACCGCGCTGAACGTGCGCGACACCCGCGACCTGAAGGACCGCAGCCGCGGCGACGCGACGCTGCTGATCGAGCAGATCCGCGCCGCGCTGGAGGATTGCACGGTGCGCGCGATCAAGGTCGGCGACCTCGCCTCGGTGGCACAGATCGAGGCCGTGCACACGATCCTCGCGCAGTACAGCGACATCCCGGTGGTGCTCGACCCGGTGCTGATCCACGACGACGACGGCGAAATCGGCCGCGCGCTGTGCAACCTGCTGCTGCCGCGGGCGACGCTGGCGATCCTGTCGCTCGACCATGTGCGCAGGCTCGGCGGCGACCGCGGCGACACGCTGCAGGCCAGCCTCGCCGCACTGTTCGAGCACGGCATCGAGCAGCTGCTGGTGACCGACCTGGCGCCGCAGACGCCGCGCTGCGTCAACGCGCTGCACCAGCACCACGGCAACGGCCGGCAGTACGAGTGGCAGCGGCTGGAGCAGACCTTCCACGGCGCCGGCAGCACACTGTCGGCGGCGCTGGCCACCTACCTCGGCCACGGCTTCGACCTGTTCGAGGCGGCGCAGCAGGCGCAGAACTTCACCTGGCAGTCGCTGCGCAGCGCGCGCGCCCTCGGCGGCGGCGCGCTGATTCCCGACCGCTTCTTCTGGGCACGCGACGACGGCGCCTGAAACAACTGGCACTCAAAACCGGCTGTAACTGGCGCGCGGTCGGCACAGCCGGGATAATCCGGGGCTCCGCCGTCCAGCCAGAGTCCGCCGTATGTCCCGCCCGACCGACCGCTCCACCGCCCTGTTTCAGCGCGCCCAGCAATGTATTCCCGGTGGCGTCAACTCGCCGGTGCGCGCCTTCAAGGCGGTCGGCGGCACGCCGCTGTTCATCGAGCGCGCCGACGGCGCCTGGCTGTTCGATGCCGACGGCAACCGCTACGTCGACTACGTGCTGTCGTGGGGGCCGATGATCGCCGGCCACGCCAACCCGCAGGTGATCGAGGCGGTGAAGGCGCGTCTCGCCGACGGCCTCTCCTTCGGCGCGCCGACCGCGCTGGAGATCGAACTGGCGCAGCGCCTGTGCGACATCGTGCCGGGCATGGAGCTGGTGCGGATGGTCAGCTCCGGCACCGAGGCGACGATGAGCGCGATCCGCCTCGCGCGCGGCCACACCGGCCGCGACAAGATCGTCAAGTTCGAGGGCTGCTACCACGGCCACTCCGATTCGCTGCTGGTCAAGGCCGGTTCCGGCGCGCTCACCCTGGGCGTGCCGAGTTCGCCCGGCGTGCCGGCGGCGCTGGCCGACCACACCATCACGCTGACCTACAACGACAGCGCGCAAGTAAAGGAGACGTTCGCGAAGCTCGGCGAACAGATCGCCGGCGTCATCGTCGAGCCGGTGGCCGGCAACATGAACTGCGTGCCGCCGCTACCGGGCTTTCTCGAAACGCTGCGCGAGCAGTGCGACAAATACGGCGCGGTGCTGATCATCGACGAGGTGATGACCGGTTTCCGCCTCGGCCTGACAGGAGCGCAGGGCCACTACGGCGTCACCGCCGACATCACCACGCTCGGCAAGGTGATCGGCGGCGGCATGCCGGTCGGCGCTTTCGGCGGCAAGCGCGAAATCATGGAGAAAATCGCGCCGCTCGGCCCGGTCTATCAGGCCGGTACGCTGTCGGGCAATCCGGTGGCGATGGCGGCCGGCCTCGCGCAGCTCGACATCGTGTCGCAGCCCGGTTTCTACGAGCCGCTGTTCGCGAAGACGACGCAGCTGGTCAACGACCTGCTCGCGGCGGCGAAGAAGCATGGCATCGCGCTGACGGCGAACCACGTCGGCACGATGTGGGGGCTGTTCTTCACCGACGCCGCCAGTGTCACCAACTATGCGCAGGTGATGGCCTGCGATACCGCACGCTTCAACCGCTTCTTCCACGGCATGTTGCAGGAGGGCGTCTACCTCGCGCCGGCATCGTATGAAGCGGCGTTCATGTCGAGCGCGCACACCGATGCCGATCTGGAATTCACGATCGCGGCGGCGGAGAAAGTATTTGCGAGCTTGTAGGTTTCAGGTCGCAGTGAGTTTCCGGCCGCCAAAAGGGGGAAAGCCCTTCGGGACACGCGGCAAGTACATCCCTGTAGCTCTTCAGCGACATCCCTGTCGCTGAAGGTCCCGAAGGGCTTTCCCCTTTCGGCAGCCTGCGTCATTGCAACAACGGCGATTGCCGGACCGGAGTCAACGAATCATGCGCCCTCTCATCGTCATTGCCACCACCATCGCGCTCGCCGCCTGCTCCGGCGCCTCTGGCCCGATCATCGACACCCAGGGCGTCGACATGGCGAAGTACGAACAGGACAAGGCGGAATGTGAAAGCTATGCGCAACAGGTGTCGACCGGCGGCGCGACCGCCAAGGGAGCAGCGGGCGGCGCCATCGTCGGTGCCGCCATCGGTGCGATTGGCGGCAGCGCCGGCCGCGGCGCGGGCATCGGTGCAGTGACTGGCGGCGCGGCTTCGGCGAACAAGTCTTCGGGAGAGAAGGCCGATGTCGTCAACAACTGTCTGCGCGGTCGTGGCTATCGTGTCCTCAATTGAGCGCGCCGAACTGATCATTCACAAATTCGTCCGAGACAACGCATGAGCAAATCGCTGACCCGCGGCCCGTTCCCGACCACCCGCATGCGCCGGATGCGCGCCGACGATTTCTCGCGCCGGCTGATGCGCGAGACGGTGTTGACGCCGGACGACCTGATCTGGCCGGTGTTCGTGCTCGATGGCAACGACCGGCGCGAGCCGATCGCGTCGATGCCCGGTGTCGAACGGCTCAGCATCGACCTGCTGGTGAAGGAGGCAAAGGAGGCGTTCGATCTCGGCATTCCGGCGCTCGCACTGTTTCCGGTGACGCCATCCGACCGCAAATCCCTGCTGGCGGAAGAGGCCTACAACCCTTATGGCCTCGCGCAGCGCGCGGTCAAGGCGCTGAAAGAGGCAGTGCCCGAACTCGGCGTCATCACCGACGTCGCGCTCGACCCGTTCACCACGCATGGGCAGGACGGCATCATCGATGACAACGGTTACGTGCTGAACGACGTCACCGTCGAGGTTCTGGTGAAACAGGCGCTGAGCCACGCCGCCGCCGGCGCCGACGTGGTGGCGCCGTCGGACATGATGGACGGGCGCATCGGCGCTTTGAGATCAGCGTTAGAGCGAGAGGGGCATATCAACACCCGCATCCTCGCCTACTCGGCCAAGTACGCGTCGAGCTTCTACGGCCCGTTCCGCGACGCGGTCGGCTCGGCCGGCAACCTGAAGGGCGGCAACAAGTACAACTACCAGATGGACCCGGCCAACAGCGACGAGGCGCTGCACGAGTGCGCGCTCGATCTCGCCGAGGGCGCCGACATGCTGATGGTGAAACCGGGAATGCCGTACCTCGACATCGTGCGCCGCGTGAAGGATGAACTGGCCGCACCGACCTTCGTCTATCAGGTCAGCGGCGAATACGCGATGCACATGGCCGCCGAGCAGAACGGCTGGATCAACGGCGACGCGGTGATGCTGGAGTCGCTGATCTGCATCAAGCGCGCTGGCGCCGATGGCATCCTGACCTACTTCGCCAAGCGCGCGGCGAAGCTGCTGAATACCTGATGAAATTTTCCCAACGCTGCCACTGCGCGTTCAGCAGCACATGCCGTGAGGCGTTTCAGCATCGTCGGTGACAGGACGTCACCGACGAAGGCTAGAGCCGGCCCCGTGAGCAAAGCGCACGCTTTGAGCCCAGGGATGTACTTGCGCCGGTGCTGAAACGCCTCACGGCATGGGATGCCCGGCAGCGAAACCGACACCGGCAGAGAATTCTCAAGCCAAGAGTTCGAACGATGAGTGAAGTTGCTGTACCGCTGAAACAAGACGCCCAGGTCATCGGCCTGATCGGCCTCGCCCACGGCGTCAGCCACTTCTTCCACCTGATCCTGGCGCCGCTGTTTCCGCTGCTGAAGGTCGAGTTCGGCGTCAGCTACGCCGAGCTCGGCTTGCTGATGTCAGTGTTCTTCGTCGTCTCCGGCGTCGGGCAGGCGGCGGCCGGTTTCGTCGTCGACAAATTCGGCGCGCGCCCGGTGCTGTTCACCGGCATCGCGCTGTTCGGCATCGCCGCGCTCGGGCTGGCCAGCGCGCAGCACTACGCGCAACTGCTGCTGTTCGCCGGCATCGCCGGCCTCGGCAACAGCGTGTTCCACCCGGTCGACTACTCGCTGCTGAACAAGCACGTCAGCGCCGCGCGGATGAGCCATGCCTTCTCGATCCACGGCGTCAGCGGCGCGCTCGGCTGGACGCTGGCGCCGATCTTCCTGACCGGCTTCGCGGTGCCGTTCGGCTGGCGCGGTGCGCTGGTCGCCGCCGCCGTGTTCGCCTTCGCCGTGCTGGTGGTGCTCTACCTCACGCGCGAGCGGTTCGCGCCGGGCGAGGTGGAAGAGGCGGTCGCCAGCGGCACCGCGAAAACCGATGCCAGCGAGCCAGCGGAGGGAGCATTCGACTTCCTGAAACTACCGGTGATCTGGGCCTGCTTCGCCTTCTTCCTGCTGATCACGATCGCCTTCGCCGGCATCCAGAGCTTCGCGCCGACCGCGCTGCAGGAGCTGTACGGCATGCAGCCGTGGCAGGCGGCGAGCTGCATCACCGCCTACATGCTCTGCTCCGCTGGCGGCACGCTGCTCGGCGGTTTCCTCGCCGCGAAAGTCGAGCGGCTGGAGCGAATCATCGCCATCGCGCTCTGCATCGCCGGCGCGCTGACGCTGCTGGTGGCGACCGCGCTGCCGCCGGCGTTCACGATCATCGGTCTGCTCGCCGCGATCGGTCTGTGCGCCGGCATCGCCGGGCCGTCGCGCGACCTGCTGGTGCGCCGCGCCAGCCCGCCCGGTGCCACCGGCCGCGTCTTTGGCGTGGTCTATTCCGGGCTCGATTCGGGGCTGGCGATCGGCCCGTTGATCTTCGGCGCGCTGATGGATGCGCACCTGCCGGCGCTGGTGTTCGTCGTCATCGCCGTGTTCCAGGTCGCCGGGCTGCTGACCGCCACCGGCGTCGGCGGCGCCACCGCGCGCCGGCGGCAGCCGGCCGGCGCGGCGGCCTGAACGCACGGCCTTCGCTACACTGGGCCACACCGCGCCGGGGCCATCTCCCGGCCCACACCGACAAGGGTGTCGACCACATGAAACTGTTCTGTTCGCTGACTTCGCCGTATGCCCGCAAGGTGCGCGTCGTCGCGCGCGAGAAGGGGTTGTCCGGGCGCATCGTCGAGAGCCTGTGCGTGCCGCAGGAGTCGGCCGAGCTGCGCCGCGACAACCCGCTCGGCAAGGTGCCAGCGCTGGTGCTCGACGACGGCTTCGCGCTGTACGACAGCCCGGTCATCTGCGCCTATCTCGACAGCCTCGCGCCGCAGCCGCGGCTGATCCCGGCCGATGGCCGCGAGCGCTGGCAGGTGTTGCGGGCGGAGGCGCTGGCCGACGGCGTGCTCGACGCCGCCGTCGCCTGCATGATGGAAGCGCGCCGCCCCGACGGCGAGCGCTCGCCGGGCGCGGTCGAACACTGGCGCGGACAGATCACGCGCGCGCTGGCAGAGATGGACGAACAGCTGCCGGAACTGCCGGACGGGCTGAACCTCGGCCAGATCGCCTTCGGCTGTGCGCTCGGCTACCTCGACCTGCGCCACGCCGACCTGCGCTGGCGCGACCGCCACCCCGGCCTCAGCCTCTGGTTCGAACGCATCGCGGCGCGGCCGTCGATGGTCGAAACCGTCGCGCCAGAAATGTCCTCCCCTGCGAAGTAGGGGAGGTGCCCCGAAGGGGCGAGGGGGTCCGGGGTTCGAACAAGAGCGGACCCCTCCGCCCCTTCGGGGCACTCCCCCTATTTCATAGGGGGAAACTCACATACCGTCACAGCACCGCTTCGAACAGTTCCAGTTGCGGGTGACTCAGATAGATCCCCTTGCTGCCGCCGGCCCCCGCATGCGCCTTGCGGAACGCCTCGGAGCGGGTCCACTCCTCGAATGCCTGACGCGAATCCCAGACCGAGTGCGAGGCGTACAGCGTGCACTCCTCCGTCTCCGCGCCTTTCAGCAAGTGAAAGTCGCGAAAGCCCGGCACGCCGTCCAGATGCGAGTCGCGCTCGCGCCAGATCTGCTCGAAATCGGCCTCGCGGCCACGGGCGATGCGAAAACGGTTCATGGCGATGAACATCGCTGGCTCCTGTCGGAAAGAATGGTTGGAAAACCTCAGATCGAATCGCTGCTCTCGATCCACTCGTCGAAGAATGGCGGCATCGCCGATGCGCGCCCGCTGAAGTTCGGCTCGCGCTTGTCGAGGAACGCCGCCACCCCCTCCTTGCCATCGGCGAGGCTGGCGTAGAACACCGCCAGCGAGTCGATGCGATGCGCTGCCAGCGGGTGCGGCTGCGCACTGTTGCGGTAGAGCATCTGCCGCATCATCGCGGTGGCCACCGACGAGCGGTTGTCGCAGAAGCGGTGGGCGAGCGCGAGCGCGTCGTCGAGCAGCCGCTCCGGCGCGTGCAGCGAGCGCACCAGTCGCCCGCGCAGTGCTTCCTGCGCGTCGAACACGTCGGCGGCATAGAGCCATTCGAGCGCCTGCGACAGACCGACCACGCGCGGCAGGAACCACGACGCGCAGGCGTCCATCGCGATGCCGATGCGGCCGAACACGAAACCGAAACGCGCCTTCTCCGACGCCAGCCGCACGTCCATCGCCAGCGTCATCGTCGCGCCGACGCCAACCGCGGCGCCGTTGATGGCGCCGATCACCGGCTTGCGGCAATCGAAGATCGCCAGCGTGACGCGACCGCCGGTATCGCGCACGCCGCGTTCGATGGCCGGGTCGTGCAGCCGCTCGCGCAGATCGGCCAGCGTCGGCCGCTGCGACTCGTCGAGGCCGAACACATTGCCGTCGGTCGACAGGTCCATGCCGGCGCAGAAGGCGCGGCCGGCACCGGTGACGACGATGGCGCCGACACCGTCATCGGCGCTGGCGCGGGTGAAGGCATCGACCAGTTCGTCGGCCATCTCGACGGTGAAGGCGTTGAGCTGATCGGGGCGGTTCAGCGTCAGGATCAGGATGCGGTCGTCGACGCGGTAGTCGAGCGTGCGGTAACTCATCGGGCGAACTCCGGTGGCGGGGCGTCGATTGTCGGCCGGCACCGGCGAGCGCGACAACTGGCGGCTATTCCAGATGCAGCGCCCGCAGCCGCAGCGCGCGCGGCGTCGGCTCGGCGTGCACGAAGCAGCCGAGCGCGTCGATCCTCTCCAGTGCCAGGCGCCGGTCGCGCGGCGCGCGCTCGACATCGGCCAGCGCGATGCGTAACCGGCTCTCGCCCGGCGGCAGCGTGAAGCGGCGGTTGAAACGGTCGTGGAAAGCAAAACCGCTGAGGCGATGCAGCCGGTCGTCGATGCGGCAGATCAGCACCAGCGATCGTGGCTCCGGGTTCTCGACGTCGATCGCCAGCGCGCGGTAACCGCGCCAGTCGGCCGGCGGCTCGGTCAGCGTGAAACCCGACCACTCCGCCGTGCCGAACCGCAGCTGCAGCGCGCCGTCACCGATCTCGCCGCGGGTGCCGCCGTAGAGCTGGAAGCGGCGCAGCTCCAGCGGCGACGCGAACGTGGCCAGCCGGGGAAACTGCCTTGCGGCCTGCAGGCTGTCCCAGACGATCGCGGTGAACGGCAACAGCAGCGCCGTCAGCGCGGCCAGCAGCGGCAGTGCCAGCAGCAGGCGCCAGCGCGGTGCCTGCCGGTGACAGGTGGCCAGCCAGCCACCGAGCGCGGCGCCGATGACATCGAGCAGCACGTCGTGCAGCGAGAAGTCGCGGCCGATCCGGCGCTGGATCAGCTCGACAGCATAGCCGATCAGCGCCGCGGCGATCAGCAGCAGTGGCAGTTGCCAGCGCAGCGGCGCGCGCCAGCGCCGCAACAACACCCATGCCAGCCCGGCGAACAGCGCGACGTGGCCGAAGTTCCACAGCTCGCGCTGCCACTGCGGCGCACCATCCGGCTCGCGGCCGAAAAACAGCAGCACGCAGCCGATGCCCAGCGCCACCGCCATGACAACGCTGCGCCAGCGCGGCGCGACGACTCCGCTCTCGAACTCTCTGTGCAATTTCGTCACCCGAACCCAACAACGACGCGACAGCATAGCGGCCCATGCCCACCACCACAGCCAACCGATGCCCGGGCATCGACCGTGGCGCGCGAATGCCGACGGCAGAAACGAACATGCCCGCAACTCTCATTGCGGGCATGTTCGTCATTCACACGATACGACCGGCTTCGGCATCACCCGACACGGAAGACGCTCCGCCGGTCGGCAACTTCCGATCAGAAGCGGTAGATCAGCGACGCCGACAGCAGATCGACATCGGCCTCGCTGTCCTCGAGCTCGACGTCGGCCAGACGTTCCCACTCGGCCCGCAGCGCAAGGTTCTGCGTCAGGTTGAAGTTGACGCCAAGACCGAAGTGAACGCCGGTGGAGTCGTCGCTGAGGGTATCCGAATCGCGGGCGCTCGCCTCTTCGACGGTGGCGGCCGCGGAGATTTTCAGATCGGTTTCCGCATAGTAGACACCCGCCTTGAAGAAGATCTGGGCCATGTCCGCCACCGGCAGTGTCAGCAGCGCATCGAGCGTCAACGCTTCGGTTTCGCCGGTCGCTTTCACCCGCATCGAACCGTTGAAGTTGCCATATCCCGAATAGAAGAGACCGGTGGCACCAGCCGACGCGCTCGCCTCACCCAGATCGATGTAGCTGGCCTCGACCGCAAAATTCCGGCCGAACTGGTAACCGCCGAACACCTTGAAGCCGGTGTCCTTGTCGTCGGACTTCGTGCTTACATCGCCATCGAAGTCGTAGACCTGCGCGCCAGCCGCCATCACGTCCAGCAGACCGATCATGTCGGATTTGGACGCCCAGCTGCCGAACTTCGACTGCCCCACGCCACCGCCAACGTAGAATCCGGTGGCATCCGCCAGCGCGGCGGATGCGGAAATGGTGATGATCGATGCGGCCAGCACTTTCACAGAAGCTTTCATCCAGAGTTTCCTTTTCCCATTAAAAAACCTGCTTCATTCGCAGGGCATCGAAAACCCTAACACCGAAACTCAATTTCGCAAGCGACAGCCATTACCCGCGCGATCACCGGCCCCGCATTAACACTCCGACACCGGCATCACTTGCCGAACTGGCTGATCATCGACTGCAGGTTGTCGACCAGGCCGCTCAGGCGCTGGCTGGCGCTGGCGGTCAGGTCGGCGCTGCCCAGCGTCTCGATGGCGGCGTTGCTGATCGCGACCAGGTTGCGATTGATCTCCTCGGAGACCGCGTTCTGCTGCTCCGATGCCGTCGCCACCTGCGCGTTCATCGCCGTAATGCGGTCGACCGCGGTGCTGATCTCGCCAAACGCCACACCCATCTCGCGGCTGATGTCGACGCTCTCGGCCGCGCGCTGCTGCCCCGCCTGCATGACGGCGACCGCCTCGGTCGACGACTGCTGCATCTGCCGCACCATCTGCTGGATTTCGTCGGTCGATTTCTGCGTGTGGCTGGCGAGGTTGCGCACCTCGTCGGCGACGACGGCGAAGCCGCGACCCTGTTCGCCGGCGCGCGCCGCTTCGATCGCCGCGTTCAGCGCCAGCAGGTTGGTCTCGCTGGCGATGTTGCTGATGACGTCGACCACCGAGCCGATGCGCTGGCTCTCGTCCTGCAGCTTCTCGATGACGCGGGTGGCGTCGGCGACGGCGGCGGACAGCGCCTCGATGTCGGTCACCGCGCGGTTGACCTGCTGGTTGCCGACCGAGGTCTGGCCGAGCACGTTCTGCGACGCGCGCGCGGTCTCCTCGGCGTTGCGCGCCACTTCCTGCACGGTCGCCGTCATCTCGTTCATCGCCGTCGCCACCTGGTCGATTTCGAGCTGCTGGCGGCGCATGCCGACCGTGGTCTGCTCGACCGCCACCGCAGTCTCCCCGGCGACGGCGCCGACGGTGGCGGCGGCCTGATCGATGCGGCAGAGAATGGTCAGCGCGCGCGCCTGCAGCGCGTCCAGCGTCACCGCCAGCTGGCCCACCTCATCGCCGCGACCGCTGTAGATGCGCTGCGCCAGCGGGTCGTGGTAGAGCACCTGCGAACGCCGCGCCAGCGCGCGCAGCGGCTGCACCAGCGCCAGCCCGGCACCGGCCGCCAGCAGCAGCGTCGCGCCGGCCGCCAGCCAGCTACCGCCCTGCGCGGCGGCGACGATGGCCGGCACCGCCACCAGCGGCGCCAGCAGCAGTGCCTTGGTCGCCATCGACAGATTGGCCGGCGCCAGCGCCGCCAGCGGGTTGGCGCGGCCGGTGCGCAGGCCGCGGTAGATCGACTCGGCGCGCGCCACCGCCTCGCGCGACGGGCAGTTGCGCACCGACTGGTAGCCGACGACCTGATCGCCGTCGAAGATCGGCGTCACGTAGGCGTCGACGTAGTAGTGGTCGCCGTTCTTGCAACGGTTCTTGACCAGCCCCATCCACGGCCGGCCGCCCTTGATCGCCGCCCACAGCTGCGCGAACGCCTGCACCGGCATGTCCGGATGGCGCACGACGTTGTGGGCGCGACCGATCAGTTCGTCACGGCTGAAGCCGCTGACGGCGACGAAGGTGTCGTTGGCGTCGGTGATGATCCCCTTCAGATCGGTAGTGGAGATCAGATGATCCCCGTCGCGCAGCGGATGTTCGCGGCCGGTGACCGGCTGGTTATTCTTCATGGCAACCTCGACCGCCGGAGCGGCGGATACTTCGTTGAGAGCGCCTAACTATAGACACACCCCCGAAAACCCGCTGTCGCCGCAGGTTGCGCTGCGTCAATGCACCGCCACCCCCAAGTGTGCAACCAGCTCGTCCAGCATCTGCAGCGACAGCCCCCAGACCCGCTTGCCGGCGACCGTGTAGTAGGGAATCTGCCGTACCGCCCCCTCACCGCGGTACTCCATGATCTGGCGCTGAGCGCCGTCGGCGATGGTCGCCAGCGGCACCCACAGCAGGCCGGCCACCTCGTGGTTGAGGACCAGCGGCGGCAGCTGCTCCAGCCGGTAGACATAGGGCGTGATCACCATGAAGCGACCGATGCCCGGCCGCGAGCGCGGGCTGACGTCGGACAGCCGCGCCAGCAGCCGGCCGTGCTGGCGCAGGTCGAGGCCGATCTCCTCGCGCGTCTCGCGCAGCGCGGCATCGAGCGCGCCGCGATCGGCCGGATCGACCATGCCGCCGGGGAACGCCATCTGCCCGGACCAGCGATCGCCCTCGCGCTGCGCGCGCTCGATCATCAGCACCTCGATACCGCACTCCCCCTGACGCAGCGGCAGCGCCACCGCCGCGCGCCGCGCCAGCTGCCGCCACCATTTGCGCCGCGCCCGCAGCGCGCGCAGGCGCTCCGACGCCCACTCGATCGAATGCTCCACCACCACGACTCCAGCCCGCATCAAGCGGAACAGATTACCGCGCCGGATGCGGGGCGGGCTTCAGCCTTGCGGCCCTTCCCACCCAGTTTTCCGCCGCTTTGCGTCAGAATGCCCCCCCACACACATCCGCCCGACCGAGCCGCGACGATGAGCAGCGATACGCCCCTGGTTCAACTCGACGACATCCACTTCAGCTACCACCTGGAGCCGGCGCTGCTGCTGCCGCAGTGGACGTGGGCGCGCGACCAGCACTGGGCCGTGGTCGGCGGCAACGGCGCCGGCAAGACCACGCTGGCGCTGCTGCTGCGCGACCAGCGCCGGCCGCAGCGCGGCAGCGTGCGCCGGGCGCACGGGCTCGACCCGGAGCGCGATTTCATCCACGTCTCGTTCTCGCTGCAGAAGGAGCTGATGGAGCTCGACGCCCGCTTCGACAACAGCAACGAGAGCGACGATGCGTTCGACGTCGGCACCACCGTGCGCGCGGCGATCCTCGATGGCCGTCCGGCCGACGAGCGCCTCGACGAGCTGGTGGCGGCGTTCGGCATCGGCCACATCCTCGACCGCGGCATCCGCTACATCTCGACCGGCGAGGGGCGCAAGACGCTGCTGGCGCGCGCCATCTTCGCGCGGCCGAAGGGGCTGATCCTCGACAATCCGCTGGAGGGGCTCGACATCGACGCGCAGCGCGAGGTGCTGGCGCTGATCGAGCGGCTGCTGACCCGCGACACGCCGCTGCTGCTGTTGCTGCCGGACGGCGCGCAGCTGCCGCAGGGGATCACCCACGTGCTGCACCTGGAACGCGGCAGAGTGGTCGCCTGCGGCAGGCGTGACGAAGTGACGCTCGACGACGGCGAGGCGCACGTCGGCGAGGGGCCGCTGCCGCCGCCGCTCGCGCGCACTCGCCCGCTCGATGCCAGCGCCGACCCGATCCTGCTGGAAGGAGCTTCGGTCAGCCTCAACGACCAGCCGATCCTGACCGACATCCACTGGCGGCTGGCGCGCGGCCGGCACTGCTGCATCAGCGGCCCCAACGGCGCCGGCAAGTCGACGCTGATGTCACTGATCGACGGCGAGAGCCACAAGGCCTACGGCCAGCCGCTGTGGCTGTTCGGCCGCAAGCGCGGCAGCGGCGAGAGCGTGTGGGAGGTGAAGGCCAACTGCGGCATCGTCAATACACCGCTGCAGCTGAACTTCGTCGGCCGCCAGCGCGTGCTGGAGGTGGTGGCGTCGGGGCTGTACGACTCGGTCGGCCTCTATCAGGACTGCACCGGCCGCGAGAAGGAGCTGACGCTGGCGTGGATCGACGCCGCCGGCCTGACGCCGCTGGCGAAGCAGCGCTTCGACGAACTGAGTTTCGGCGAGCAGCGGATGGCGCTGCTGGCGCGGGCGATGGTGAAGTCGCCGCCGCTGCTGATCCTCGACGAACCGTGCCTCGGCCTCGACGGCGCCCACCGCCGCCAGTTCCTGGCGCTGGTCGACCGCATCGCCGCGCAGGGCCACACGCAGGTGCTGTTCATCAGCCACGAGGCGGGGCAGCTGCCGACCTGCATCAACCAGTGGCTGCGGCTGGTGCCGCATGAAGCGGGCGGCTACACCGCCGAGGTTTCCGACAGTCCTCCCCTATGAGCGCTTCGTCATTCTGCGCGGAGCAAAGCGGAGTCGCAGAATCCATAAGGCGACTGCATCCATCATGGATTCCGCGACTGCGCGCGGAATGACGGCAACGGACTCAAGCCACCCTAACTGCCGAACGTCGCCCCATCGATGAACAGATCCGGCCCCAGCTCGATCTCGCCGCGCGTGCCTGGCGCCAGCCACGGCGTCGCGTGCAGCCCCTCCGGCTTGTCGTCGGCCAATGGCAGGTTGTGCAGCTCGTCGAACACCGCGCGGTGCAGGTCGCTGCGGTAGACACGCCGGATCACCGACTCCGCCACCACCTCGTCGCGCAGCTGGCGCCAGCGCTGCATCTGCTGCAGGAACCAGCGCGCCTGCGAGCGCCACGGGAAGTTGGCCTGATAGCGGTGAAAGACATGGAAGTGGTCCGCGCCGCGCGACTGTTGCGACAGACCGACCGGCAGCTCGCCGCGCAGCGGCCGCGCCAGCCACGCCGGCGCCGCGTCGAGATAGGGCCCCTCCGCCGCGCCGCGCCGCTCGATCAGCGCCAGCGCCTCATCGATGTTGGCGTCGGCCCACGCCGTCGCCTGCGACAGCGCGCGCAGCAGCGCCGCGTGCGTCTCCGGGTTCTGCCCGGCCCACTGCTCGGTGACGCTGAACACCTTCTCCGGAGCGTTCTGCCAGATCTCGTAGCCGGTCACCAGACACTTGCCGAGCCCCAGCGCGACGGCGCAGCTGTTCCACGGTTCACCGACGCAGAACGCATCGATGTGTTCGAGCCGCAGGTTGTCGACCATCTGCAGCGGCGGTAGCGCCACCAGCTTGACGTCGCGCACCGGGTCGATGCCGGCGGCCGCCAGCCAGTAGCGCAACTGGTAGTTGTGGCACGAGAACGGGAACACCGTCGCCAGCACCAGCGGCTCCAGCCCCGACCCGGCGCGCTCGCGCACCACCGCGGCCAGCGCGCGCGCCGCGTCGAGCGCGCTGTCGCCCTGCGCCCGCGCCTGCAGCGCCGCGAACAGCCGGTTGGAGACAGTGATGGCATTGCCGTTCAGGCCGAGCGTGAACGCGGTCAGCATCGGCTTCTTCAGGCCGCCGAGACCGAGCGTCGCCGCCAGCAGCATCGGCGCCAGCATCTGTGCGCCGTCGAGCTGGCCGACGATCAGCTTGTCGCGGATGTTGGCCCACGACGCCTCACGGCACAGCGCCACCCGCAGCCCCTGTTCGGCGAAGAAGCCGCGTTCGCTCGCCACCACCAGCGGCAGACAGTCGGTCAGCGGGATGTAACCGAGCCGCAGCTCCGGTTTCTCGATGGTCATGGATTACCTCTCGGTGCCGCCGGCCCGGCCATCCAGCAGTTCGAACACGGCGATGATGTTGGCCGCCACCTCCGGCAGCCGCTGGCCGCGATCCATCGCCATCTTGCGCATCGCGGCATAGGCCTCCTGCTCGCTCATGCCGCGCTGTTTCATCAGGAAACCCTTGGCGCGCTCGATGGTCTTGCGGTCGGCCAGCTGCGTGCGCGTCTCCTCCAGCTCGCAGCGCAATGCGTGGTATTCGCGAAAACGGGCGATGGCGACATCGACGATCGGCTTGACCCGCGCCGGGTTCAGGCCGTCGACGACATAGGCGGAGACGCCGGCGCGCACCGCGCGCTCGATGGTCTCGGTCGAGCCCTCGTCGGCGAACATCACCACCGGGCGCGGGTTGTCGCGATGCACCAGCGCCATGTGTTCGAGCGTGTCGCGGTCCGGCGAATCGAGATCGATGACGATGACGTCGGGCTGCAGCGCCGCCACCTGCGCGGCGAGGCCGGCGGCGCTGCTCAACCGCGCGATCACCGTGAAATTGTGGTCGGTCAGCGCCTGCTCCAGCAGCGCGGCGCGCGCCGGCTGGTCGTCGACCAGCATCACGGTGAGAGGGCGTTGGGCAGAGGAAGACATCGACGATCCGGACTCACGACAGGGAACCGCACCGGCTGCGCCGGGAATACGCCGTGAACAAAGCAAGGGAGGTGCCAGCCTCGCCGGAGCGCCGTCAGCCCGACACCTTATCCGGCGCGCGGCCGCAGGTCGGCATCAACCGGGTGCGCGCCGGTGTCCGAACGCCTCAAAACGAAGCAGGCCGCGCGTCAGCGACGGCCCCGCAGGGATGACCACCCTGAAAGGTGGCCGGAAAAAATGGCCGGGAGCCATTTTCAGCGTCGCGTCAGCGACGACCCGAAGGGCGGCGACCATCCATGGCCACCATTAAAGGAAAGGTGACCGCCGTCGATGACGGTCACCGGAAAACCCCGCCACGATGGGCGGGAAACGACGCAAGAAGAACGATCAGCCGCACTGGCCGGCCCGGCACTTGTAGACGCCACCACGCGACGGATAGAAGGTGCCGTTGTGGTGCCGGTTGTTCTGGAACTCGCCGACGAAACGGTCGCCGTTGGCCCAGGTGAAGGTGCCCTTGCCCTGCCGCACGTTGGCGACGAAGTTGCCGCTGTACTTGCTGCCACCCATCCAGGTGTAGACACCCTCGCCGTGGCGCATTCCGGAACTCCAGCGCCCGCTGTAGCGATCGCCGGACGGGTAGACCCAGGTACCGATGCCGTGGATCTTGCCCTGTTCGAAACCGCCCTCGTAACGGCCGCCGCTGCGGAACAGCACCGTGCCGGAACCATCGGGCACGCCAGCCACGCAGTGACCGGTGTAGATGCCGGTCAATGTCGAATCATTGGGATCGACATAATTGGTTTTGCAGATTTCCTGCCCAGCGGAGTGGACACTCGCAATCGTAACGCCCTGATCGACCGCGTGGGCCGCACTCGCCAGGAACAGCACGCTCAACGCTTTCAACGCTCGCATGACAGGCTCCTCCTGAGTTGCGCCGGACCGAATCTAGTCAACGCAACCGGGCACAACAAGCGCATTCTGTGACGCAGCGCAACGCGCGATGGCCACACATCCGCTCCACCTCTAACACCAGTATCGAGTGGCAGCGAATGCGTGACGACTCTCTGGCGAGCGCGCGACGTCGCCGCGATTCTCGCCGCCACCCCCCGTCAACCGATTGGCCATGTCGCCTCAGCCCGGACTCGCCATTGGCCGTCACGTCAAATTGTCGTCCACCGCCGCGACGCTCATCGTCAATCGCGACCGACGACCGGCATCGAAACGCGGCGACGGTCGACGCGACGGCGGCCACGGCTGCCCCACCACAGGCTTCCAGACCGGAAATTCCGCGCAATGACAGGCAGTTGCAACGACGTGACGACAGCGCGAACGAGGCGGTCAACATACCGACGCACGCTGGTTATACGCACGACCGGCCATGCACTCTGGCGCTATAAAGAAATGATCTAGCGAGCAATCGACGATTGCGGTCTCCACGGATTGCCGCCGCGATCTGCTGACACCCCGAAAACCGGGGTGGCATAATGCCGCCCCGGTGCCGGTCGCCGACCGCCCGCTCCGCTTTCGCCCCCACCCGTATCGAGCAGAGACGCCACGCGCCGCGGGCGCGCCTCGACCACCGCCGCGCGCGGCCCAGACAGGATTGACCAGCATGCAACGACTGCCACAGGTTCTGCAGAGCCAATCGCTGCAACCGGCACTGATCACCGTCATCACCACGCTGGCCGACGGCTGCCGCGACATCGCCCGCAACATCAGCCGCGGCGCGCTGGCCGACATCCTCGGCGCCGCCGGCGCCGAGAACGTGCAGGGCGAGCAGCAGAAGAAACTCGACGTCATCGCCAACGACATTCTGAAAGCGCTGCTGCAGGCAGAGCCGAGCGTGCGCGCGCTGGCCTCGGAAGAGGAAGAACAGATCGTGCCGTGCAACGTCGACGGCCGCTACCTGATCGCGTTCGACCCGCTCGACGGCTCGTCGAACATCGACATCAACGGCCCGGTCGGCACCATCTTCTCGATCTACGACGCGCCCGGCGCGACACCGGTGCAGGCGCAGGATTTCCTGCGGCCGGGACGCCAGCAGGTGGCGGCCGGCTATGTCATCTACGGCCCGTCGGTGATGCTGGTGCTGACCGCCGGTCAGGGCGTGCAGATGTACACGCTCGATCCGCTCAACGGCGACTTCATCCTCAGCATCGACCGCGTGTCGATCGCGTCCGAGACGAAGGAGTTCGCCATCAACATGTCGAACCAGCGTTTCTGGGCGCCGCCGATGCGCAGCTACGTCGCCGACCTGCTGCTCGGCAGCGACGGCCCGCGCGGCAAGAACTTCAACATGCGCTGGATCGCGGCGATGGTAGCGGACGTGCACCGCATCCTCTGCCGCGGCGGCCTGTTCGCCTACCCGTGGGACCGCCGCGAGCCCGACAAGCCGGGCAAGCTGCGGCTGCTGTACGAGGCCAACCCGATGGCGCTGCTGGTCGAGCGCGCCGGCGGCGAGGCGTGGACCGACAGCGACAAGATCCTCGATCTGCAGCCGCAGCAGATCCACCAGCGGGTGCCGGTCATTCTCGGTTCGGCGGAAGAGGTGCTCAGCTGCGTCGACTACCACCGGCGCGGCTGAGCACAAAGCGACGACAAGAGGCCCGCGAAGAGAACTCGGCTGAAACCGCCACTGCGGAACGGCGGCGAACAACCGTTACAGCACGACACACGACAAACGACGGATACAGCGACGACAACGGCAGCCGGAATCGCAACGAGCCGAAACCGGTGCCGGATTCACCAGCCCTGCAGCGCCGCCACCGCGCAGCCGGTCGAGGCGACCGGACGATGCAGTGGCTCGCGCACACGCGACGGCTGACGGCGCGGGCAACCGGACAGCAGCGGTGACTGGCTGCCCCTCGCCGAACCGGAAAGAGCGATCTCATCGAAATGCGCCAGCCGCCGGAACTCGGCGAACGGCATCTCCACCGACTCGCTGCGACTGCCGGCGCAGAAATAGACCGGGCGCTCGCCATCGAACAGCGGCACCGCATAAGCGTTCAGACCGAACAGATGCCCCACCGGCGGAATCGCGCCCGGCTCGCAGCGCGGGAAACGGCGCGCGAAACTGCGTTCGGGCGCCAGCTCCACCCGCCGCGCCGTCAGCGCGTGCCGCAGCGCGTCGAGCGCCAGCCGGACATCGGCCGGCACCAGCACCATCGTCAGCGTGCCGTCGGCGCGCACCAGCACCGGCTTGACCAGCCAGCGCGGCGGAATGCGCAGCTGCTGCGCCAGTTCGGATGAGCGATCGACCGCCGCATGGCTGTGCAACCGGTATATGGCACGACAACGGTTCAGGTAGTCGATCAGCAGTGGACTCGCCATGCCCCATCCCTCCCGGTCGTCGTCGCAGCGCCATGCGTTAGAGCGTGGAACCCCGGAAGCTATCCCAGCCGCATGACCGTTGTCCCGCTTCTCCAAAAGACCGTTTTGTTATATTTCGCCGATTCATGCGTTTATGCGGCAATCTTCGAGTGTCGATAAATCGATCACCGCTATCAGGCGCAGACGCCGTTATTCCGGCGGCCCGGCCGGCGGTGGCGGCTCGACCGGCGCGCGCTGCCCCATGCCGCCCATGACGATCATCTGCAGCGCCTCGCCCGGCGACATGTCGACCGGCGTCAGCCGCTCCCGCGGCAACACCACGGCGTAACCGCCCACCTGATAGCTCATCGGCAGGTAGACGAGATCGAACTCCGGCGGCAGCCAGGCGACGCCGTGGCCGCCCTGCTGCAGCACGATGCCGAACACGCGCCCCTCGACACCGCCGACATCGACCAGCACCACCCGGCCGCCCTGCGCGCGATCCTTGCCGCTGAGAAGATCCGTTAGCTGTCGCACCACCGGATAGATGCGCCCGATCACCGGCGTGCGTTCGACCCAGCTCTCCAGCACCTCGCCGATCTTGCGCATCAGCACGTTGCGGGTGGCGACCCCGAGCAGGAAGGCGGCGATCAGGAACAGCACCAGCGCCAGCCCCGGCAGATACCACTGCGCCGGCAGCACCAGCAGGATCAGCGGACGCAGCGTCTGTTCGATGTAGCGGCTGATCCACACCACGAACATGACGGTGACCAGCAGCGGCACCAGCAGCAGCAGACCGCGCAGTGTCTGCGCGGTGACCCAGCGCCAGAAAGCAGCGAATGGCATGATTTTCCCCAAAGCGATTGCCGCTAATGCGAGCGAAAGCTAGCCTACCACGCGCCGTTCTCCACCGTGGTGACACCGTGATCTTTACCTTCCTCGGCACTTCCGCCGGCATGCCGACACGCGAGCGCAACGTCACCGCGCTGGCGGTCGGCATCGAGCGACAACGCGACTGGTATCTGGTCGACTGCGGCGAGGCGACGCAGCACCGGCTGCTGCGCTGCCATCACAGCGCGGCAACGTTGCGCGCCATCTTCATCACTCACGTTCACGGCGACCACTGCTTCGGCCTGCCCGGCCTGCTCGCCAGCACCAACATGAGCGGGCGCAGCGCGCCGCTGACGATCTGCGCACCGGAGGGCATCGAGGAGTTCGTGCGCGCCGCGCAGCGCTGCACCGATATGTCGCCGCTCAACTACCCGCTGCATTTCGTGCGCAGCGACAGTCCCGATTTCTGTTACAGCGACGAGCACCTGATCGTCGACAGCTGCGCGCTGTCGCACCGCGTGCCGAGCTTCGCCTATCGCTTCACCGAGATCGTCCACGAGCGCCACATCGACCCGGAGCTGATGGCGCTGCACGGCGTGCCGCGCGGCCCGCTGTGGGGCGCACTGCAGAGCGGCAAAACGGTCGCACTGGACGATGGCACCGAAATCCGGCCACAGCAGGTCTGCCAGCCGCCGCGTTCGCCGCGGCGCGCCGTGGTCGGCGGCGACAACGACCGCCCCGAACTGCTGGAGCCGGTGCTGCGCGACTGCGACCTGCTGATCCACGAGGCGACCTTCAGCGAAGCGGTGCTGGCCAGGGTCGGTCCGAACTATCAGCACAGCACGCCGCAGCGGGTGGCGATCAGCGCCGAGCGCGCCGGCCTGCCGAATCTGATCCTGACGCACTTCAGCCAGCGCTATCGGCGGCGGCCGCGCAACGGCGGGCAGGGCATCGGCGATCTGCAGGCCGAGGCGCGCGCGCACTATCACGGCAGGCTGTTCATGGCCGAGGATCTGACCTGCTTCGAACTGATGCGCAACCACCGCATCATCGCGCGCGGGCGCGTGTCGCGCTGATCCGCCGCAGAGAGCGGGTCGCGATACGGCGTGGCGGCGCGGCGCACTTTGCGCGACCATCGGCAAGCGCGGCCAGCGCCGCGCCCCTGTCACCCATCCGTTTCGGAGCGATGCCATGGACACATCGACCCACGACCTGAAAGCGCTGTTCAAGCAACTCGGGCTGCCCGACACCGGCGCGGCGATCACCGACTTCCTGCAACGCCACCGGCTCGAGCACGATCAGGCACTGGCCGACGCCGACTTCTGGAGCACGGCGCAGCGGCAGTTCCTGCACGAGGCATGGCAACAGGATTCGGACTGGAGCGATGCCATCGACTCGCTGGCGGCGAGGCTGCGCCACTGATGCCGCCGCGCTCGTTCGCCCGCTGGTATCAGTGCCTCGTGCTGTGCGGCGCGCTGCTGACTGCCGCGCATCCGCTCGCGCAGGAGCGGCACATGCAGGCCGTGCAGCTGCAACGCGCGCTGCCGGAACAGATCGCGCCGGTGCTGTCGGCACAGGTCGGTCCCGGCTCCAGCGTCACGCCGTACGGCAATCAGCTGATCCTCAACGTCACCGACGATGAGCTGCGTCAGATTCACGAATTGCTGAAACAGCTCGACAGCGCGCCGCGCTCGCTGCTGATCGCGGTGCGCGGGCTGCGCAGCGACAGTGCGCAAATCGATTCGGGCGGTGTGCGCGGCCGCTGGGGCAACGATCGCGTGCAGGTCGGCAACGGCGGCCGGCAGCCGCGCAACTCGACCTCGGTGCACATCGAACAGCGCTCGATGCAGGGCAGCAGCGGTGGCGACCAGCAGGTGCGCGCGCTGGAGGGCGCGCCGGCGTGGATCGGCAGCGGCTCGCTGCAGCCGTTCCACAGCGGTTACGGCACGCGCGAACTGGTGCCGGTCGAGCGCGGCTTCTACGCCACCGCGCGCGTCGTCGGCGATGAGGTGGTGATCGATGTCGACCAGCGCGACGACCGCGCGACCGGCCACGTCATCGAAACTTCCGGCATCAGCACGCAGGTGCGGGGGCGACTCGGCGAGTGGATTCCGCTCGGCGGCGTGACGCAGCAGCAGCGGCAGGATGCGCGCGGTCTCGACGGTTATCGCAACGAACGGTCGAGCAGCGACAGCGACGTCGCCATCAGGGTCGAACTGCTGAACTGAGCCGCGGAAACCGTCAGGCGTCCGGCCCGCCCTGCGCCTGCCGGCTCTCCAGATAGCGGCGCGCCTTCTCCGACTCGCTGAGCCGGTAACGCAGGTCGGCCACCTCCTGCCGCACCTGCTGCAACTGCTGTTGCAGCGCTTCCTGCTCGGTCTCCATCGCCAGTTGCCGCTGCGTCATCTCGCTCTGCCAGTAGCGCTTCGCCGCGCGCTGCGCGATCAGATAGCCGAGCACGACACCGACGACCACGGCCAGCAACCAGGCTACGAGCATTGGAATCTCCGCAATCGACGAAAGGCGCGGCGAACTCTACGCGTAAAAGCGCGCGTTGCGCATCTGCCAGCGACAGTTGGCGGAGAACTGGCGCGACAGGAAATCGGCCTGATCGGGCAGGATGCGGCGGCTGTTGACCAGCGCCAGGAACTCGGCCGGGTTGGGACGAAACGGCAGCGCGCGCAGCTCCATGCCGACCTCTTCGGGCTGGTGGCAGCCCTTGTGCTGGTTGCAGCGGCGGCAGGCGGCGACCACGTTCTCCCAGCTGTCGCGGCCGCCGCGCGAGCGCGGCAGCACATGATCGCGGGTCAGCTCGTGGTAGCCGAAGCTGTGGCCGCAGTAGAGACATTCGTAGTTGTCGCGCTCGAACAGCGCGCGGTTGGAGAGCGGCGGTCGGGTGCGCTGGCGCGCCAGCCGTTCGCCGCCACAGGCGAGGATGCTCGGCAGTTCGATGACGGTCTGTTCACCGGTCAGACGGCTGCGGCCGCCGTGGATGCGGAAGATGGTTTCGCCGAGCGTCCACAGGATCAGGTCGCGCGAATAGAGACAGACCGCCTCCTGCCAGCTCAGCCAGTCGATCGGTTGCCCCGCCTTGTTCAATCGCAGAATCTGCACCACCCGGCCCCCGCGCGTTCGCGTCTGCCACACCGGGCTGGCCCGGTGACTGCTGGCCTGCATAAAACCGGATCATTATCCGCGCGCGATTGCTGATTTTTCAACCAGCGCGATGACTTGCCGGCCGGTGTGACAACGACCTCCGAGAGCCGCCGGCGAAATGCGCTCGCGCCAACGTTTGCCCGGCACCGCGCCTCTCACCGATGCTCCCCTAGCGTATTTCGCTGGTGGCTCAGGCGCTGTCGCGGGCGCGCCGCCACGGAATCACCGTCAGCTCGCCGTCGCTCTCGGACAGCCTCGCCTCGATGCCGTAGACGGCGCGCAGGTGAGCGTCGTCGAGCACGTCGCGGGCGCAGCCTGCGCAGACCAGACGGCCGCGATCGAGCAGCACCAGCCGGTCGCAGAAACGGGCGGCGAGATTGAGATCATGCAGCACCGCGATGGCACCGCCACCGCGATGGGCGTGGTCGCGCAGGATCTCCATGACGTGCAGTTGATGGTAGGGAT
>CAZEVP010000027.1:0-38684 GCA_964515735.1 uncultured Verrucomicrobiaceae bacterium | reverse complement strand
GCTTGCCGTCTCAACTTAAACCAACTGGCCTCCACGAATCCCGGGGCGATTCACAGTACGCAGATGCGGAGAGCAGGCTGCATTACAACGTGCTCCGGTACTATGACCCGGAGATTGGGCGCTACACGCAGAGCGATCCGATCGGGCAGGCTGGCGGCATCAATACCTATGCCTATGCAGATGCAAGCCCGACGCACTATGTCGACCCTCTCGGGCTGTTCCTGTTCGCGTTCGACGGGACCGGAAACGATGGCGACAATCTCGGCGGACGCAATGCCAATGCACCTACCAATATCTCTCATCTTAGAGAGCTCTATTCGATTGCAAATGGACAAGCAAATGTGTTCTACCAAGCTGGTGTCGGTACAGGTAACTGGCTGGACCATGCCTTAGGCGGAGCAACTGGCCTTGGTAGTCGGAATCGGATCGATGCAGCTATGGGGATGCTCGATAGGTTGCTGAGAAACACTTCTTGGGACAGGGTCGTCGATATCGTCGGATTCAGTCGGGGTGCCGCAGCTGCTCGCGAATTTGCCAACGAAATATTTGCGCGGATTGATATGGATGGTTGGGGCGGGCGAGTTACGGACTGTAACCCTCTGAACATTCGCTTCATGGGACTGTTCGATACGGTCGCCTCGATGGGGCTTGCTGGAAACGGAAATGACATCGGCTACAACCTGGCCATCGACGACCGGATTGGTCATGTGGCCCATGCGGTGGCACTGAATGAACATCGCTGGCTGTTTCCTCTCTCCTCGGTGTCGCCAGTAGCGGGTGCTTCCGTTACTACAGGGCGGGTGGTGGAGCAAGGTTTCATCGGTGCACACTCGAACATCGGCGGCGGCTACGCCGATAGCGATCTGTCAGATATCACGCTGCAATGGATGTACCGTCAGGCCGTGGAGGTAGGTGTTTCACTGGCCCCACTGGAGGAGGAGCACCGGATGGTAAGCAACCCGATCATTCACGACGAACGGCGCGGAGGGATGGGCGCCATCATCCCTAATGATGGGGACCGTTCCATCTACTACCCGAACGATCCGTTCGAGAGCACAGGACGCACCTGCGAGCGGCGCGAACGGGGACGCTGCGTGCAGTGGGAGCCGATCAATCCCGCCGAGCGGCAGCGGACCGCACCGCAATTCCCGAATGTGGATCCGATGATCAATGAAAATTATCGGGACAACGTCAGAGGGACGGTTGATATGGAACAGTACGAGGGGTGGCTGAGGCAGCAGGGTGTGCAACCATGATTAGGCTGGCACTACGAGTTTTTGTCGTCACTATTCTCCTTTCATCTACCTCCTGTGCGTCAACATGGAACCCGTACTTCAACATCTATCTTCACAATGATTCATCGCGTTATATCTACGAGCCACAGGTGGAATCCGATGTTGGCCAACGCCTGATAATTCACTCAAAAAGTTTCTACCTTACCCCCGGAAATAGCACAAATACTCATGGGATTTCGGTCAGATCGACCCCAAGGGAGTTGACTGTGCGATGGAGAGAGGAACTTCAGGGGCCGCTGATCGAACGCCGCATTTCGGTTCGGGAGGTGTTAGGGAGAAATTTTGATGGCATTACCTTCGTCAGTATTCTGGAAGATGACAGCCTGGCATTTTCATGGCTAAAACAGGATAAAAACCTAAAAACCGTTGGCTGCGGCGGCTATATCTATGCGACCTATTACGACAGAGCAAAGCCTAGAATCGAGAGAAACCTGAAGTATTCGAGAGAGGCCTACCTGAGGCGAAGAGAGGCCGACTTGGCAGCCGGAAAAACGGAACTGTACAAGAAAGATGGCTATCCGGACTCTTTGAAGGAAATAGAGTTTCAATGTGATTTCATGCCGTATATGGAGGAGTGAACCATAGCCTCGCCCATGTCGAGCTGTCGCGCATTACTCGGGCGTACTACGACACGTCGTACCGCCTGACCGGCCTGGATGCAGGAATCACAGACCCGCGTAAAAAAGACAAATACTCTTACGACCGGAGTGAAGTCAGCTTTCGGTGCAACTACTTTCTACACATGCGCGAGCAATAGAGTCTCGCCATCAAGAAAACCTCACAACATTTTTCCAAGCACCGCCCATCCTCTACCGAGCACCATCGAGTCGCTCCAGATCATCAAACGCCGACATGACCAGATCGACATAGGTTTCCTGAAAAACCTTCCTCATCGAGCTGTCCGTCACCACCATCGGGCGATTGTGGCGCACAGCTTCGAGACACAATTCAGCGACTTCCAGTGCCGGTCTGAAAGTGACCTTCCGGAGAAACCCCTCGGGCACCTTGACACCACCCTCCTGCGGCCCACCGAAACGCTCCGGACGGTAGCTCGCGTTGTTCTCCTTCATGCCGCTCTCGACACCGCCCGGGCAGAACACGGTACATCCAACACCGGCTTCCGATGCCTCGACACGCAGATTCAGCATGGTGCCGATAATGCCCATCTTGGCGCCGGAGTAAGGCACGTGATACGGCACCCAGGAGGGCAACAGCCCCGCGGCCGAGGCAGTAGCGAATACGTGACCGTCCCGGGCTTCGACCATATCCGGATAGAACGCCTGCAGGCAGTTGGTGACACCGAGCAGGTTCACCTGAATGATCCAGTCGACATCGTCATCGGACATGTCGGTCAGGTGCTCGAATGACGTCGCTCCGGCATTGGCGAACAGCAACGAAACCGGCCCCAGTGATCGCGTGATCCTGGCTTTCATGTTTCGCACGCTGTCCCGATCGCAGACATCGCACTGAACCGCTACGGCCTTGCCACCCAAAGCCTCGATCTCATCGACCACCGCCTGCGCGCTGGGCAGGCGAATGTCAGCGACGGCGACCGCTGCCCCCGCCCTGGCCAGTGCCAGAGCAAGGCCACGACCGATACCACTGCCACCACCCGTGACGAGAGCGTTTCTACCGGAAATCCCGGTCATTTTTTCCACCCTGAATTCTTATTGGATAAATGGAAAGGTAGCGAACGATCCGGCCTTCAACCGAAAACCCGGGTATCGACGATCACCACTCGCCGAGCACGGCGACGTGCACGCGATAGCCAGCAACGGCGAGGATCACACCATCCGATGTGATCTCCTCCAGCACCAGATCATCGGCCACCTGTTCACCTTCGCGCAGACGGCGGTTGTTGATGATGATCGTGCGCCGCTGTGGATCGCTGGAGTAGACGTGGAACGAATAGGTCATCGGCGGCAGGTTGCGGCGCACCGGCTCCGGCAGCTCCCACAGCTCCTGCACTGGTGCCAGCGGTTGCACCGCACCGCCACCCGGTGTGACCGAGGTGAATTCGGCATCCGTCGCGGCATCTGCCGGTGGTGGCGCGGCAACAGGCGCCGGTATCGGAGAGGTGATCGGTGCTGTCTGCGGTGGCGGTGATACGGCCACGGGCGTAGCGACCGACTCGCTGGCAGCGACCGGTACCGTCGCAGACGAGGCGGACGCCACTACAACCTCGCTACCGCGATCGCGCCCGAGCCACCACGCCAGCGCAATACCGTTCAGAGCGATCAGCACCACGCCGAGCAATAGCCAGCCGTTGCGCCGCGATGCCGGCACGGCTGTCATCACTGGCCGGTGAATGCTCTGCAGGTCCGGCCCGCGCTCGCGCCGGCGCTCCTGTTCCGATTTCTTCAGCGCATCGAGAATCAGCGACATCCGCCCTGCCCCTCCTCAACCACCGCGCTGCACAACATCGCGGCTCAGCCGCGGCTGGCCGTGATCGGTCAACCGGTTCAGCACCAGGACCGTATCGAGATCGACGCTGCCATCGCCAGCCAGTGCCTGTTCACGCTGAAAACGTTGTACACGCTGCTGCAGACCGGCATCGAAACGGGTCTGCGGCGGTGGCCGCCGCAGCGACAGATAGTGGCGCGCCAGCCACGCCTGCTTGCCGACCGCACCCGACGTATCGGCACCGGCATCGAGCGGTTGCCCTTGCCACTGCGGTGCTTCGCCGCCGTCGAGTCGTGCCAGTCGCTCGGCCAGCCACGGCACCAGCAGTTCACTGCTGTCACCTGCCCGCAGTGGCAGTGTGTCGAATGGTGCCGCCGCCAGCAGCAGTGCCGCGCCATTCCAGCGTCCACGCAGTGCGGCGGTGGCAATCGTCACCGGTGCATCGCCGAGCAGTAGTGTCGCCTCACCATCATCGAGCGCGTTGAGCAGCACGGCGCGTTCGCGGCCGCCATCGCTCAGCAACAGCACAGCAGGACGGTTGTAGCGTCGCAGTCGCTCGAAATCGACTTTCTCCAGCCGAATGCAGCTGACACCATTATCGAGGCGCGCCGGACACTGCGTGGGCGTCGCCACACTCCACAACTGCGCCAGCTGCGCCAGCGCCGACTGGCGATCGCCGGCAGCACTCAGCACGTCCGCCGCGGCAATGCTGCCGCCAGCTGCCGGCCGATCGCGCCACAACTGCCAGGCGCCGACCGCCACCGCCAGCAGCAACAGCGACGCCGCCAGCAACGGCCAGCGCGCACTCTTGCGCCACTGCCGCAGCGGCAGCACTTCGCGCGCGGCGCGACGCACCATCGTGCGGTCGACCTGCTGGCCGTTGCCGGCGTAGACACCGAGCAGCGCGCGATCGCACAGCAGGTTGATGACGCGCGGAATGCCTCGGCTGAGCTGTGCAATCTCGCGCACGGCGCCGGCATCGAACAGCTGGCCGCGCTGGCCGGCGATGGCGAGGCGGTGATTGATGTAGCCCTCGACCTCGGCGCGCGACAGCGGCTGCAGGTGGTAGCGCGCGGTGACGCGCTGGTCCAGCTGGCGCAGGTCGGGCCGCGCCAGCAGTTCGTTCAGCTCCGGCTGGCCGAGCAGGATAAGTTGCAGCAGCTTGCGCTCGTTGGTTTCGAGATTGGTCAGCAGCCGCAGCTGTTCCAGCACTTCGGCGGAGAGATTCTGCGCTTCGTCGACGATCAGGATGGTATTGCGGCCGCGTGCGTGTGTATTCAGCAGCATCGCGTTGAGCGCATCGATCAACTGCTTGTCGCTGGGGTTGTCGTCCGCGATCACGGCGACGCCCAGTTCCTCACAGATGGTCTGCAGCAGCTCGTGCGCGGAGAGCTTCGGGTTGACGACGACGGCGACGTCGACGTGATCGGGCAGCTGCTGCAGCAGGCAGCGGCAGACCGTGG
Organism: uncultured Verrucomicrobiaceae bacterium; assembly: GCA_964515735.1. GTDB lineage: Bacteria > Pseudomonadota > Gammaproteobacteria > Pseudomonadales > CAMLJR01 > CAMLJR01. Next base: position 33,523 of record CAZEVP010000027.1, on the reverse strand, counting down.
TCTTGCCGGTGCCGACCTCGCCGGTCAGCACGACAAAGCCACCGTGGTCGCCGATGCCATAGAGCAGATGCGCCAATGCCTCGCGATGCTGGTCGCTGAGGAACAGGTAGCGCGGGTCCGGTGCGATCGAGAACGGTGCTTCGGCGAAACCGAAGTAATGGTTGTACATCAGCGCCGCTCCCTCAGAACCTGTTCGCGCGATCGTGAACAGGCTCCCGCCGCGCCGGTGCTGATGATCGACGCCACGTCGTCACTCCTCGATGACGATGCGGGCATCGACCAGCCCCGGCTCGTCACGGCGGCGCACCGACAGCTCGCGCGTGGCCACGCCGCTGCGCTCCAGCTCGCCGAGCCACTGCACCAGCGCATTGAACGGCGCCCCCTCCAGCGTGACGCTGAGGCCGTTGCTGCCGACCGGATCGAAGCGGCGGAAGCTGACGCCGTACTGCGCCGCGGTGCGGTTGGCCAGCGTCAGCAGACCCTCGCCGGGCACGCGCTCGCTGCCGCCGCGCGTATTGCCGACGCGGTGACGATTGGCCTCCATCCACGCCAGCGTGTCGCGCTGCGCCTCGTAGTCGGCGCGCGCATCGCGGCTCCAGCCGTGCAGCGGCGCGACGATCAGCAGCCAGATCAGCAGCAGCACCAGTGCCGCGCCGCCGACCAGCATCGCCATCTGCTCACGCGGCGAGGCCGCCTCGTAATGGGCCCAGACGCGCTGGCCGATGCTGCTGGCGGCGATGCGGTCGAACAGTCGATCGAACGGAGCGAAACGGCTCATCAGCGCGGCCCTCCGATGGTGACGCGGCCGATGGTGACGCCATCCTGCTCGGCCGCCGAGTCGATGGCGACGCTGAGCCCGGTGCTCGCCAGTCGCTGCTTGATCTGATCGAGCGCCGCCAGGTTCGGCGCCTGCAGCTGCACCTGCAGCTGGTTGTTGTCGCGCCGGTAGCGCAATTCCTGCAGCTGCGACGCAGCCAGCTGATCGGATGCCTGCGCCAGCAGCGGCAACAACGAGCCGCCACCGCTACCGTCGCTCAGATGGGCCGCCATCTGCCGGCGCGGGCTGACGACGCGACGCTCGCCGGGAAACAGTTCGCGGTAGAGCGCGAAACTGCGCTGTTCCAGTTCGGCGGCGCGCCACGAGAACCAGGCCGCGCCGCCACCGGCCAGCGCCGTGTACAGCAGCAGGCCGATGCCGGTCATCGCCGCGGCGCGGTGCCAGCCCCGGCTCTCCTCACGGTCGCGGCGCACCCGGTAACCGCCCTGCAGCAGGTTGATCATCTCGTCGGCGTTGCGCACCGCCTCCGTCGCCAACACCTCGTCACCGCTTTCGCCGTAGCTGCGCACCTCGACCTCGACGTCGAACGCCGCTTCGATCCCGGCCGCCAGCGCCGGCATTTCTGCCGCCACGTCGTCGCCGCCACTGATGCTGACCGTGACCGGTGCGACTGGCTGCGGCTGCTCTTTCAGCAGTGCCAGCAATGCCGGCAGCTGCGAGCGGGCGAACACCAGACCGCTGCTGAGGCCGTCGCGATAGAGCAGCCGCTCACCGCTGACGAAGAACGCACGGCTGTGGCTGCGCCACGGCAGCGCCAGCGTATCGGGGCAGAGCCGGTCGGGGTTGAATCCGTGCAGGAACAGCTGGTCGATCCAGTTGATCAGCAGGCTGTGGCGCACCACGGCAACCGGAATCGCCTCGCCGAGCTGATCGCCGGACAGCGGTGGCAACGCCAGATGGACCTCTTCGATGTTGTCGGCGATCAGCTCCTCGACCATGTACGGCAGCGCCTGCCGGACCTGGCGCAGCTGGCGCGCCGGAATCCGCACCGAGGTCAGCAGCACCAGTTCGCCCGGCACCAGCACCAGCGTTTCGCCGACGATCTGTGCCGGCAGTTCGGCGCGCAGTTCGGCCAGTGGTGCGCGACCGCTGCCATGCAGCGCGCCCCCCGCAAACAGGTACCACGCGACCTCCGTCTCCTCGCCGAGTTCGGCCCCCGGCAGCTGCAGCACCAGTCCTGTCTTCATCGCCCGTCCGTTTCCTTTAGCCAACCGTTGCCGGCCATCACTGTTCCCGCTCGGCCGTCGCTGCCGGCCCGATGCGCTCGCGGCCGATGACCTCGATCGAGCCGTCGTCGCTGCGGTGCAGCACCGTTCGCAGCCGCTGCCAGCGCCCGGCCAGTTTCACCGTCACGCGCACTTCAAAGTAGTTCGAACCCAGGCTCAGTGCGTCGTCCGGCACCTGCTCCGCGCTCAGGCCCGCCACTTGCCGAAAGCTTTCCAGTGTGTCGAAGCCGCCGCCGCGCTGGCGCGTCGCGATCTGCTCGGCGCGCGCCGCCGACAGCGTCGGCGACAGTGCGCGCAGCGCCTCTTTCGTCGCCGTGTTGACGTTCAGCGGCGTGTTCTCCGGCAGCGTCGCCACCACCGGCTCCAGCCGCTCGTAATCCTCCGGCCGCATCGAGCGCAGCAGCCGCAGCGCGCTGACGTCGGTCTCGAAACCACCGGCAGTGCGATAGCCGCTGCCGCCGCCGCGACCGGCGTAGTCGCCATCCTCGGCGCCGCCGGCCGAGCGCTGCTGGTCAGCGTCGACCCAGTCAAGCCACTCGTCGGTATAGCGGCTGTCGAGCCCGAGCGCCTGCAGCAGATTGCGCCACTGCACGATGCCATCGGCGCGTGCCTGCCCCTGCGCGTCGACGACGTTGTTGAGATTGAAGCGCCCCTGCAGGTCGCGGATCTCGATCGTCAGCGCGCCATCATCGAACTGGAATGGCGCCGCATCTTCGGTCAGCGCCCACGCCTCGTCCAGCGTGTCGAGCGCGCCGTCGTCGCGCCGCCGGTCCAGCGCCAGCAGCTGGCGCGCGAACGCCTCGCCGCCGAGCGCGTAGTGCCAGGCCTGCCGCGTCAGCAGCTGGCCGGCGACGCTGCTGCGCAGATAGGCACCGCGCCGCAGCATCTCGGTGGCGATCACCGCCACCAGTGCCATCACCAGCAACACGGTGATCAGCGCCACTCCGCGCGTGCGCGTCATCCCGTTCACAGTACGCGGTACCAGCGCTCGATCGCGCCAAGGCGGGCGTGCCGCAGTTTCACCAGCACCGCGGTCGGACGCTCGTCAGCGGCTGCCTGCGGCATTGGCCACAGAGTCACCGTCGCACCGCGCCTGCTGCGCACGCTGATCTCGATAGTCTCGACCTCCGGCAGCACCACCTGCACCAGCGCCTCGTCGCGATTGCCGGCGCCGTCCAGCGCCGGCCAGACGTAGCGCAACAGGTATAGCGTCTCGTCTCCGTAATGGTCACTGTCGCGATTCTCGTGCTCCGGGTGCGGCGCCACCTGCCAGGCGACGTGCTGCATCGAGCTGCGCGGCAGCTGCAGCGGGTTGGCGCGACCGCCTCGGGTCAGTCGCAGCGGCAGCTCGGCATTCGGGTCGAGCTGCAGCCACGGCTGGCGCGCGCCACCGGCATCGCGCACCGGTCGCTGCACCAGCTGCTCCAGATCCTGCCCGAGCAGCCACAGCGCGCGGTTGGTGCCGGCCAACGCCTCACCGTTGCGCGCCAGCCGCTCATCGCTGCTCGCCACCACGCTCAACATCCGGTAACTGGCGACGCCGATCAGCGCGAAGATCGCAATCGCGACCATCACCTCCATCAGCGTGAAGCCCGCGACACTGCGACGGCCGGTCACGACATCCATCTCAGTAGCGCCCGATGAAACCGGTCAGCGACACCAGCGCGGCATCACTGTCGGTATCGGTGAGACGCACGGCGACGGTGACGCGGCGCAACTCGGCGCTGGCGGTGCCGTCGATGCGGGTCTCGATCTCCCAGGCGTCGGCGCCACTCTCGATGCGGCGGGTCTGGCGACCGAGCGGCGGCCACTGCCCGCTGGCGCCGAGCAGTGCCAGCTCGCTGTCGGCCAGCACCAGCGCCGCCGACTTCAATTCCAGCTGATGCTGCTGGCGCACGCTCTGCCCGGTCTGCGACAAAATCGCCGCCGCCGACAGCGCCAGCACCGCCAGCGCCACCAGCACTTCCAGTAGTGTGAAACCCCGCAGCAGTGTGAAACCGCGCGCGCGCATCATTTGTCTCTCTCGCTGCCGGTACCGATCACCACCGGATTGAAACCGTCGCTGCGCAGTTCCACCTCCGCGTTGGCCTCGGCGAGCCGCAGCGTCAACCGGAATGGCGTCACCTCGCCGCTCGACAGCAGCAACAGCAACGGCGGCTGCTCGCCACCGCCGCGCCGCGCCAGCCGCTGCAGATGATCGCGCTGCTGCGCGTCGAGCCGCTCGCCGTCGAGTTCGAACGTCAGTTGCAGCGGCCGCTCGAATTCGCGCGGTTGCAGCGGTTTCTCCTCGACCGGCTGCCACAGGCCACTGTCCGGATCGAGCAGCAGGAAACGATAGCCATCGTCGTCGATGAACAGGCCCAGTTCGATGCCCTGCATCACCGCCTCGTCCGCCGCCAGATTGAGCAGCGTCGCCAGCCCTTCACCTTCGCGCCGCAGCTGACGCGCGGCATTGTCGCCGCCGCCGATCACCAGCAGCCCCGCCATCGCCGCCACGATCACCAGCACCACCATCAGCTCGATCAGCGTGAAGCCGCGCGCGGCGCGGCGACGGTGCGGCATCGTCACTGGCGCGGCCCTACCCTACTGCTGCGTCGCCGGCCAATTGCCGATGTCAGTGTCGTAACCGCTGCCACCCTCGCGGCCGTCGGCGCCGAGCGAATAGAGGTCGTACGGGCGCCCCTGTTCACCGGGCACGACGTACTGATAGGTGTTGCCCCACGGGTCGGTCGGCAACCCTTTCTTCAGATAGCCCTCGGGGTTCCAGTTCCTCGGCTCCGGCGTGCCACCGGGTTTCGTCACCAGCGCCTCCAGCCCCTGGTCGGTGGTCGGGTAGACGTGGTTGTCGAGCCGGTACATCTCCAGTGCCTGCTCCAGCGTGGCGATGTCGGTACTGGCGGCGGTGACGCGCGCCTTGTCGACACGGCCGAGAATGTTCGGCGCGATCAGCCCGACCAGAATGCCGATGATCACCACCACCACCATGATCTCGATCAGCGTGAAGCCGCGCTGTGCGCGGCGGTCGTTTGCGGTCATCGGACACCTCGTTTCGATTCAGGACGGCGCACCGGCGCCGCGTATCAGATCAGCGTATTCAGCGCGAAGATCGGCTGCAGGATCGCCACCACGATCAGCAGCACCGCGCCGCCCATGATCAGCAGCGTCACCGGCTCGACGATGCCGAGCAGCGTGGCGACGAGACCGTCGAACTCGCGCTGCTGGCTCTGCGCGACGCGCTCCAGCATCGCGCCGAGCTCGCCGCTCATCTCACCGCTGGCGATCATCTGGATCATCATCGGCGGGAAGTGGCCGCACTGCTCCAGCGCGCGGTGCAGGCTGCTGCCCTCGCGCACCTGCTGCGTCGCCGTCAGCACCGCGTTCTGCAGGTAGCGGTTCGACAGCACCGCGCCGCCGATGCGCAGCGCCTCGACCAGCGGCACGCCGCTGTTGATCAGGATGCTCAGCGTGCTGGCGAAGCGCGCGGCGTTGCTGCCGCGGCTCAGACGCCGCAACAGCGGCAGCTGCAGCAACCGGCGATGCCAGCGCAACCTCGTGTCGTCGTTGCGCAGCGCCATCCGCGCGGCGATCACGACACCGATGATGACGATCAGCAGCAGCCAGCCCCAGCTGCCGATGAAACCGCTGAGCGCGATCAGCGCGCGCGTCAGCGTCGGCAGTTGCTGGCCCTGATCGGCGATGACGCCGACCACCTGCGGCACCACGAACAGCATCAGACCGGTGACGATCATCACCGCGACCAGCAGCAGCAGCGACGGATAGAGCAGCGCCAGCATCACCTTCTGCCGCGACGCGTGACTGCTCTCGGCGTAATCGGCCAACCGCGCCAGCACCAGATCGAGATGGCCGGAGTGTTCGCCAGCGGCAACGGTGGCGCGATAGAGCGACGGAAACGCCGACGGAAATTCGGCCATCGAATCGGCCAGCGTGTGCCCTTCCATGACGCGCGAGCGCACCGACAGCATCACCTTCGTCAGCTTCTGCCGCTCGGCCTGACGACCGACGGCGTTCAGCGCCTCCTCCAGCGGCAGGCCGGCCTGCAGCAGCGTCGCCAGCTGCCGCGTCACCAGCGCCAGCTGCGCCGCCGAGAAGCCGTGGCCGCCGCGCCGCACCGGCACCGCCGCACTGCCGCGGCCCTTGACCGCCGGCTCGATCCGCAGCGGTGCCAGCCCGCGGTCGCGCAGCAGCTGCCGCACCTGGCGCGAGCTGTCGGCTTCGAGCACACCGCGCTGCTCCCTGCCGGCGGTGTCGAGCGCGGCGTAAGTAAAAGCCGCCATCTCACTCTTCCTGCGTCACGCGCAGCACCTCTTCCAGTGTCGTGATCCCGGCACGCACGCGCTCGACGCCGTCGTCGCGGATGCTGCGGCAGCTGCCGCGCACCGCCTGCACGATCGCCTCCTCACCGGCTTCGGCGTGGATCATCTGCCGCACCTGTTCGTTGACCACCAGCAGCTCGTAGATGCCGGTGCGGCCGCGATAGCCGCTGTTGTTGCACTGCGAGCAGCCGACTGCCGCGTAGATCGTGTCGCGCAGGCCGAGCACCTTCTCCATCTCGCTCGGTGCGTGCGGCTGTTTGCAGTGCGGGCACAGCACACGCACCAGCCGCTGCGCCATGACGCCGAGCAGGCTCGACGCCAGCAGGAACGGCTCGATGCCCATGTCGCGCAGCCGCGTGATGGCGCCGACCGCGGTGTTGGTGTGCAGGGTGGAAAGCACGAGGTGGCCGGTCAGACTCGCCTGCACGGCGATCTCGGCGGTCTCGGTGTCGCGGATCTCGCCGACCATCACCACGTCCGGGTCCTGCCGCAGCATCGCCCGCAGGCCGCGCGCGAAGGTCATGTCGGCCTTGACGTTGACCTGGGTCTGACCGACGCCCTCGATGTAGTACTCGATCGGGTCCTCGACGGTGAGGATGTTGCGGGTCTGGTCGTTGATTTCGGAGAGGCCGGCGTACAGCGTCGTGGTCTTGCCGGAGCCGGTCGGGCCGGTCACCAGCAGGATGCCGTGCGGGCGCAGCAGCAGGTCGCGCCACTGGTTGTGCAGCACCGCCGGCATGCCGAGCGAATCGAGCTTCAGGCGGCCCGCATCTTTATCGAGCAGGCGCAGCACGACACGCTCACCACCGCTCGACGGCAGCGTCGACACACGGATGTCGACCTCGCGCCCGCCGAGCCGCAGCGAGATGCGGCCATCCTGCGGCACCCGTTTCTCGGCGATGTCGAGCTTCGCCATGACCTTGATCCGCGACACCAGCAGCGGTGCCAGCTCGCGCTTCGGCTGCACGATCTCGCGCAGCACGCCATCGATGCGAAAACGCACGATCAACCGTCGCTCGAACGTCTCCAGATGAATGTCGGAGGCGTTGAGCTTGATCGCCTCGGTCAGCAGCGCGTTGATCAGCCGGATGATCGGCGCGTCGTTCTCCTTCTCCAGCAGATCCTCGGATTCCGGCACCGAATTGGCGAGGCTGGCCAGATCCATCTCGCCACCGAGGTCCTCGACGATCTGCATCGTCGCGCTGCTGTCGCGCTGGTAGGCCTGCACCAGCGCGCGCTCGAACTCGGCCTCGGGCAGCGCGCGGCAGTCGAACGGTCGCTGCAGCACGCGGCCGACCTCGGCCAGCACCTGCGGCGCGATCGCGGAGCGGTGGCAGACCAGCGGCACCGTCGAATCGGGATCGAGGAAAACGCCGAAGCGACGAGCGAAACCATAAGGCAGCGGCCGGATGGCGGATTCGCGTTGCGGCTGGTTCACGTGGACTTCCCTCATGGATGACTGATCGACGACGCAGGCGCCGGCACTTCGACCCATCGTCGCCGACCCGCGACAGCGACATTGTAGGCGCTGGCCGAATAGCTGGAATCAGTTATAACTATGTCCGATAACTGCTTGTCAGTTCAGCCATAATGGCGTTTACTTCCGTGTCGTTCAACCGCCCGTGGAGAGGTCGTTCGGCCCACTGTATGGGCAAGCCGGCCCCGGTCGTGACGGAAACGGTCCCGAGCTCGATGAAAACGGCCCCGAGCGCCACGGAGAGAAGAGCCTGAGTGTGGAGAATTCAATGCGCGCGCTGCTGGAGCAACCCCGGCAACTGCTGACGCTGGCGGTCGCGATCGTCGCCGCGGTGCTGATCGGCAGCGAGCTGTACGCGCTGCTCGACACCGCCTTCTCCACCACCACCCACACCTCCGAACGCCGCAATGATCGCCCTGCCGGCGACCCCGTCGCCACCATCACCGGCACCGGGCTGTTCGGTGCCACCAGTGCACCGGCCGCTCGCGGCGGTGACGAGGGGTTGCCGCAGACCAGCGCCGCGCTGATCCTGCGCGGCGTCTTCACCGGCGGCACGCCCGAACAGGGCAGCGCCATCTTCGAACTGCCCGACGGCAGCACCCGCATGGTGCGCGCCGGCGGCAGTCTCGACGGCGGCGTCGCGCTCGAACGTATCTACGCCAACCGCGTCGTGCTCAATCGCAACGGGCTGCAGGAGAACCTGTCGTTCCCGTCCGCCGAGGAGTATGCCGACAGCATCGCCGAGGCCAGCACCGCACTGCCGGAAGCCGTCGATGGTGGCGAGCGCACGGACCCCGCCGCGCTCAGCGACGACGAAAAACGCGCCAACATTCTGCGCCGTCTCGAAGAGCTGCGCGCCCGCAGCCTCGAACGCAATCAGGGATAAGAACATGGGCACACCGCATCGCTTCGCCCCCGGTCTCGCACTGCTGCTCGGCCTCGCGCTGATCCCCGCCGCGCTGCACGCGCCGGTCGCCTCCGCCCAGCCGCCCGCGGCCGGCGAGGAGACGATCACGATGAACATGCGCGATGCCGAGATCCGCTCGCTGATCCAGTGGGTCGCCGACCAGACCGGCCGCAACATGGTCGTGCACCGCGACGTCAAGGGCAAAGTCACGGTGCTGTCGGCACGGCCGATGACACGCGCCGAGATCTGGAGCACGTTCCTGTCGGTGCTGCAGGTGCACGGCTTCGCCGCGATCGAAACCGACGGTGCGGTCAAGATCGTGCCGGCCAACATCGCCTCGCAGAGCGGCGCGCCGGTCGGCGATGGTGTCGGCCGCGGTGTCGTCGTACAGGTGTTTCGTGCCAACAACGTGTCGGCACCGGAACTGGCGCAGCTGCTGCGGCCGCTGGTCGGCAAGGACGCGGTGATCAACGCCGAACCGTCGTCGAACATGCTGCTGGTCGCCGACACCGGCGAGAACGTGCAGCAGATCCAGCAGCTGGTGCAGAAGCTCGACCGCGCCGGCGGCAGCGGCATCGAACTGGTGCGGCTGCAGTACGCCAACGCCGCCGAAGTGCTGGCCAGCCTGACCACGCTCTACCCGAACCAGAGCGCGCCCGGCGGCGCCGCTGGTGGTACCACCGCGCTGCCACTGACGCTGGCGGCCGACGAACGCTCCAACGCGATCCTGCTCAGCGGCGACCCGGCCAAGCGCAATCAGGTGCGGCAGCTGATCCGGCAGATGGACGTGCCGTTGTCCGGCGAGGGCAACACCCAGGTCATCTATCTGCAGTACGCCGATGCCAAGGAGGTCGCGCCGATCCTGCAGAGCATCGCCAAGAGCGTGCTCTCCGATCAGAAGGAGGAGAAGACCACCAGCTTCTCGATCGAGCCGAGCACGAGCGCCAACGCGCTGGTCATCAACGCCCCGCCCGGCCTGCTGAACACGCTGCAGGGCGTGGCGCAGAAACTCGACGTGCGCCGCGCGCAGGTGTTCGTCGAGGCGCTGATCGTCGAGGTCAGCAGCGAGATCACCGACGATCTCGGCGTGTCGTGGATCACCACCGATGCCAACAGCATCGATGGCGCCGGCGGCTTTGCCGGCGTCAATACACTGCTCAGCCAAACACTGATAGACCCGATCAGTTCGATAGTCGACGACAACGGCAATATCATCCGTGCACAACCCGCCAAGGGCATCACGTTCGGCTATTTCGAGAGCGGCGACATCCGCGCCGCGATCCGCGCGCTGAGCAAGAACACCAAGGCCAACATCCTCTCCACGCCGACCGTCGTCGCCATCGACAACGAACCGGCGTCGCTGCTGGTCGGCCAGAATGTGCCGTTCATCACCGGCAGCGCGACCTCGGCCGCCTCCGGCGTCGAGAACCCGTTCCAGACCATCGAGCGCAAGGACATCGGCATCACGCTGGAGGTGACGCCGCGCATCAACCGTGGCGATTCGATCACGCTGGAGATCAAGCAGACGGTCGAGAACATCGCGCCGTCGGTGGCCAATGCCTCCGACCTCGTCACCAACAAGCGCGAGATCGTCACCAAGGCGCTGATCAAGGATGACAACGTGCTGGTGCTCGGCGGCCTGATCAGCGACAACCAGAACGAGACGAAGGAGAAGGTGCCGGTGCTCGGCGACCTGCCGCTGATCGGCAAGTTGTTCAGCGGCACCAGCAAGTCGAGAACCAAGAACAACCTGATGGTCTTCATCCATCCGGTGATCCTGAAGGACGAGGCGCAGATCGCCGAGCTGAGCCGCCGACACTACGACTACATGCGCGAGCGCCAGCGCGACTCCGAACTCAACCCGCCGCGCACCACCGACAAGCAGCAGCCGTCACCGACGCTGGAGGAGTTCGATACCTTCTCGCCGGTGCGCGCGCTGCCGACAGCGGCTCAGTGACCGGCGAAAAATCGCCTGGAGTGATTTCCGGCGTCGCGTCGGCGACACCCTGAACAGCGCCCGCCGGGGATGGCGGGCACAAAGAAAGGACTCACCAGAAACGGCGGCTGGAGAAGCGCTCCCACCAGCGCAGCAGCACGCGGTCGATCGAGAGTTCGGCCGCGACACCCAGCCGCTCCTGCCACGGCCGCTTCTCGACGTAGCGCACCTGGAACAGCTCCCACTCGTCGCGCAGCGACATCAGGAATTCGTCGCTGGTCTGCACGGCGTCGACCAGCTGCTTTTCCAGCGCCTGCGTGCCATACCAGATTTCGCCGGTGGCGATGCGGTCGATGTCGACCTGCGGACGGTTGTCGGCGACGAAGCGTTTGAACAGCTGGTGCGTATCCTCCAGCTCTTCGAGGAATTTGCGCCGCGCCTTCTCGGTGTTCTCGCCGAACACCGTCAGCGTGCGCTTGAATTCACCGGCGGTATGCAGCTCGACGTCGATGTCGTGCTTCTTCAGCAGCCGGTGGAAGTTCGGCAGCTGCGCCATGACGCCGATCGAACCGATCACCGCGAACGGCGCGGCGATGATCTGCGAGGCGACACAGGCCATCATGTAGCCGCCGCTGGCGGCGATGCCGTCGACCGCCACCGTCAGCGGCAGCCCGGCGTTGCGGATGCGCCGCAGCTGGCTGGCGGCGAGCCCGTAGCTGTGCACCATGCCGCCACCGCTCTCCAGCCGCACCAGCACCTGATCCTCCGGCGTCGCCAGCGTCAGCACCGCGCTGATCTCCTCGCGCAGGTTGTCGACCGCCGACGCCTGCACGTCGCCATCGAAGTCGAGCACGAACAGCCGGTGCTGCGGCTCCTCCTGCTCACCGCGCTTGAGGCGTTTGTGCCGCTCCCGCTGCTCCTCCTTCTCGCGCCGCCGCTCGGCCTTGTGCCACGCCTTCAGCGCCTCCTCGTCCATGACGGCATCGCGCAGCTCCTCCTCGAAACGGTCGAAACGGTCGCCGAGATCGGTGACCTCGATCTGCCCTTCGGGCGGTGCGTGGCGGCGCTGGCGCAGCGACAGAATGGCGGCAATGACGAAGATGATGGCGACGACAATGGTCACGGCCTTGGCGAGAAACAGGCCGTATTCGATCAGGGCTTGCAAATGGACTCTCCGAAGATGGCGCGCCGCCCATTGCGGGCGCGGGCCGAATGGTCGGCCGTCACTCCGGTCGAGTCAAGGTGGATGGCGTTGCGTTCGGCGGGAATCGGTCGACGGCTCACTGCCACTGTTCGACGGCGCGGCGCGCGCGCTCGTTCAGCGGCCGCGCCACCGGGCCGCTCGGCCCCATGCCGACGCTGTACAGCGCGCCGTCGGCCATCGGCAGGTAGGTGGCACCGCCGTACTGGGCATCGACGATCGGCAGCCAGCGCTGCGCACTGCGAATCCACTGCCAGGCATCGACCGGTGAATCGCGCGTGTCCAGATCGATCACCGAGCGCTGCTGGCTGCGTTCGTCCTCGATCGACAGGTAGCGGCCGCCGAGACGATCGAGCCGGTAGCCGGGGCGCAGGCCGGCGCGGGTCAGCGCGTCGCTCCACTTCAGCATGCGCAGGTCGAGCTGCCACAGCTCGCCGTGCAGCTCCTCCTTGCGGCTGTTGCCGTCGGCGTCGACCAGTTCGACGGCGAAGTGGCGCTCGCCGAGCCGGCTGAACGCCAGCGTCGCCACCGGCCGCTCGCTGAGCACCTGGCGGAAGTTGTGCAGATCCCACGCCAGCAGCAGCCCGAACAGCGCCGCGGCAACCAGCGCCAGACCGACCGTGCCGCGCAGCCAGGCGACGATCCAGTGGCGCCGCAGCAGCAGCTTCAGACCGAACAGCGCTAGCGCGGCGGCGACGATGCCGACTGCCACTGCAACGAACAGGTAGGCCATTGCCGCGTCTCTCCGAAAGCGTCAGCGCACGCCGTAACCGATGGCGGCGAGACTCTCCTCGGCGACATCGAGAATCTTGTTGTCCGGCACGCGGTCGGCCGCCACTTCGGTCAGGTAGTACTCGAGGCTGATCAGCGCGTCGGCGAGCGTTTCCAGCACCTGCTGGCGCTGCGCCGCGGTCTGCTGCTTGTCCTTCAGGTGGTCGTCGAGGAAGGCGACGCAGCCGGCCAGCACGGCGGCGGCGCGGCCGTGGTTCATCAGCTGCAACGCACCGCGCACCGACGACAGCGTGGTGGCGACGTTGGCGACATGCACGACATCGAAACCCGATTCGACGTAAGCGGTGATCGCACGCTTGGCCAGCGCGATGCCGGCGTGCGATTCGTTGATGACGATGGCCGACGCCTCCGCCAGCTGGCTGTCGGCGATGATCTGCTTGCGCACGGCATCGGAGACCTGCTCCAGCTCGCCGCCACCGAGGTCGTTGCGATAGAGCGCGGCGAGGCTGCTCTCGATGAACAGCAGCGCATCGGCGACGCCGAGGAACTGATCCGGGGCGACACCGTTCTTCTGCCCGACCCAGCTCTCGACCAGATTCAGCTGCTCGCGCAGGATGTTGCTGGCGGCGCGCAGGTTCAGCAGCCGCAGCGTGTCGGCGACACGGTTCAGCGTCTCGCGCAGCGGTGCGATCTCGTCGGCCGTGATCGCCTGGCTCTGCGAGGCGATCTCGAGCACGTCCTTGGCATTGCGCAGCTCCTCCTTCAGCACCTTGACGACCGATTCAATCGCTTCGAGGCCCGGCCCGCGCATCGATTCGCGCGCGCGCTCGAGTTCGGCGTCGTCCGGTGTCAGCGCCGGAATCGCGAATGCGGCGATCACCTCGCCGATCAGACCGTCGCGCTGCGGTGCGATCGCCAGCAGGTAGATCAGCTCGCGGCGCAGCGCCTCGTCGACACCGCCGGCCAGCGCCGCCTCGCCGCCCTTGATGAAGCGGCCCATCAGCCGCTCCAGCGTGCCGAGCGTGCGCCGCCGGTTCAGGTTGAGCCTGAGGCCGCCGCCGGCCAGCGCCGACGTCACCGCCGCCGCCAGATACCAGAGGCCGCCGGCGGCATCGGATGGCAGCTGCGCGGCGAAGCGCGCCGACGCGCGCGCGATCAGCTGCAGGTTCAGCGCTTCGCTCTTCTGCCGCAGAATCGCCAGCAGCCCGACCTGATACATCTGCCACAGCCGCGGCAGCGCCGCGGTGCCGCCGAGCGCCGGCACGCTGGCCAGCGCGGTGCGCGGCTGCAGCGGCAGCTCGGCGTCGCAGAACTGGTACTCGGGAATCAGCGGCTGGCGGCGTGCCACGCGCAGCTCGTTGGCGAACGAGATCATCAGCGCCGGATCGGCGAGCCCCTTGCCGGCGGCGAATTCGAGATAGCGCGGCAGGATGAAGAAGGCGTGGCTCAGCGTGCCGGCCAGCGCCTCGGCCGCCGCCCCCTCGGTCGGCGTGCAGATCGCGGCGACCGCCGCCACCATCTCGTCGGCCAGCAGCGCCGCGCCGGAGAACTGGATCAGCCGCAGCGTGCCGGCCACCTGCGCCATGTCGGCACGGCAGTTCTCCAGCGCGGTGCGGTTGTTGTGATCGAGCAGGTAGGCTTCGAATTCGGAGGCGCTGCGCTGGATGCTGGCGTCCAGTTCTTCCCGGACCAGGGCGAGCGAGTTCAGATTGACGGTCGGCGCTTGAGGCACTCTCTATCCTTCCTGTCGGTTCATCCTGATTCGCCGCAGCCGCCGTCCGCGCGGGTCGCGGCGAGCCGGGTCGATGTTCGGATTTCGAGTAAATGCGCGCTCATATATAGCATAAAGTCTCACGAACGCCCGGCCGGTGCCGGTGCGGCGGGCGCGCGCTGTGACTGCGTTCGCCATCGCCACGGCCGCGCCGTCGAACCCTGACCCGCCGACTCAGCGGCGGCGCCCGGTCAGCGACGCAGACTCATCGGCGCCACAGTGTCTGGCCGCCGCAGGCCTTGTCGATCTCCTGCAGCCGCAACTCGTGCGCCTCCAGCTCCGCCGCCGCCGCCATCACCACCCGAAGCGGCGCGCGATTCGGGTCGAGCCGGCGGATCGTCACGTCGGCCTGACGGCCGTCGCCGCCGTCCGAACCGGCCAGCGCCAGCGCGGTCTGGCCGCCGGTCATCGCCAGATAGACGTCGGCCAGGATCTCGGCATCGAGCAGCGCGCCGTGCAGGTCGCGCTGCGAGTTGTCGACGTCGTAGCGCTGGCACAGCGCGTCGAGGTTGTTCTTCTGGCCGGGGTGGCGCTGGCGCGCCATCACCAGTGTGTCGGTGATCGTGCAGAACGTCTCGATCCGCGCCAGGCCGCGATCGAGGCGCTGGAACTCGCTGTTGATGAAGCCGACGTCGAACGGCGCGTTGTGGATGATCAGATCGGCGCCGCTGACGAACTCGATGAACGCGTCGACGATCTGGTCGAAGGTCGGCTTGTCGGCCACGAACTCGTTGGTGATGCCGTGCACCTCCATCGCGCCGGCGTCGATCTCGCGCTGCGGATTGATGTACTGGTGGTAGTGGCGGCCGGTCAGCCGGCGGTTGACCAGTTCGACGCAGCCGATCTCGATCAGCCGGTGTCCCTGCATGTGTTCGAGGCCGGTGGTTTCGGTATCCAGAACGATCTGCCGCATCGTCGATGTTCCTGTGTACGGGTATTCAGATGGATGTGCGACCGAGCTCGGCGATGCCGCGATTGGCGAGCTGATCGGCCAGTTCGTTCTCGCGGTGGCCGCTGTGGCCCTTGACCCAGCGCCACTGGATCGCATGCCGCTGCACCGCCTCGTCGAGCCGCTGCCACAGGTCGACGTTCTTGACCGGCGCTTTCGCCGCCGTGCGCCAGCCGCGCTTCTTCCAGTTGTCGATCCACTCGGTGATGCCCTTGCGCAGGTACTCCGAGTCGGTGGTCAGCGTCACCGCGCACGGCTCGCGCAGCGCGCCCAGCGCCTCGATTGCCGCCAGCAGCTCCATCCGGTTGTTGGTGGTGTGCGGCTCGCCGCCGTGCAGCGTCTTCTCGACGCCGTTGCAGCGCAGCAGCGCGCCCCAGCCGCCGGGTCCCGGATTTCCCTTGCAGGCACCGTCGGTGAAGATTTCGACCTGTTTCATCGATTGACTCTGGAATGCTCGATTCTGGGTTGCCCGGCGTCGGCTCAATGGAGCCCGGGTTGCCGCCGCGCCGGTTCGCGCCGCAGCGACTGTGCGCTGGCGGCCGGGTTCACCACCGGCAGCGGCGCCACCCTCGGCAGCCGCAGCGGCTGGCGCAGCGGCGTGAAGGTGACCACCTCCTTGACGGCGGTGATCAGGTAGATGCCGCCCATCGGCCAGTGGCGCGACCAGGCGTTGTCGCCGTCGGCCATGCTCCAGCCGGCGCCGCGGTTGAACGGCAGCCGGTGAAAGCCGAAGTCGGTGCGCTCGCTCTCGAAGCCGAGCAGCTGCAGCCAGTCGGTCACCCGCGCCGGCGCCAGCAGGTGGTTGTGCCACAACGGCTGTTCGCCGAAGCGGCCGAGCACCATCCGCAGCCCGAACAGCGACCACGGATTGAAGCCGACGATGAGGATACGGCCGTGCGGCACCACCACCCGGTACAGCTCGCGCAGCACCGCGTGCGGGTTGTGGGCGAACTCCAGCACATGGTGGACGACGACGACGTCGAGGCTGTCGCTCTCGAACGGCAGCGCCTCGAAATCACAGCGGACGAACGGCCCGTCGCCGCTCTCCCCGACCGGCCCTGCCTTGAAGCAGCGCTGCACCCGGCAGTCCTCGAACAGCGTCAGTTCGAGATCGACGCCGAGCTGCAGCAGGTGGTAGCCGAACGCATTGCCAAGCTGGCGCGCCAGCAGCCGCCGCTCGACCGCCAGCATCGCCTGACCGAGCGGCGTCGCGTACCAGTCGCGCAGCGCAGGCGCCACCGCGGCCAGCTCGGGTTGTCGCTTCCAGAGTTGCATTCGCTGTCGCGCTCCGTTGACCGGCGGCATCGAAACGCCGTCGAGGATCGGCGCGGTATAGTAGCCGCTCGCGCCGCCGGGCTGGGAAACAAATTGGAGAGGGAGGAGCGCCCGATGCTGCAGGTAGAACCGATCGCCGCCTTCACCGACAACTACATCTGGGCGCTGCACGACGGCAGCGCGGCCTGGGTCGTCGATCCCGGCGACGCCGCGCCGGTCGTCGACTGGCTGGCCGGGCGCAGACTGGCTCTGGCCGGCATCCTGATCACCCACCACCACCCCGACCACATCGGCGGTGTCGCCACGCTGCGGCGGCACGCCCCGGACGCGGCCGTCGTCGGCCCCGACAACCCGCGCATCGACGGGCTGACCCGCACCGTCGCCGACGGCGACACGGTCGAGCTGCTCGGCCAGCGCTTCGAAACCCTCGCCGTACCCGGCCACACGCTCGACCACCTCGCCTACTTCTGCGATGCATCGAACCCGCCCCACCTGTTCTGCGGCGACACGCTGTTCGCCGCCGGCTGCGGCCGGCTGTTCGAGGGCACGCCGGAACAGATGTGGCACAGCCTGCACCGGCTCGCCGCACTGCCGGCCGACACCCGCGTCTACTGCGCGCACGAGTACACACTGTCCAACCTGCACTTCGCGCTGGCGGTGGAGCCGGACAACGCCGCGTTGCAGCAGCGGGTGGCACAGGCCCGACGCACCCGCGAGGCCGGCCAGCCGACAGTGCCGAGCACGCTGGCGCTGGAGCTGGCGACCAACCCGTTCCTGCGCGCCGCCGAACCGGCCGTGCTGGCCAGCGCCCGGGCGCGGGAGCCGGCCGTGCGCGATGGCGAGACGGCGTTCGCAGTGTTGCGGCGCTGGAAGGACCAGTTCTGACATCCGGCTTTTGACCCGCGCCGCATCGCCTCGTAAACTCCGCCGACCCTGTGCCAGAAGCGGTGACCGCAGTCCCTCTGGTGCACTCGCGCCGCCCCCGGGCCGCATCCGCTCTGCCAGCGGGCGCCTCCGGGCGGGCAACAGACACCCAGAGGGCCTTGAACGGATGCCGCCACGATCCTCACGTACCCCCTTCATCTGCCGTTTCCTGATTCCGATCCTGCTGGCCACACTGGCCGGCTGTGCAGGTCACTCCAGCCACCATCCGCACGACCAGGCCGACGCCGGCATCCACGCCCCGGCGAAGAAGCCCGAGCAGCGCCGGCTGGCGGGGCGCAATGGCATCGCCGACCTGTTCTCCAGCGATGACGACAACTCCGGCGGCAGCATTTCCCCCTACGCCGTCGACCACAGCAGCCTGTGGCCGCGCCTGGCCAGAGGGCTGAGCCTCGACGCCGGCTACAGCAACGCCGCCATCGAGCGCGAGCTGCAGTGGTACCGGCAGCACCCGGCCTACCTGTATCGCGCCTCGGAGCGCTCCACCCCGTACCTGCACCACGTCGTCACCGCGATCGAGAAGCGCGGCATGCCGATGGAGCTGGCACTGCTGCCGATCGTCGAGAGCGCCTACGACCCGTTCGCCTACTCGCGCAGCGGTGCCGCCGGCATGTGGCAGTTCATTCCGAGTACCGGCAAGCATTTCGGCCTGCGCAACAACCAGTGGTACGACGGCCGCCGCGACGTCGTCGCCTCCACCGAGGCCGCGCTCGACTACCTGACGCTGCTGCACGACAAGTTCGGCAACGACTGGCTGCTGGCGGTGGCGGCCTACAACTTCGGCGAGGGCAACGTGCAGAAGGCGATCGACGCCAACCGCCGTCTCGGCCGCAAGACCGACTTCTGGAACCTGAGCCTGCGCGACGAGACCCGCACCTACGTGCCGAAGCTGCTGGCGCTGGGCCGGCTGATCAAATCGCCGCAGCGCCACGGCATCAGCCTGCACGCGATTCCCAACCGCCCCTACTTCGAGAGCGTCACCGTGGCGAAGCCGCTCGACTTCGGCCGCGTCGCCCAGCTCGCCGGCGTCGACCGGCGCGAGGTCGAGCGTCTCAACCCCGGCTACCACCACGGCATCATGGAGCCGAGCGGCACGCAGCGGCTGCTGCTGCCGGTCGGCACCGGCGAACGCTTCCGGCGCCAGCTGGCCTCGCTGCCGGCCGAAGCCGCCAGCCCGGCGCGGCGCCACGTCGTCGCCCGCGGCGACACGCTGTCGGCGATCGCGCGCCAGCACGGCGTCCCGGTGGCAGCGCTGCAGGCCGCCAACCGGATCGACGGCAGCGCCATCCGGCCCGGTCAGGTGCTGGTGATTCCGGGTGGCAATGCCCCGGCAGTCGCCGCCGCGCCGACCGGCCGGCAGATTCTCTACACGGTGCAGGCCGGCGACACGCCGCAGCGCGTCGCCGCCCGCCACGGCGTCACGGTCGAGGAGCTGCAGCGCTGGAACGGCCTCAAGGTCGAAGACCCGGTCAGGCTCGGGCAGCGCCTCAGCATCTGGCCACGCACCGCCGCCGCGCCGGCCGCCGCCACCACCGCGGCGTCCAACCAGAAGATGGATTACCGCGTGAAGAGCGGCGATTCGCTGTATGCCATCGCCAGCCGCTTCAAGGTCGGCGTCAACGACATCATGCGCTGGAACCAGATGCGCAATCACAACCTGCAGACCGGCCAGCTGCTGACGCTGTACGTGCCATGAGCGGTGCAGGAAGCGACGAAGGGGCCCTGCGGCCCCTTCGTCGTTTTCACGCCCGCCTCGCCGCGCAATCGGTACTTCCCTTCGGAGAATCGAACTTGCTACCGTACCGCCGCGCTGCCGAGCCCGCGCCGTTTCGTCAACCGCCGTACGGACCCTCATGACCGGCTATTTCCTCCGACGCCTGCTGCTGATCGTGCCGACCTTCATCGGCATTACGCTGCTGGTGTTCGCCGTCACCCGCGTCGTGCCGGGCGGGCCGATCGAACGGATGATGACGCAGGCGGCCATGAGCGGCGGTGCCCGCACCGAAACCCGCACCGGCAACACGCTGTCGGAAGCGCAGCTGAAACAGCTGGAGGCCTATTACGGTTTCGACCAGCCGCTGCTCGCCAGCTACGCGCAGTGGCTCGGCCGCGTGCTGCGCCTCGACCTCGGCACCTCGACCCGCTACCACGACCCGGTGTGGACGCTGATCCGCGAGCGCTTCCCGGTGTCGATCTTCTACGGCCTCGCCACGCTGCTGATCACTTACTCGGTCTGCATTCCGCTCGGCATCGCCAAGGCGATCCGCCACGGCAGCCGCTTCGACCACGTCAGCTCGGCGCTGGTGTTTCTCGGCTACGCGCTGCCGAGCTACGTCGTCGGCATCGCGCTGCTGACGCTGTTCGCATCGTGGATCGACTGGTTCCCGCTCGGCGGCTTCGTCAGCGACGACTTCGACCAGCTGTCGCCGCTGCGCAAGACACTCGACCTGCTCTACCACGCCGCGCTGCCGCTGACCGCCTACCTCGCCGGCAGCTTCGCCGTCACCACGCTGCTGATGAAGAACGCCCTGCTCGACAACCTCGCCGCCGACTACCTGCGCACCGCGCTGGCCAAGGGCAACAGCTTCCGCGGCGCGGTGCGCCGGCACGCGCTGCGCAACAGCCTGATTCCGATCGCGACCTCGTTCGGCAACAACATCTCGCTGGTGCTCGGCGGCTCGTTCCTGATCGAGATCATCTTCAACATCGACGGCATCGGCCTGCTCGGCTACGAATCGCTGCTGGAGCGCGACTACCCGGTGGTGATGGGCATCCTCGTCATCGCCTCGCTGCTCTACCTGATCGGCAACATCCTCTCCGACCTGTGCGTCGCCTGGGTCGACCCGCGCATCCGTTTCGGCGAGGCGCGCTGAACGATGCGGCTGTTCCGGCTCAACCCCGTCACCCGTCGCCGCTGGCAGCGCTTCCGCCAGATCCGCCGCGGCTACTGGTCGGCGATCGCACTGATCACGCTGATCGGCCTGACGCTGATCGCCGAACTGCTGGTCAACAGCCGCGCGCTGATCGTCAGTTACGACGGCGACTGGCACTTCCCGACCTATGGCGCGATGCACCCCGGCACCGACTTCGGCCTCGACTACGGCTACGAAACCGACTACCGCGAACTGAAGAAGATGCTCGCCGCCGACGGCGACCCGGCCACCTGGGTGCTGATGCCACCGGTGCCGTTCAACCCGTTCGAGACCGACCTGATCGCCAACGACTTCCCGCCGTTCGCGCCGTCGCTTTCCAGTGGCCACCTGCTCGGCACCGACATCACCGGCCGCGACGTACTGGCGCGGCTGCTCTACGGCTTTCGCATCGCCATCGCCTTCGCGCTGCTGCTGCTGGCCTGCGAATACCTGATCGGCGTGACGATCGGCTGCGTGATGGGCTTTCGCGGCGGCGCCTTCGATCTCTTCTTCCAGCGCCTGATCGAGATCTGGTCGAACATCCCGTTCCTGTACGTGATCATGATCGTCGCGTCGGTGATGACGCCGGGCTTCTGGACGCTGCTGCTGATCACCGTCGCCTTCAGCTGGACCGGCATGACCTGGTACATGCGCACCGCCACCTACAAGGAGAACGCGCGCGACTACGTGCTGGCGGCGCGCGCGATCGGCGCCGGCAGCGGCCGCATCATCTTCCGCCACATCCTGCCGAACACGGTGTCGACCATCGTCACCTTCATCCCGTTCACGCTGACCGCCGGCATCACCGCGCTGACCGCGCTCGACTACCTCGGCTTCGGCCTGCCGGCGCCGACGCCGAGCTGGGGCGAGCTGCTGAAACAGGGCACCGACAACCTCGAATCGCCGTGGATCGTCGGCAGCGTCGTCGCCGCCATCACCGTCGTGCTGATGCTGGCGACGTTCGTCGGCGAGGCGATTCGCGAAGCGTTCGATCCGCGCGACTTTCGGTTTTATGAATAATTGGTGTTTTTATGAGTAGTCGGCGCTTTCATGAGTAATCGGCGGTTTTACCAATGATGAACAGAGCCTGCGCCGTCCTGCTGTGGTCGCTGCTCGCGCTTGCCTGCGCCGGCGCGCTGCACGCCGCGCCGAAACAGCTGCCGGCCGATCTGGTGTGGCAGACCAACGACAGCGACCCGCTGTTCGCCGACCCGAACGCCAAGCGCGGCGGCCGCTTCCGCACCTTCACCACCGGCTTTCCGCTGACGCTGCGACTGGTCGGACCCGACGCCAACAACACCTTCGCCCAGTACCTGCGTTCCAACTCGTTCGGTCTGGTCGGCATCCATCCGAACACGCTGAACCCGATTCCGGAACTGGCGACGCACTGGGCCTTCGATCCCGACGGCAAGACCGTCTACTTCAGGCTCGATCCCGACGCGCGCTGGTCCGATGGCGTGCCGGTCACCGCCGACGACTATCTGTTCACGATCGAGTTGATGCGCTCGCCTCACATCATCGATCCGTGGTCGAACAACTACTACAGCGAAGTGATCACCGATGTCGTCAAGTACGACAACCATACGATTGCCGTCACCGCCGCCGACGCCAGACCGAACTACGAGCAGATGGCACAGGTGGCGATCGCGCCGATGCCGCGCCACTTTCACAAGCTCGACGAGAACTGGGTCAACGACTACAACTGGCGCATCGAACCGAACACCGGCCCCTACCGGATCAGCGAAGTCCGCAAGGGAAAATACGTCGAGTTCTCGCGCGTCGAGAACTGGTGGGGCAGCGACAAGCGTTTCAACCGGCACCGTTTCAACGTCGACCATGTGCGCGTCAAGATCATTCGCGACATGAACGCCGCCTACAACTACTTCGCCAAGGGCGAACTCGACAGCTTCCCGCTGCTGATGCCGCGGCTGTGGCACAAGAAGGCGCAGGGGCGGCCCTTCGATCTCGGTTACATCGGCCGCATCAAGTTCTACAACGACACGCCGCAATCGCCGCAGGGTTTCTTCCTGAACGAGGCCGACCCGATCCTCTCCGACCGCGACACCCGTATCGGCTTCGCCCATGCGATCAACGTCGACAAGGTCATCCGCACCGTGCTGCGCAACGATTACGAGCGGCTGCAGACGATGAACGAGGGTTTCGGCGACTACAGCAATCGCGACATTCGCGCACGCCCGTTCGACCTGAAGCTGGCCAACCACTATTTCGACAAGGCCGGCTGGAAGCAGCGCGGACAGGATGGCGTCCGCGTGCGAAACGGCGAGCGGCTGTCACTGCGCATCACCTATTACAGCCCCGAACACACGTCGCGCCTCGTCATCCTCAAGCAGGAGGCGCTGAAGGCCGGCGTGGAGCTGACACTGCAATACCTCGATCCATCGGCCGCCTACAAGCAGATCATGGAGAAGAAACATCAGGTCGCGCTGATGGCCTGGAACGGCGGCGGCATCGCACCGCGCTACTGGGAGTTCTTCCACTCGGCCAACGCCAACAAACCGGCCACCAACAACGTCACCAACACCGCCGATCCACTGATGGACGAGCGCATCGACGCCTATCAGAAAGCGACGACTCGCGAGCAGCGCATCGCGCTGGCGCATGAACTGGAGCAGATGGTTCACGAGCGCGCGGTGTTCGTACCGACCTACAAGGTTCCCTACATGCGCGAGGGCTTCTGGCGCTGGATCCGGCTGCCGGAGAGCCATGCGACGCGAACGTCGGAGCTGGTGATCGAACCATTCGCCTCCAGCAACGGCACCACCAGCGACGGCGGCCTGTTCTGGATCGACGAGCAGGTCAAGGACGAGGTGCAGGCCGCCCGCCCGCTGAACAAGCCGTTCGAGCCGATCGAAATCCTCGACGAAACCTGGCGGGTGCGGCCACCGGTCGAACCGCCGCCTGCGGAGAGCGCGCCGTGAGCCTGCTGCAGATCGACGACCTCGTCGTCACGCTGGCGAGCGGCGACAGACGCTGGCCGGTGATCGACGGCCTGTCGCTGGCGATCGACGCCGGCGAGACGCTCGGGCTGGTCGGTGAATCGGGCTGCGGCAAGAGCCTGACCGCCCTCTCCATCCTGCGGCTGCTGCCGCAGCCGGTGCTGCGCATCGAATCGGGATCGATCCGCTTCGACGGCACCGACCTGCTGCAGCTGCCGGCGCAGGCGATGCAGGCGCTGCGCGGCAACCGCATCGCGATGATCTTCCAGGACCCGATGACGGCGCTGAACCCGGTGCAGACGATCGGCCGCCAGCTGGAGGAGACGCTGCTGCTGCACCGCCCGCAGATGAAACCGGCCCAGCGCCGGGCGCGCTGCATCGAACTGCTGCAGCGCGTCGGTATGCCGGCACCGGCGGAACGCCTCGCCGCCTACCCGCACCAGCTCTCGGGCGGCATGCGCCAGCGCGTGACGATCGCGATGGCGCTGGCCTGCGAACCGGCGCTGCTGATCGCCGACGAGCCGACCACGGCGCTCGACGTCACCGTGCAGGCGCAGGTGCTGGCGCTGATCAAGTCGCTGCAGCGCGAGTTCGGCATGGCGGTGCTGTTCATCACCCACGATCTCGGCGTCATCGCCGAGACCTGCGAGCGCGTCGCCATCATGTATGCCGGCCGCATCGCCGAGCAGGCGCCGGTGCACGCGCTGTTCGCACAGCCGAGCCATCCGTACACGCGCGCGCTGCTGGCCTCGCTGCCGGCGCTGGCGAGCGCGCCGCAGACGCCACTGCCGGCGATCGCCGGGCAGGTGCCGGCCGTCGACCAGCGCCCGCCCGGCTGCGCCTTCGCCAACCGCTGTGACTGGCGCATCGAAGCCTGCAACCAGAGACCGCCGCTCACCGTGATCGAGGGGCAGCACACCAGCGCCTGCATCCGCTGGCCGGAGCTGCGCGCGGAGACGACGGCATGAGTGACCAACGCCAGACGACCGGCGACGTGCTGCTCGCGGTGCGCGGCCTGCGCAAGCATTTCGTGCAGCGCAGCGGCCTGTTCAAACAGCACAAACACTATCTGCACGCCGTCGACGACATCGGCTTCGAACTGCGGCGCGGCGAGACGCTCGGTCTCGTCGGTGAATCGGGCTGCGGCAAATCGACGCTCGGCCGCACGCTGCTGCGCCTGTACGAACCGGATGCCGGCGAGATCGTGTTCGACGGCACCGACATCCGCCGGCTGTCGCGCAGCGAGATGCGGGCGATGCGCCGGCGCATGCAGATGATCTTCCAGGACCCCTACGACTCGCTGAATCCGCGCCACACCATCGGCGACATCGTCGAGGAGCCGCTGATCGTGCACGGTGTCGGCAACGCGGCCGAGCGCAAGGCGGCCGTCGCCGCACTGCTGCATCAGGTCGGACTGCCGCCGAACAGCGGCGAGCGCTACCCGCACGAGCTCTCCGGCGGCCAGCGCCAGCGCGTCGGCATCGCCCGCGCCATCGCGCTCAATCCGGAATTCGTCGTCTGCGACGAGGCGATCTCGGCGCTCGACGTGTCGATTCAGGCGCAGATCATCAACCTGCTGCTGGAGCTGCGGCGCTCGCTGAACCTGTCGCTGCTGTTCATCTCGCACGACCTGTCGGTGGTGCGCCACCTCAGCGACCGCGTCGCCGTCATGTATCTCGGCGAGATCGTCGAGATCGCGCCGGCGGCGACGATCTACCGCAACGCCCGCCACCCGTACACGCGCTACCTGATCGCGTCGATTCCGCAGCCGCGACCGGACCATGCGCGCCCCGCCCCGCTCGACGGCGAAGTGCCGAGCCCGCTGAACCCGCCGGCCGGCTGCCGCTTCCACACCCGCTGCCCGCAGGCGCAGGCGATCTGTCGCGAGCAACCGCCGCCGATGCAGGTCATCGCCAGCGACGGCGGCCAGGATCATCGCGCTGCCTGCCACTTCGCCTGACGGTCGGCATCCGCCCGCCTCCTGGCAATATCGCCGGTGACAATGGCAGGAAATCTATATCGATAGGATTTGTGCCGCCGGTAGCGAGACCGTATACGGACAGACGGCCGCGGCGAGCCCGGCCATTCCGATAACGACGCAGTCCCGGAGACGATACCGGGAGGAGGAAGCGACCATGACCGATCGACAGACATCCCCGACGACGCGACGCCTGCGCGTGGTGCAGTGGGCCACCGGCAACGTCGGCCTGCGCGCGTTGCGCAACGTCATCGAGCATCCCCGTCTCGAACTGGTCGGGCTCTACGTCTATGCCGAAGCCAAGCGCGGCCGCGACGCCGGCGAGCTGTGCGAACTGCCGCCGACCGGCATCAAGGCGACCACCAGTTTCGACGACATCCTCGCGCTGCAGGCCGACTGCGTGCTCTACATGCCGCAGTTCATCGATGCCGACCAGCTGTGCCGGCTGCTCGAGACCGGCACCAACGTCGTCACCACGCGCACCGAGTTCCACCACCCGGGGTCGATGGATGCCGCACTGCGCGCACGCATCGAGGCGGCGTGCCAGCGCGGCAACAGTTCGATACACAGCACCGGCAGCAGCCCCGGTTTCAGCACCGAGGCGCTGCCGCTGGCGTTGCTGTCGCTGGAACGCCGGCTCGACCGCCTGCAGATCAACGAATTCGCCAACATGTCGAGCCGCAACTCGCCGCAGATGCTGTTCGAGGTGATGGGCTTCGGCGCACAGCCGGAAAAACTCAACAGCAGCGGCCGCGTGCACCATCTGCGCGAAGCGTTCGGCGGTTCGCTGCGCGTCGTCGCCGACGCCATCGGCCTGCCGCTCGATCGGGTCGAGGCGAACGGTGAACTGGCAGTGGTGAAACGCGACACCGAGATCGCGGCCGGCGTCGTCAAGGCAGGAACGGTGGGAGCGATGCGCACGGCAGTGACCGGCTTCCACGGCGAGCGGGCGATCCTCGGCTTCACCGCCACCTGGTACTGCGCGCGCGAACTCGACGTCGACTGGGATCTGCGCCCGGATGGCTGGCACGTCGTCGTCGATGGCGACGTGCCCCTTGACGTCTCGATTCACTTCCCGGTATCGGCCGAGCGCTGGCCGCTGGTGTCGCCGGGGCTGACCGCGCACCGCGCCGTCAATGCCGTGCCGCAGCTGTGCGCCGCCGCGGCGGGCATCCGCACCTCGGCCGAGCTGCCGCAGATCATTGCCGATCTCAGCTGAGCCGTACTGACACGGCGGCTCAGCCGCCGCTGAAATTGGCGCTGTGCCGAACGTTGCGCAGGCTCCAGGCACTCATGACGCCGGCGCTCGCGGCCAGCACCATCGCCACCAGCGCCGGCCACGGCCCGTTCCCCAACCCGAGCGCCAGCAGCGCGGCGACCAGCGTCGCGCCAAGCGCCTGCCCGAGCATCCGCGTCGTCGTGAACAGGCTGCCGGCCGCCGCCGTGCGCGTCATCGGCGCCGACGCGACGATCAGCCGCGCGTTCGGCGAGAAGAACATGCCGAAGCCGGCGCCGGCCAGCCAGATACGCCAGGCCACGTCGAAATGGGTCGGCGCCTGCGGCAGGAAGGCGACGCACAGCAGCCCGACCGACGCCACCACCATGCCGACGGTGCCGAGCAGCGCCACCGGAATGCGGTCCGACAGATAACCGGCGACCGGCGCCACCATCAGGCTGGCGACGGCGTAGAAGGCGATCATGCCGCCGATCTCGCCGGGGGTGAAACCGTAGCCGTGCTGCAGCCGGAACGGCATGAACAGGATCAGGATGATCGAGCCGAGCACGGCGGTGAAACAGGAGATCACCGACAGCGCAATGACCGGCTGCGTCAGCAGGTCGACCGGCAGTACCGGCGTATCCGCGCGCCACGAATGGCGCACGAAGAACCAGCCGATCGCCGCGCCAAGGGCGACGACGGCGATCGACAGCGGCAGGTAGTTCGAATGGATCGCCCCCTCCAGCCCGCCGACGACGAGGCCGAACGTCAGCGCGCACAGCAGTGCGCCGAATTTATCGAACGGATGCGCGCGCGGCTGCGGATCGGGCAGCGCGCGGCTGAGCAGCAGCGTGATCACCGACAGCGGCAGTACTGCGACGAACACCCAGCGCCAGCTCGCCACCGACAGGATCAGACCGCCGAGCACCGGCGCCAGCGAGGTGCCGGTGGCGTTGACGATGGTGTTCAGCGCGAGACCGGCGCCGAGCCGCTTCAACGGGTAGATCTGGCGCAGCATCGCCACACCGACGCTCATCGCCGCCGCGGTGCCGAGCGACTGCAGCACGCGCACGCAGATCAGCGCCGGCAGCGTATCGACCAAGACGTAGAAGCTGGCCGCCACCATGTGCAACGCGATGCCGCCGCAGTAGAGACGGCGGTGGCCGATGCGGTCGCCGAGTGCCGCCAGCGGCAGCAGCGTCATCGCCAGCACCAGCTGGTAGGCGGTGACCAGCAGCACCGTCGACGACGGTTCGACGGCCAGCGCCTGGGCGATGGTCGGCAGCGAAACACCGGCGATCAGCGCGTCGATCTGCTGCATCATCGCGCCGGCCGACATCGCGATGACGGCGATGGTCCGCCGCCGCAACGGCAGGCCCTGGTGTGGATCGGACATACGGCAGCTGAAACCCCGGTAATGGATGGAACGTGGCGCAGGCGGACCACTTCGTCACCTGCCCGCCATCCATTGCAGACGCCGGCCCGTCGGGCATCGGCGCAATCGACCTCGGCGGCCGGTGCACTCAGTGCCGCGTCGCGACCCGCCGCACCGCCGAAAGCCAGCCAGCATAAAGCATTTCGCGCTGCTCGTTCGCCATCCGCGGCTCGAACCGGCGCTCGCGGCGCCACAGCGCGGCGATCTCGTCGAGCGATGCGTAGAGCCCGACCTGCAGCCCGGCCAGCGCAGCGGCGCCGAGCGCCGTGGTCTCGGTCAGCGCCGGCCGCTCGACGACGACGCCGAGCAGATCGGCGAGGAACTGCACCATCCAGTTGTTGACCACCATGCCGCCGTCGACCCGCAGCGCCGCCGGCAGGCCGGCGCCGTCGGCCGCCATCGCCTGCACCAGATCGCGCGTCTGGTAGGCGACCGACTGCAGACCGGCGCTGATGATTTCGCGGATGCCGGTATCGCGCGTCAGCCCGAACAGCGCGCCGCGCGCGTGCGGATCCCAGTACGGCGCGCCGAGCCCGGTGAAGGCCGGCACCAGATAGACGCCGTGATCGAGCGGCACCGCGCTGGCCAGCGACTCGCTGTCGCGCGCATCGCGGATCAGCGCGATGCCGTCGCGCAGCCACTGGATCGCGGCGCCGGCGACGAAGATGCTCCCCTCCAACCCGTAGGTCACCTCGCCGCGCAGCCGGTAGGCCACCGTCGACAGCAGCCGATTGCGCGACTGCACCATCTCTCTGCCGGTGTTCAGGATCATGAAGCAGCCGGTGCCGTAGGTGCTCTTGATCATGCCCGGCGCGAAACAGGCCTGACCGATCAGTGCCGCCTGCTGGTCGCCGGCGATGCCACCGATCGGAATCTCGGCGCCGAACAGCGCGGCGTCGGTGACACCGAAATCGGCGGCGCAATCCTCGACCTGCGGCAGCAGCGCGCGCGGCACCCGAAACAGCCGCAGCAGCTCGTCGTCCCATTGCTGCGCGCGGATGTCGAACAGCAGCGTGCGCGAGGCGTTGGTGGCATCGGTCCTGTGGCTGCGGCCGCCGGTCAGCCGCCACAGCAGAAAGCTGTCGATGGTGCCGAACGCCAGTTCGCCGCGCTCGGCGCGTGCGCGCGCGCCGGGCACGTGGTCGAGCAGCCACGCGATCTTGGTCGCCGAGAAGTAGGGATCGAGCAGCAGGCCGGTGCGGTGCTGCAAGTCGCCCTCGTCGATCCGCGCCTTCAGCTGCGCGCAGTGATCGGCGGTGCGGCGATCCTGCCAGACGATGGCGCGCGCGATCGGCGCGCCGCTGGCGCGATCCCAGATCACGCTGGTCTCGCGCTGGTTGGTGATGCCAAGCGCGGCGACCTCACCGGCCTCGACGCCGCCGCGCTGCAACGCCTCGCGGCAGACCGCGACGGTAGAGTTCCAGATTTCGTCGGCGTCGTGCTCGACCCAGCCGTCGGCCGGGAAATGCTGCGTCAGCTCGCGCTGCGCCAGCGCCTTCACCTGACCGTCGCGCTCGAACAGCAGCGCGCGCGTGCTGGTCGTGCCCTGATCGATGGCGAGCAGATAGCGGCGCATCGAATTTCTCCATCGCGGTGATGCGGCGAGTCTACACCGGCGCATCCCGGGTGCCAGTACGGCACCGCCGATCCGTATACTGCGCACCGACACGACACCGGGAATCCGACATGAGCGCGCTGCTGCAAACTCCCTTCGGCGCACTGGCGCTGCAGCGCCGGCCGCACAACGCCGCGCTGCAGGCATGGGACGCCGCCGACGAATACCTGCTGCACGCCGCGGCGGAGCAGCTGTCAGGCCGTGTGCCGCAACGCGCGCTGCTGATCAACGACAGCTTCGGTGCGCTCGCCTGCGCGCTGCACGCCGCCGCGCCGGTCAGCTGGGGCGATTCGTATGTCGCCCATCTGGCACTCGCACGCAACTGGCAGAGCAACGCCCTGCCCGGTGCG
Organism: uncultured Verrucomicrobiaceae bacterium; assembly: GCA_964515735.1. Lineage (GTDB taxonomy): Bacteria > Pseudomonadota > Gammaproteobacteria > Pseudomonadales > CAMLJR01 > CAMLJR01. Next base: position 3,472 of record CAZEVP010000027.1, on the reverse strand, counting down.
TGCGAGCCGTTGCCGTCGACCGAAACGCCGGGCGGTGCATTCGATCTGGTGCTGTGGCGCGTACCGAAAACGAAGGCGCTGTTCGAGCAGCAGATCGCGCGCCTGCACGGCGCCGTGAGCGCCGACAGCGTGGTGCTGGCCGGCGGCATGGACAAGCACCTGCTGCCCGACACCCGCGCGCTGCTGGAACGGCTCGGCCGCGTCGACACGCTGCCGGGCCGCAAGAAGTCGCACCTGTTCCGCGTCACCGTCGACCCGCAGCGCCCGGCGCCGCCGGAGCCGGTACCCGGCATCGTGCGTCTGCCGGAATTCGACCTCGAGCTGCAGGGCGACGCCAACGTCTTCGCGCGCGAACAGCTCGACATCGGCGCCCGCTTCTTCATCGAACAGTTCGCGCAACTGCCGCCGGCAACGCGCATCGCCGATCTCGGCTGCGGCAACGGCGTGCTGTCGCTGGTGCTGGCGCGACTGCGCGCCGGCATCGACATCCACGGTTTCGACGAGTCCTGGCAGGCGGTGGAGAGCGCTCGCGCCAACTGGCGGCGCGCCTTCCCCGATACCGGCGCGGAACCCTTCCACGTCGCCGACGGTCTCGACAGCCGCGACGGCGGGCAGGCGGCCGGCCCGGCGCCGTTCGAGCTGATTCTGTGCAATCCGCCCTTCCACCAGCAGCACGCGGTCGGCGATCATCTCGCCCGTCGGCTGTTCGCACAGAGCCGGCAGCGGCTGGCACCCGGCGGCGAACTGTGGGTGGTCGGCAACCGCCATCTCGGCCATCGCGAACTGCTGCGCGAACGCTTCGGCAACTGCGCGCAGGTCGCGGCCAACAGCAAGTTCATCGTACTGCGCGCGGTGCGCCACTGACCGAGACCATCGCGCAGAGCGGACTACACTGTCCGAGGGACATGGAGAACGGACCGGTCATGACAACGACGATTCGCCCACTCGCCCTCTTCCTGCTGCTCGCCGGCAGTGCGCTGGCGCAGCAGCCCGTCACCGGCGACGAGACCGCCAGCGAGCTGCCGCCGACCTGGCGCGACCGCATAGCGCCATTCCACCGCTCCGTCACCCACTGGGTCGAGAACACGGCGCGCGGCATCGACAACTTCTTCGGCACCGGCGACAGCTACCGCACCGACAACGACAGCTATCTGCGGCTCGACACCGACATCGCCTGGAACGAGAGCGACGGCTGGGGCGACAGCGAGTTCGACCACAAATTCCGCATCGACCTGCCAACCTCGAAGGAGCGGCTGCGGCTGATCTTCGAGAGCGACCCGGCGCGCGAGGAGCGCGGTGTCAGCGAGACGCTGCCGAGCCGGGCGCGCGACACCGACGACTCCAGCAGCCTGTTCGGCCTCGGCAGCAGCAGCCGGCGCAAGGACCCGCACACCGGCTGGGTCTCCCGCGTGCAGGGCGGTTTTCGCCTGCGCACGCCGATCGACACCTACCTGCGCGCCACGGTCGCGCGCAGCTGGTGGATGGGCGACTGGGAGGGAGCGACGCGCCATCGCGCCGAGTGGTTCCGGCGCGACGGCTACGCGCTGGACAATCGCCTCGACATCTCGAAGCCGTTGAGCAGCAGCTGGCTGCTGCGCTACACCACCGACGTCGAGTGGACCGAGGAGGAGGACAAACTGGAGCTGGCGCAGAGCGCGAACCTGACCAACATCCTGTCACCGCGCAGTGCGATCACCTATTCGGCCGGCGTCATCGCCGAGAGTCTGTCGTCGACGCGCGCCGAGGATTTCTTCCTGGTCGCCACCTACCGCCGCGACCTGCACCGCCAGCTGCTGTTCTTCGAGCTGATTCCCGAGCTGACCTTTCCGCGCGACGAGGATTTCAACCCGACCTGGGGCCTGACCGCGCGGCTCGAACTCTATTTCCGCGGCGAGTTCTAGGGAGCCTCTTCGTCAGCCACCGTAGAACTGCTGGAAGGTCTGGATGAAACGATCGAGCTGATCGGCCGGCAGATCGTTGATGCCAGCCGCCGCGGCGCGGCCACCACCGGTGGGAAACTGCTTGCACAGATCGGCGGCGCCGACCTTTTTGGTCAGCGGCGCGCGCACACTGACCAGATAGTTGCCGCTGCTCTTCTCGGTCAGCACCGCATGGGCGCGGTCCGGGAACAGGTTGACCAGATCGTTGCTGTAGACACCGCTGACGCGGCGTGCCCACGGCTGGTCCGGGAAGGTGAATACCGCGGCTTTCGGCGTTTCCAGCAACGGCTTGATCGCCTGTGCCGCCGCCATGTCGTCGTTGTAGCCAGCCTCCAGCTTCTGGAACTGCTCGCGCCCTTCGCCACGGATGAATTCGAGCGGATCGGCATAACGGCTGACCAGCCTGAACAGCTCGGCCGGCGCGAAGTGCAGATCCTCGAGCTTTTCGCCGTAGCCGTTGTAGTTGATGTAGATGCCGAGGTTCTCGAGCTGCTGCAGCTCGCTCTCCGACACCGACAGCCCCTTCGCCGCCGTCAGCGCGCTCTTCTTCAGGTTGTCGCCAAAGGCGCCAACCACGGCCCACGCGAGAAACCTGCCGCGCAGATGGCCGTTGATCAGCAGTGCGGTGCAGACATCCGGCGCCTCGCTGATGATCGATTTCAGTCCTGGCGACTGCGGAATCTCGCCGGCGACGTGGTGATCGCAATAGAACACCTCGGCACCGGCCGCCAGCGCGCTCTGCAGCGCGCCGGTATTTTTCTCCATCGATACGTCGAGCACGGTGATGCGATCACCTGCCTGCGCCTTCACCTGCTGTAGCAGCTCGATGTCGCGCTTGACGCCGGTGATCAGCGTCGCCTCGCGCGGTTCGGCCAGTCGCAGCTGGGTCAGCGAGCAGATGCCGTCGGCATCGCCATTGAAGACATCGTAATCAGCCATCGCTTTGTTCTCTCACGGTCGATGAATTGGATTATCGGTAGAACGAAAGCAAAACCGGCGGCCGAGGCCGCCGGTTTCCACCCTTCGGAGCGTCAGCCACCGATGGATTGCCCGGTGGCCTCAGCTACCAATGGATTGCCGGCATCAGCCGCCGATGGACTGGTAATACTCCATCAGGATCTTCGCCACTTCCGGACGCGAGAACTCCGGCGGCGGCGCCATGCCCTGACCGAGCATCTGACGCACTTTCGTGCCCGACAGGTTGATGAAGTCCTCCGGCGTGTGGTCCGGCGCTTCACGCATCATGACGACGCGGCCGAGCTTCTTCGAGAACGCGGTGTTGTCGGCGCGGAACAGCTCGATCAGCAGCGAACCGGCCGGCACCTTCTCGTCGAAGATGGTCTGCGCGTCGAACGGACCGTAGTAGTCGCCGACACCGGCGTGGTCGCGACCGACGATGAAGTGGGTCGCGCCCATGTTCTGGCGGAACACCGCGTGCAGGATCGCTTCGCGCGGGCCGGCATAGAGCATGTCGAAGCCGTAGCCGGTGATCATCACGGTGTTCGGCGGGAAGTAGAGCTCGGCCATCTTGC
>CAZEVP010000026.1:0-41011 GCA_964515735.1 uncultured Verrucomicrobiaceae bacterium | reverse complement strand
CCGCTGGCCTCGTGCGATTTCAACCACGACGCCCGCTCCGGCATCATCGATGCAAACCAGACCCGCGCCGCCGGGTCACTGGTCAACGTGCTGACCTGGTTCGACAACGAATGGGGCTACGCCAACCGCATGCTCGACGTCGTCGTCGGCTGGCCGGCCTGATCCGAATCCCCCAACAGAACCCACGACAGGAGTTTCCATGGCCGTCCTGAAGATGTCCGCCCTCGACCTCGCCGGCAAGCGCGTGCTGATCCGCGAGGATCTCAACGTGCCGGTCAAGGACGGCAAGGTCGCCTCCGACGCGCGCATCCGTGCGGCGATCCCGACCATCGAGCTGGCACTGAAGGCCGGCGCGAAGGTGATCGTCATGTCGCACCTCGGCCGCCCGACCGAGGGCGAGCCGGCCGCCGAGTTCTCGCTCAGGCCGGTGGCCGACCACCTCGGCCAGCTGCTCGGCCGCAGCGTGCCGCTGGTGGCCGACTGGCAAGGCGGCCTGAACCTGAACGACGGTGAACTGGTGCTGCTGGAGAATGTCCGCTTCAACAAGGGCGAGAAGAAGGACAGCGACGAACTGGCGAAAGCTTATGCCGCGCTGTGCGACATCTTCGTCATGGACGCCTTCGGCACCGCCCACCGCGCCGAGGCGTCGACCCACGGCGTCGCCAGGTTCGCGCCGGTGGCCTGCGCCGGCCTGCTGCTGGCCGCCGAGATCGACAGCCTGGAGACGGCGCTGAAAAGCCCGGCGCGCCCGCTGGCCGCCATCGTCGGCGGCTCCAAGGTGTCGACCAAGCTGACCGTGCTGGAGAACCTGTCGACCAAGGTCGACCAGCTGATCGTCGGCGGCGGCATCGCCAACACCTTTCTGGCCGCGGCCGGTTTCCCGGTCGGCAAGTCGCTGTGCGAGCACGAACTGATCCCGGCGGCGAAGGCGCTGATGGCGAAGGTGAACATCCCGCTGCCGGTCGACGTCGTCGTCGGCAAGGCGTTCAGCGCCGATGCCGAGGCGACGGTCAAGGACGTGAAGGATGTCGCCGACGACGACATGATCTTCGACATCGGCCCGCAGAGCGCAGCAAAGCTGGCCGAGCTGCTGAAGGGCGCGAAGACGATCCTGTGGAACGGCCCGGTCGGCGTGTTCGAGTTCGACCAGTTCGGCCACGGTACCGAAGTGCTGTCGCGGGCGATCGCGGCCAGCCCGGCGTTCTCGATCGCCGGCGGCGGCGACACGCTGGCGGCGATCGACAAGTACGGCATCGAACAGGATGTGTCCTACGTCTCGACCGGCGGTGGTGCATTCCTTGAGTATGTCGAGGGCAAGGTGCTGCCGGCGGTGGCGATCCTCGAACAGCGCGCGGCAGGGTGATCGGTTCGTCCGACGCTCCTGCGGATTCATCAGTCACTACACAATCGGGCTCGCGAGCGAGCAAGGGATAACGACCATGGCACTGATCAGCATGCGGCAACTGCTGGACTACGCCGCCGAGCACGACTTCGGCGTACCGGCGTTCAACGTCAACAACCTGGAGCAGACGCGCGCAATCATGGAGGCGGCGGCCGAGACCCGCAGCCCGGTGATCATGCAGGCCAGCGCCGGCGCGCGGAAATACGCCGGTTCCAACTTCCTGCGCCACATGATCCTGGCGGCGATCGACGAGTTTCCCGAGGTGCCGATCTGCATGCACCAGGACCACGGCGTCAGCCCGGCGATCTGCCAGCGTTCGATCCAGCTCGGCTTCAGCTCGGTGATGATGGACGGCTCGCTGCTCGACGACGGCAAGACGCCGTCCACCTACGACTACAACGTGCAGGTGACGCGCACCGTGGTCGAGATGGCGCACGCCTGCGGCGTCTCGGTCGAGGGTGAGCTCGGCTGCCTCGGCTCGCTCGAGAGCGGCATGGCCGGCGAGGAGGATGGCGTCGGCGCCGACTGCGTGCTGAGCCACGACCAGATGCTGACCGACCCGGACGAGGCGGCCCATTTCGTCGCCGAGACCCGCGTCGATGCGCTGGCGATCGCCTGCGGCACCAGCCACGGCGCCTACAAGTTCTCGCGGCCGCCGACCGGTGACATCCTCGCCATCGACCGCATCAAGGAAATTCACCGCCGCATCCCGAATACTCACTTGGTCATGCACGGCTCGTCGTCGGTGCCGCAGAACTGGCTGGCGATCATCAACCAGTACGGCGGCGACATCGGCGAGACCTACGGCGTGCCGGTCGAGCAGATCGTCGAGGGCATCAAGTACGGCGTGCGCAAGGTCAACATCGACACCGACCTGCGCCTCGCCTCGACCGGCGCCATCCGCCAGTTCATGGCGAAGCACCCGGCCGAGTTCGACCCGCGCAAATACCTGAAAGAGACCATCAGGGAGATGAAGGCGATCTGCAAGGAGCGCTACGAGGCGTTCGGCGCCGCCGGCCATGCCGACCGCATCAAGGTGCTGTCGCTGGAGGCGATGGCCGGGCGCTACGAGAAGGGCGACTACTACCCGAAGATCAAGTGACGGCTCGCGCCGACATGACCCTTCCAACGCGAAACGGCCGGCCCGGTGCGGGCGACCGGGCCTGCGGGCGCTAGCGCATGGAGCTGCAATTCGATCTCGAGCGCCTGCAGCAGCAGGTGCAGCGTTTCCGCATCGACGACACGGCGCAGCCGGGCGATGCGGAGCGCCACTACTTCCATTTCTACGGCCTCGATTTCGAGCGCCAGCTACCCGGCGTCTCCCACCACTTCGGCCACTTCAGCAGCGGCAAGCACGAGATCGTCTGCCACTATTTCGCACTGACCGCAGGCAAACCGCGCGGCACCTGCTTCCTGTTCCACGGCTATTTCGACCACTCGGGGCTCTACAGTCACCTGATCGGCCACTGTCTGCAGCGCGGCTTCAACGTCGTCATCTACGACCTGCCGGGCCACGGCCTGTCGACCGGCGAGCGCGCCAGCATCGGCTCCTTCGCCGAGTACGAGAGCGTGATGAGCGACTGTCTGGCATTGTTCGACGGCATCGCGCCGAAGCCGTGGCACGCGCTGGCGCAGAGCACCGGCTGCGCGGTGCTGATGGACCACCTGTTGACGAAGGCGCCGGTGTTCGAGCGCGTGGTGCTGCTGGCGCCGCTGGTGCGCGCCGCCGAGTGGCGCTGGGTCAAGGTCGCGCATTGGCTCGGCCGCCGCTTCCTCGACAGCGTGCCGCGCCGCTTCGGCATCAATTCCGGCGACCGCGCCTTTCTCGATTTCATCGCCGAGCGCGACCCGCTGCAGGCGCGACGGATTCCGGTGCGCTGGGTCGAGGCGATGCTGCGCTGGGAGCGCCGTTTCGCGCAGCTGCCGGGCAGCGACCTGCAGGTGCTGGTGGTGCAGGGGCAGAAGGACAACACGGTCGACTGGCGCCACAACATCCCGGTGGTGCGCGAGAAGTTTCCGCGTGCGAAATACCTGCCGCTGCAGGAGGCGCACCACCACCTGGTCAACGAGACCGAGGCCATCCGCGTCAAGCTGTTCGTGGCGATCGATCTCTACCTCGGCTGACAGGCGGCACCGGGCATCAGGCGCTACACTCGATGCCACTTTTTCCCGCCTCCAGATACCGATAGCCGCGGAGTTGCCGGATTGATCGACCACCACATCAGCGGACGATTCGATGTGCTCGCTACCGGTGAATTTCTCGGCGACTTCGACACGGCCGCGCAGCGCGAACGGCTGCTGCAGGCGCTCGATGCCGACCCCGACCTGTGCAGCGCACTGCTGTGCGGTGAACGGTCGCTGCTGCGCGACGACGTCGACTGGGCGCAGGCGCAGGTGTTCGCCGCGCTGATGCGCGACTGCGGTGTGCTGACCGAGATCGTCCGTCACGGCGAGAAGGGTCAGAGCGACGAGGCCATCCGATACGACGAGCCTGTACATGGCGAGAGTGCCCGGCACGAACCGCCGCACGCCGACGGCGGGTTGTCGCTGGTGCCGCTGGAGCGGGACGACGACGAAGATGACGATGACGGGCCGGCGGTCGAGCTGCTGCCGGCCGCATCGACGGCGCGCGCGAGCGGGGTCGTGATCGACGTGGCGACGCGGCGACCGCTGCTCGACAGCGTGCGCTCCGAGACCGTCGTCAGCGACGACGACGGCGGCGACATTCCGCGCTATCTGCTGGAGGTCGATGCCCGCGAGCTGGGCGAACGCCGGCGCCGCCGTCGGCGCTGGGGTGGTGCGTCGCTGCTGGTGCTGGCGGTGGCGCTGATCGTGGCGCTGTCGGGTGGCGAGAAGAGTCTGAACAGCCGCGATGCCTATGTGCACGTACTGGCCGGCGCGGTGCCGGCCAGCGTCGACGGCGTCGTCACCGACCTGCTGGTGCAGCCGGGGCAGTCGCTCGAACGCGGCGAGGTGGTGGCGATCGTGGAGCCGGTCGTCGGCACGCGCCAGCGCCAGGTCGAGGTGGCGCCCGAGGCCGGCATCGTCGACCGGGTGGCGATCCGGCCGGGCCAGCAGGTGCAGCGTGGCGAGCCGCTGCTGACGATGGCGCGGCCGGGCTCGGCCTACCTGCTCGTCTATTTCACGCCCGAGCAGCTCGGTGCGCTGCCGCAGCAGGCGGTGGTGCGGATCGAGTTCGACGACTTTCCGGGGCAGCCGGTGCTCGGGCGGCTGGCCGTGCTGCCCGAGCGGGGGCACCGCGACGGCGGCGCGCGCGATCCGGTGCGGATCGACTTCGAGGATCAGCTGCCGCTGCTGCAGCGGCTGCGCAGCGGCATGGCGGCACGGGTGACGATCCGGCTCGGCGAGCGTCTGGAGTGAGCACGCCGGCCGTTACCCGGCGCCGGTTCACGATCTCGCGCCGTTGACCGGCGCACGGCGGACGTGACGCCGGTGCTCAGAACAGCACGCGGCAGCGGATCGTTCCTTCCACCTGGCGCAGTTTCTCCAGTGCCAGTTCGCTGTAGGCCTGATCGACGTCCATCACCACGTAGCCGACCGCATCGGTGGTCTGCAGGTACTGGCTGCTGATGTTGATGCCGTTGTCGGAGAACACCTTGTTGATCGCCGACAGCACGCCGGGCACGTTGTGGTGCACGTGCAGCAGCCGGTGCTTGCCGGGGTGCGACGGCAGCGCGACCTCGGGGAAGTTGACCGACGTCGTGGTGGTGCCGGTGTCGCTGTAGCGCACCAGCTTCTCGGCCACTTCGAGGCCGATGTTCTCCTGTGCTTCCTGCGTCGAACCGCCGATGTGCGGAGTCAGGAAAACGTTGTCGAACTTGCGCAGCGGCGAGACGAATTCGTCGCTGTTCGAGCGCGGCTCGACCGGAAACACGTCGATCGCGGCGCCGGCCAGATGGCCGCTCTCCAGTGCTGCCGCCAGTGCGTCGATGTCGACCACGGTGCCGCGCGCGGCGTTGATCAGGATGCCGCCCGGTTTCATTGTCGACAGCTGTTTTTCACCGATCATCATCCTGGTCGACGGCAGCTCCGGCACGTGCAGCGTGACGATGTCGGCCTGCGCCAGCAGCTCGTCGAGCGAGCCGACCTGCACCGCGTTGCCGAGCGGCAGCCGGGTGACGACGTCGCAGAAGATCACCTTCATGCCGAGCGATTCGGCGATCACCGACAGCTGCATGCCGATGCTGCCGTAGCCGACGATGCCGAGCGTCTTGCCGCGGATCTCGAAGGCGCCGTCGGCGCTCTTCAGCCACTCGCCGCGGTGGGCGGCGGCGTTCTTCTCGGCGATGCGGCGCAGCAGCAGGATCGATTCGGCGATCACCAGCTCGGCCACCGAGCGGGTGTTGGAGTAGGGGGCGTTGAACACGGCGATGCCGTGCTCGGTGGCGGCGCGCAGGTCGACCTGGTTGGTGCCGATGCAGAAGCAGCCGACCGCGATCAGCTTCTCGGCCGCCTCGAACACCTCGCGCGTCAGCTGCGTGCGCGAGCGCAGGCCGACGAAGTGGGCGTTGCGGATCGCCACCTTCAGCTCGGCGTCGGGCAGCGCCTTCTTGTGGTATTCGATGTTGGTGTAGCCGGCTGTCTGCAGTGTCTGCACGGCGGTCTGGCTGACCCCTTCGAGCAGCAGGAATTTGATCTTCTCTTTGTCCAGCGACGTCTTGGCCATGGCGGGCGTGACTCCAAACTGTGGCGATGCAACGAACTGTTGACCCGGCGACGAAGCCTGTCGGGCAGGCTTCGTTTTTGCGGCTGAAGCCGCCGTGCCGGCGCGCGGGGGACCGGCGATGCGAGAGGGGGGTGAAAAGAGGCGCCATGTTATCATGCCGCCCCTTCCCCGGCGCTGCGGTCCGTTCCGGAATAACCGCAAAGCCAAGTCGCCATTGCCGTTCATCCGCTCTCGCGAGGTTTCGTCATGTCCGCTTCCGCCCCGCTCGACGCTCGCGTGCTGCAGGCGCTGACCGCCATCGTCGGTGCCGATCGCATCACCGTCGATGCCGACGACCTGCAGCGGCTCGGGCGCGACTGGACCCGCGCGTTTCCACCGAAGCCGTCCGCCGTCGTGTTCCCGCGCACGGTCGAGCAGGTGCAGGCGATCGTGCGGCTGGCCAACGCCGAGGGCTTCGCGCTGGTGCCGTCGGGCGGCCGCACCGGGCTGTCGGGCGGCGCCGTCGCGACCGGCGGCGAGGTGGTGGTCGCGTTCGACTACATGAACCAGGTGCTCGGCTTCGACCCCGTCGACCGCACCGTGCAGGTACAGGCCGGCGTCGTCACCGAGCAACTGCAGCAGTTCGCCGAACAGAACGGCCTCTACTACCCGGTCGATTTCGCCTCGGCCGGCTCGTCGCAGATCGGCGGCAACATCGGCACCAACGCCGGCGGCATCAAGGTGATCCGCTACGGCATGACGCGTGACTGGGTGCTCGGCCTGACGGTCGTCACCGGCAGCGGCGAAATCCTCGAACTGAACCGCGGCCTGCTGAAGAACAACGCCGGTTACGACCTGCGCCAGCTGTTCATCGGCGCCGAGGGCACGCTCGGCTTCGTCGTCGAGGCGACCATCCAGCTGACGCGCCCGCCGGTCGGCCTGACCGCGCTGGTACTCGGCGTGCCGGAATTCGCCGCGATCATGGAGGTGCTGCACACGTTCCAGAGCGAGATCGATCTGACTGCGTTCGAGTTCTTCTCCGACAAGGCGCTGGAAAAAGTCGTCGCCCACACCGGCCTGCAGAAACCGTTCGAGACGCCGGCGCCGTACTACGCGCTGATCGAGTTCGAGAAGCTCAACGACGAGGTCGAGGCGCAGGCGATGGCGCTGTTCGAGCGCTGCGTCGAGCAGGGCTGGGTGGTCGACGGCGTCATGAGCCAGAGCCTGGAGCAGCTGCAGAACCTGTGGCGGCTGCGCGAGGACATCTCCGAGACGCTGTCGCGCTGGACGCCGTACAAGAACGATATCGCCACCATTGTGTCGCGGGTGCCGCCGTTCATCGCCGAGGTCGATGCGCTGGTCGGGCGCGAATACCCCGATTTCGAGATCGTCTGGTTCGGCCACATCGGCGACGGCAACGTCCACCTGAACATCCTGAAACCGGATGCGCTCCCGGTGGCCGAGTTCCACGAGAAGTGTCACCACGTTTCGAAGTGGGTGTTCGAGATCGTGCAGCGCTATGGCGGCAGCGTCTCCGCCGAGCACGGCGTCGGCCTGCTGAAGAAGGATTACCTTGGCTACGGCCGCAGCGCCGCCGAGATCGAACTGATGCGGCAGATCAAGCGTGTGTTCGATCCGAACGGCGTGATGAATCCCGGGAAGATCTTCGACTGATCAGGCCGGCGCCACCGCCGGCCGCAGCCGCCGGGTGAAGCCGAGTTCGTCGAGCTTGGCGTCGAGCATCTCGCGGATCGCCACCGAACGCTCCATCGTCATCGCCTGCGCCAGCAGCTCGCGCGCCTGCTGCAGGCTGAGCGCGCGCAACACCGACTTCACCTTCGGCAGGTTGGTGGCGTTCATCGACAGCATGTCGTAGCCCATCGCCAGCAGCAGGATCGCCGACGCCGGGTCACCGGCCAGTTCACCGCAGATGCTGACCGGCCGCCCCTCGGCGCGGCCGGCGTCGGCCACCGCCTGCAACGCTTGCAGCACGGCCGGGTGCAGTGCGTGATAGAGGTCGGCGACGCGCGCGTTGTTGCGGTCGACCGCCAGCAGGTACTGCGTCAGGTCGTTGGAGCCGACCGACAGGAAGCTGACCCGCCGCGCCAGTTCGCGCGCCTGATAGACCGCGGACGGCACCTCGACCATGACGCCGATCGGTGGCAGCTCCAGCTGCAGGCCATCCTCGATCAGTTCGTCGTGGGCGCGGTAGATCAGTTCGAGAGCGTCTTCGAGTTCCTGCACGTTGCTGACCATCGGCAGCATGATGCGCAGGTTGTTGAGCCCCTGACTCGCCTTCAGCATCGCCCGCACCTGCACCAGGAATATCTCCGGGTGGTCGAGCGTGACGCGGATGCCGCGCCAGCCGAGAAAGGGGTTGTCTTCTTCGATCGGGAAATAGGGCAGCGACTTGTCGCCGCCGACATCAAGGGTGCGCATCGTCACCGGCCGCGGCGCGAATGCCTCCAGTTGCTGTCGGTAGATGGCGCGCTGCTCCTCCTCGGACGGGAAGCGTTCGCGCAGCAGGAACGGCACCTCGGTGCGGTAGAGGCCGACGCCCTCGGCGCCGCGTTCGAGCGAGCGGGCGACGTCGGCCATCAGGCCGGTGTTGACGAACAGCGGCACGCGGTGGCCGTCGGTGGTCTCGCACGGCAGGTCGCGCAGCGCCTCCAGCCCCTTGTTGATCTGCTGCTCCTCCTCGCAGATCGACAGGAAGCGCGAGCGCAGCTCGGGCGGCGCGTTGAAATAGACGAGGCCGTTGTAGCCGTCGAGGATCAGCTCGGAGCCCTCGGTCTGCGTGAACGGCAGGTCGAGGCAGCCCATGACGGTGGGAATGCCCATCGCGCGGGCGAGGATGGCGACGTGGCTGTTGCCCGAACCCTGCACCGACACCAGCCCGACCAGCTTCTCCTTCGGCACCTCGCCGAGCATCGATGCGGTCAGCTCCTCGCCGACCAGCACCGTCCGCTCCGGGTACTCGACGTCGCTGGTGTCGACCGCCTGCATGTAGGCCAGCACGCGCCGGCCCAGATCCTTGACGTCGACCGAGCGCTCGCGCAGGTAGGCGTCGTCCATCGATTCGAAGGTGCGCACATGGGCGAGGATCACCTTCGCCAGCGCCCCCTGCGCCCACTCGCCGTGGCGGATCAGCTCGACCACCTCGGCCGCCAGCGCGGTGTCGTCGAGCATCCGCAGGTAGACGTCGAACAGCGCCTGCTCCTGCGGTGCCAGCCGCGTCGACAGCCGCGCGCTGAGCGCCTCGATGTCGCGGCGCACGGCGGCCAGACACTCGTAGAAGAAGGCGGTCTCCTCGTCCGGGTCGGCGCAGGGCCGGCTCGGCACCGAGTGCAGATCGGCCGGCGGCGACACCACGACGGCCTGACCGATGGCGACGCCGGGCGCACCGGCGACACCGTGGAAACGGGCGCTGGAGCGCGGGTTGTCGCCGCGGCGGACGCTGGTCAGCGTGCCGGTGGCCTGCGCGTGGGCGATGACGCTGGCCAGCTGCGCCGAGCAGGTGACGAGGAACGCCTCCTCGTGCTCGTCGAAGCGGCGCTGTTCGACCTGCTGCACCACCAGCACGCCGAGCACGCGGCGCTGGTGGATGATCGGCACGCCGAGGAACGAGCGGTAGCGCTCCTCGCCGATGCCGGGCAGGAAGTGGAAGCTCGGGTGCGATTCGGCGTCGTCGAGGTTCAGCGGCTCCTCGCGCTTGGCGACCTGACCGACCAGCCCCTCGTCGGGGCCGAGGCTGACCTTGCCGATGCTGTCGGTGTTGAGCCCCTCGGTGGCCATCAGCAGCAGGCGGCCGCTGTCCGGGTCGCGCAGGTAGACGGTGCAGACCTCGGTGCCCATCACCGCTCGCACGCGGGCGACGATCAGATTGAGGGCGGTCTGCAGGTCGGGCGCGCTGTTGACGTCCTGCACGATACTGCGCAGGGCGTCGAGCATGGCGATCTTGTTTTCCATGCGCGCGGGTCTCAGGCCGGGGGAGAGATGCTGCTGCTGACCAGTTTGCTGTGGCGTGGCGCCAGCTCCTTCATCGCCCGCCGGTAGACCTCGCGCTTGAACGGCACCACCTGATCGAGCGGGTACCAGTAGCTGACCCAGCGCCACTGGTCGAACTCGGCCTTGTCGCCGCAATCCATCCGCACCGCGCCGTCGTCGGCCAGCATCTGCAACAGGAACCACTTCTGCTTCTGGCCGATGCAGACCGGCCCGCGCTCGACCTTGCGCACCAGCCGGTCCGGCAGCCGGTAGCGCAGCCAGCCGCGGGTGCAGGCCAGCAGCCGCACGTGTTCGGGCTGCAGGCCGATCTCCTCGTGCAGCTCGCGGTAGAGCGCCTCCTCGGGCGCCTCGTCGTGCTGGATTCCCCCCTGCGGAAACTGCCAGGCATCCTGACCGACGCGGCGTGCCCACAGCACCTCGCCGGTGCTGTTGCAGAGCACGATGCCCACGTTGGGGCGGAAGCCGTCGCTGTCGATCACCGGGAAAAATCCGCTAACTGGTTGAGGGGCGAAGTATTGTTCCACAAAGGCCGACAGGTGCGAAAGGCGGACCGCAGTCGCCGCCGTGGCGACAGGGCGCGGGTGCAAACGCGGGCCTGCGCCGCTATCCTAGCGGCCCTTTTCGACGCTTCGGCGAGGAACCCGACGCCATGGCCCTGGCGATTTTCGATCTCGACAACACGCTGCTCGGCGGCGATTCGGACCACGCCTGGGGACAGTTCCTGGTCGACCGCGGCATCGTCGATGCCGATCACTACCGCGAACACAACGACCGCTTCTACCGCCAGTACCAGAGCGGTGAGCTGGACGTGCACGCCTACCTCGCCTTCGCACTGGAGCCGCTGACCCGCCACGATCCGCAGCAGCTGGCGGCGTGGCACGCCGAGTTCATGCGCGACGTGGTGGCGCCGATGCGGCTGCCGAAGGCGGACCGGCTGCTGGCCGAACACCGCGCGCGCGGTGACTACCTGCTGATCATCACCGCCACCAACGCCTTCGTGACGCGGCCGATCGCGCAGGCGCTCGGCGTCGACGACATCATCGCCACCGAGCCCGAGCTGCTGCACGGCCGCTACACCGGCCGCATCGACGGCATCCCGAGCTTTCGCGAGGGCAAGGTGGCGCGGCTGCAGGCGTGGCTGGCCGAGCGCGACATCGACATGGCCGGCTCGTCGTTCTACAGCGATTCGCACAACGACCTGCCGCTGCTCGAACTGGTCGACCAGCCGGTGGCGGTCGACCCCGACCCCACCCTCTACCGCGTCGCCATCGACCGCGGCTGGCGCGTGCTGTCGCTGCGCGACTGACGCCGCGACGAACAAGGGACTGAACGCACCATGTACATCCTGTCCAGAGACGACGCGCTGGCCGCGGGCGGCGAGCGCATCGTCTTCGCCCACCCCGACTCCTCCGACCTGCTGATCAAGGTGATCAGCCCGCGCTACATCGACTACATGAACCGCGCGCGCAGGTTGACCACCAAACTGCGGCGGCTGCCGTACTACTGGTTCTACATCAACGAGCTGGTCGAGCACGTGTCGCTGCGCGAGGCCAACGTTCCCGACCGCCATTTCATTCAGGACATCGTCGGGCTGGTCGACACCAACCTCGGTCTCGGCATGGTGGTCAGGGCGATCCGCAAGCGCGACGGCGGGCTGGCCGACAGCCTGTCCGAGGTCATCGATGGCGGCCAGTTCACGTCGCTGCACCGCCGCGCGCTGGTCGAGCTGCTGGCGTGGATCGAATCGACCTACGTGATCATCCGCGACCTGACCGCGCGCAACATCGTCTGGGACGAGTGCGGGCAGCATTTCGTCGTCATCGACGGTATCGGCGCCCGCTACCTGCCGTCGCTGCGAACCGTCTCGCGCAACTACAACCAGCGCAGCAACCGCAAGAAGGCCGCCAAGCTGCGCGGGCGGGTCAATCGCCAGCTCGCCGCGCGCGGCTGCGACGAACTGGCATTGTGATGGCCCGCGAATCAGGCGCGCGAAGCGCCTGATTCGGCCCGAGCCGGGTCGGCCCCGAACGTCCTCAGTAACGCCAGCCCACCGACACGCCGACCGTTCTCGGCGCGCCCCAGGTCGACAGCGCGCCGTAGAACTGCGGCAGCACCTGCGTGCGGTACTCCTCGTCGGTCAGGTTGTCGCCGAACAGCGCGACGGTGTACTGGCCGGAGGGATCGACCCACTCGGCGCGCAGGCTGAGCAGGTCGTAGGCATCCTGCTTGAACGCCTCCGACGAATCGAAATAGAAGTCGGAGGTGTGGTACAGCGTGCCCGACAGGTTCAGTGCGCCGCCGGCCAGATCGGTGCGGTAGATGACGCTGAGCGAGCCGGTGAACTCCGGCGAGCGCTGCATCTCGTTGCCGGAGGCGTCGGCGAAGCTCGGCAGGAACACGCCGAACGAATCGCCGCAGGCCGCGACGAGGCACTGCGACCACACCTGCGAGTTGTCGAAGCGGTCGTATTCGGCCTTCAGCCAGGCAGCGCCGACGCTGACTTCCAACCGGTCGGTGACTGCGTAGCGCAGCTGGCCGTCGATGCCGTGGATGCTGGAGTCCGCCGCGTTGCGGATCACGCTGGTGGCGCCGACGTAGCTGGCGACCTGCAGATCCTTGTAGTCATACCAGTAGGCGGCGAGATCCAGCATCAGTGGGCCGGCGCTGTACTTGTAGCCGACCTCCCAGGCCTTGATCTCCTCCGGCTTCACCTCGATGTTGTCGAGCGTGCCGCCGCCGACGTTGAGGATGCCGGACTTGAACCCCTCGGTGTAGGAGACGTACATGCTGGAGCTGTCGGTCGGTTCGTAGCGCAGCGCGATGCGCGGCGTGATTTCGCTGTCGTCGATGTCGGGCACGTCGACGCGCACCAGCGTCACCGGGTCGAGGAAGTAGGCGTCGCCGATGTCGTCCTTGCTGTAGCGGGCGCCGACGGTCAGGAACAGATCGTCGCGCAGCGCGTAGGTGACGTCGCCGAACAGCGCCACCGACTCCACCGTCACCGAGGAGCCGCCGTTGGGCATGAACGGCGAGCCCATGATCGACTGGCGGTTGTCCTCGTAGCGGGTCTCGTTGGTGATGTAGAACAGGCCGGTGGTCCACTGCAGCGGCCCGTCGTTGGTGGAGGAGAGCAGGAACTCCTGCGTGAACACCTCGTCCTCGGTATCGAAGATGAAGTGGTAGATGTCCAGCGCCGATGCGTCGAAATCGAAGTAGTGGCTGTTGTCCTCCGCGCGGTACTGCGTGTACGAGGTCAGCAGCGCGCTGCCCATGTCGAATTTCACCGTCAGCTGCACGACGTCCGAGTTGGCGGTGAAGCGCGGCTTGTAACCGTTCGATACCTTGTGCGGCGCGGTGGCGACGTTGGCGCCGAACGCCGCCGCCGTCGAGTGCACGACACCGTCGTCCTCGAACACGTTGTAGGCGATGTAGGAGTTGTCGTACGAGGCGCCGTGGGCGTAGCGCAGCAGCACCGAGGTGCGCTCGTTCGCCTGCAGCTTCATGCCGAGGCGGACCGACGAGTTCTCGGAGCGGCCGTCGGTGTCCTTGCCGGTCACGATGTTGTCGAGGTAGCCGTCGCTGCGGCGCATGATGCCGGCCACGTCGAACGCCAGCGTGTCGCTCGGCCCGCCGGAGGCGTAGACCTGATAACGCTGCGTGTTGTAGCTGCCGTAGGCGACCTCCAGCTCGGCGGTCTCCTCGCTGACCGGGTCGCGGGTGGTGACCAGCAGCGCGCCGCCGGTGGCGTTGCGGCCGAACAGCGTGCCCTGCGGCCCTTTCAGGACCTGCACGCTTTCGGTGCTGATCAGTTCGGCGTTGGCCGACGCTTGGCTCGGTGAATAGAACCCATCGGTGTAGAGCGCGACGTTGGAGCCGCTGCCGGCGACGGTGACGGCGGTGCCGACGCCGCGAATGGTCGGCTGCGCGAAGCCGCCGGTGTCGTCGAAGCGCATGCCCGGCGTCAGTTTCATGATGTCGCTGAGCTGCTGCACGTCGCCCTTGCCGAGCTGTTCGGCGCTGATCGCGGTGATGCTGATCGGCACGTCCAGTGCCTGTTCGCTGCGCCGCTGCGCGGTGACGACGACCTCTTCGAGCGCAGGGCTGCCCGCCGCCGCGTTCGGTTGTGCGATGGCCGGCTGCGCCGCGGCGAGCACGGCGATGCTGCTTGCCAGCAGCCGGCACGCGAACGGTGCGGCGCTGCGCGGGGTGTGGCCGGAACGGCGGTCAGGGTGCTGCGACATGGCGGTGTTCTCCACGGGCGGTCGTCTCCACGATGAGTTGTTATCGCTATCGGCGTGCGGACTGGGTGGTGCGAAAAACCCGACGGACTTCGGTGGCGCGTCAGGGCGAACTTTTATCGTTATGGTCCCGGAGCCTAGTCAATCGTCGGGGCCAAATCAATACGAGCGCGGCGGCCGCGAAGCGGGCGCGAGTCGGTGAGCGTCGAGAGCGGGGAAGCGGCGGTGCGAGGGCGTCGCTCGCACCGCCGTGGTGCGGAGGGGGATCAGATCCGTTCGATGATGATCGCCGGCGCCATGCCGCCGCCGGTGCACATCGTGATCAGCGCGCGCTGCTGGCCGCGGCGCTCCAGTTCGTCGAGTGCGGTGCCGATCAGCATCGCGCCGGTGGCGCCGATCGGGTGGCCGAGCGCCATCGCGCCGCCGTTGACGTTGACCTTGTCGCGATCGAGGTTCAGGTGGCGGATGAAGCGCTCGGCGACGACGGCGAACGCCTCGTTGACCTCGAACAGGTCGATGTCGGCGATGGTCAGGCCAGCGTTCTTCAGCACCTTCTTCGCGGCGTTGACCGGTGCGTTCAGCATCAGCGTCGGATCGTCGCCCATGTTGGCGACGCAGACGATGCGCGCGCGCGGCTTCCAGCCCTGCGCCTTCGCGTAGTCGGGCGAGGCCAGCAGCAGCGCGCCGGCGCCGTCGACGACGCCGGAGGAGTTGCCGGCGGTGTGGATGTGCTGCAGCTGGATGTCCGGGTAGCGCTTCAGCAGCAACTGGCGATAGGTGGTGCCGCTCTCGTCCATCGGCATGTCGGCCAGCTGCGCGAAGGAGACCTTCAGGTTGGCCAGATCCTGCAGCGTGGTCTGCGGGCGCGGGAACTCCTCGTGGTCGAGTGCCAGCGTGCCGTCGTCGCGGTAGACCGGCACCAGCGATCTGTCGAAGTGGCCGTTCCTGATGGCGTGGTCGGTGCGCTGCTGCGACACCAGCGCCAGCCGGTCGCAATCCTCGCGCGTGATGCCTTCGAGCGTGGCGATGGCGTCGGCGGCGATGCCCTGGTGCGGCTGCGGGTGCAGCTCGCGCAGCGCCAGGTTGTCGCTGTCCATGAAGTTCGACACCGGGCGGGCGCCGTCCAGCTGGTAGGTCGACATCATCTCGCAGCCGCCGGCGACGATCAGATTCTCGAAGCCGGCGCCGATCTGGCCGGCGGCGAAGTTGATGCTGGTGATGCCGGAGCCGCAGAAGCGGTCGAGCGTGACGCCGCTGGAGCGGATGTCGTAGCCGGCGGCCAGCGCCGACATGCGGCCCATGTCGCTGGTCTGCGGGCCGCGCTGGATGTTGCAGCCCCAGATCACGTCATCGACTTCCGCGGTGTTGACCTTGTTGCGCTCGGCCAGCGCGCGCAGCACGGTGGCGCCGAGCTGCTGCGGGTGGATGCCGGAATAGGCACCCTTGCCGGGTTTGCCGATGGCGCGCGGCGTGCGGCAGGCGTCGATGATCCAAACGTCGGACATGGTGAAAGCCTCTTGGAAGTGGGTCTGGCGGGCGCTGATGCGCAGGGGCGCAATGTTACCAGTTCCGGCCCGACGGCGGGTTCGGGCACCCCGGGCGGCGGCGACTGTCGAAATTTTCATGGCGGCTGTCGATCGGGCGGCCGCTGTTGCGACCAGGCGGTGGAGCGGCGCATCCGCGCCGGTCGAAGCGGTTTCCAACCCGGACAACATGAAGAGGAGAGCAGAGATGAGTTACGTGGATGGATTCGTTATCGCGGTACCGAAAGCCAGTAAACAGAAGTTCATCGACCATGCGCGCACGTTCGATGAGATGTTCATGGAACAGGGCGCACTGCGCATCTACGAGTGCTGGGAGGACGACGTGCCGGACGGCAAGCTGACCGACTTCCGCCGCGCCGTGCAGACGACCGCCGACGAGGCGGTGGTGTTCTCGTGGGTGGAGTGGCCCGACAAGGCGACGCGCGATGCGGTGATGGCGCGGATGGAGGAGCTGTTCAAGAGCGACCCGCGTTTCGATCCGGAGAAGAATCCGATGCCGTTCGATGGCAAACGGATGATCTTCGGCGGCTTCGTGCCGGTGGTCGAGCTGAAGAAATAGCCGCCCGACGTCGCGACCGGCAGGAGGCGATTCGTGTCGCCGCCGGCTGGCCCGGCGCCCGCTTTGGCAAGATCGAGGTACGGCCGGTGGTGGAGGCGTTGCGCTGAAGAGGGGCGCTACCGAGACGCGGTTGCCATTGCGCGGAGAGTGTCCGGCAGACGCTTGACACTTCTTCGCCGCGCTGCGCAATATCCGGCGTCATGAATACCTTCTCTCTGGTCCAGGCAGTTCGAGCCGCACGCGCAATCGCGCGGGCGCGCAGGCCCGCGGCCGTGGAGTGCGGGTTCATGTCGCAGTAGATCGACCAGATCCGAATATCCGAAAGGCCGCTGGCAAATTGCCGCGGCCTTTTTTGTTGCCGCGTGTTTGCCGGGCCGCCACTTTCAGGAGCGCCAACCCGTGCAGAGCGATACAGAACAGACCGAGATCACCACCCATCTGATGGATGTCACCGCGCGACCACCGGTCACGATGGTGGCCGGCGAAGGGGCGTGGCTGATCGATCAGGCCGGCAACCGTTACCTCGATTTCGTGCAGGGCTGGGCGGTCAACTGCCTCGGCCATTCGCCCGCGCTGGTGGCGGAGGTGCTGGCGCGGCAAGCGGCCACGCTGCTGAACTGCAGCCCGGCTTTCTACAACGCGCCGATGCTGGAACTGGCGCGGCTGCTGACGACGCACAGCGGGTTGCATCAGGTCTGGTTCGGCAGCGGTGGCGCCGAGGTGAACGAGGGCGCGATCAAGCTGGCGCGGCGCTGGGGCGAGAAATTTCGTGGCGGCGCATTCGAGATCGTCACGCTGCACAACAGCTTTCACGGCCGCACGCTGGCGACGATGGCGGCATCGGGCAAGCCGCAGTGGCAACCGCTGTTCGAGCCGAAGGTGCCGGGCTTCACCAAGGTGCCGATCAACGACATCGACGCGGTGGCGGCGGCGATCGGCGAGCGCACCGTGGCGGTGATGCTGGAGCCGGTGCAGGGCGAGGGCGGCGTGATTCCGGCGACGCGCGAATTCCTGCAGCAGCTGCGCGCGCTGACGCGGGCGCACGGTGTGCTGCTGATTCTCGATGAAGTGCAGACCGGCATCGGCCGCACCGGCTCGCTGTTCGCGTATGAACAGGCCGGCATCGCGCCGGACATCCTGACGCTCGGCAAGGGGCTCGGCGGCGGCGCGCCGCTGTCCGCGCTGGTGGCGCATCGCGACGTCTGCTGTTTCGAGCACGGCGATCAGGGCGGCACGTTCAGCGGCAACGCGCTGCTGACGGCGGTCGGTTGCGCGGTGGTGAAGCATGTCGCGCAGCCGGCCTTTCTCGCCGCGGTGCGCGAACACGGCGACTATCTGCGCGACAGCCTGCAACGGCTGTCGGATCGATTCGGTCTCGGCGAGGTGCGCGGTCGCGGCCTGCTGGTGGCGCTGGAGGTGCCGGCCGGCAATGCGGTGGCGATCGCCGATGCCGCGTTTGCCGGTGGCCTGCTCGTCAATGCGCCGCGCGCGAATGTGTTGCGCTTCATGCCGGCGCTGAACGTGTCGCGCGAGGAGATCGACCTGATGAGCGAGCGGTTGGCGCGGGCGCTGCAGGATTGCCGCGCGGCGGTGGCGGTCTGAGTTACGGCGCCAGCACGCGGCAGAAGACGCTCTTCAGGTATTCGGTCTCGGGAATCGCCGGGTGCACCGGGTGGTCGGCGCCCTGGCCGTGCTGTTCGAGAATCTGCAGATGGCGGTCGAGGTGGCGCGCGCTGCCGCGCAGGATGTCGATCAGCTGCTCGCGCGCCAGATGCAGCGAGCACGAGGCCGAGATCAGGAAGCCATCGCGCGACAGGCAGCGCATCGCCAGCTCGTTGACGCGGCGGTAGGCCTGTTCGCCGGCTTTCTGATCCTTGCGGCGCGGAATGAACGCGGGCGGGTCGAGCACGATGGTGTCGAAACGCTCGCCGTTTTCGTGCAGCGATTTCAGCACGTCGACCGCGCTGCCGTGGTAGGCCGAGCAGATGTCGACGACACCGTTCAGCTCGGCGTTGCGCTCGACCTGCTGCAGTGCCGGTTCGGAGGCGTCGACGAACACCACTTCCGAGGCGCCGGCGACGGCGGCCTGAATGCCCCAGCCGCCGACGTAGCTGAACAGGTCGAGCACGCGCCGGCCTTTCGCATACGGCGCAATGCGTGCGCGCGCGTTGCGGTGATCGTAGAACCAGCCGGTCTTCTGGCCGTTCCGTACCGGCGCGATGAAGCGGCAGCCGTTCTCGATCAGTTCGACCTCGTCGGGCACTTCACCGAAGGCGATTTCGACGTAGTTGGCGAGCCCTTCGCCGGCGCGCACGCGCGAATCGTTCTTCAGCAGGATGCCTTTCGGTTTCACCACCTGCTGCAGCGCGGTGACGATCTCGTCCTTGACGCGCTCCATGCCGGCGCTGTTGATCTGCGCTACCAGGTAGTCGCCGAAGCGGTCGACGACGAGGCCGGGAAGCAGGTCGCTGTCGCCGTAGACGAGGCGGTAGAACGGCTCGCCGATCAGCCGTTCGCGCAGGCTCAGCGCGATGTTGAGGCGGTGTACCAGCAGCGATTTGTCGAGCGCGTGGTCACGGCCGATCAGCCGCGCGCAGATCAGCGTGTGCGGGTTGACGTAGGCGATGCCGAGCGGCTTGCCGCCGTGCGCGTGCACCATCACCTGCTGCCCCGCCTCGAAGTTCTTCAGCGGCGATTTCGCCGTGTCGACCTCGTTGCTGTAGATCCACAGATGGCCGCTGCGCAGCCGCCGTTCGGCGTTGGCGTTCAGGAACAGTGGCGCGAGGGAGTCGGTCATCGGAGAGGGCAGCCGGGTGCGAGGGGGCGGCGATTATAGCGGCGACCCGCGCTGCCGCAATGCGGCGGGCGCGGGTGCGGGCCGGTCACGGCGTCGGTATCTGCCGCAGCTGCCGTTGCAGCTGCTGCGCCCAGCGGGTGAAGGCGCGCTGCACGGCGGCGTTGGTCGTCACGCTGTTGTTGGGGCCCCACAGCTCGCTGTCGGTCAGCTTGTCGCGCAGCACGGCGACGAGCTTGCCGCTGGCACTGTCGTGGAGCCGTGACTCCAGCGTCATCGAGCCGGCGCCGCGGGTGTAGGTTTCGTTGCGCACCGAGGCGGAGAACTTCTCGTCGCTCTCACGCGGCGCGGTCGGCGCCAGCCGCACCACCTCGGTGACGACGCGCAGCGTGCCGGTGCCGGTCTGCGTGGTGATGTCGTAGAAGCCATCCTTCATCAGCTGCTTTGTCATCTGCCGGATGAACTGCTGGTTCATGCGCGCCTTGTCGTCATCGCTGAGGGTTAATTTGCGATAGCGCGGGTCGTGACTGCCGTTGGGGTCGACGATATCGACGTTGGAGAAGTGCAGGCCGTCGATCAGCAGTTTGCCGTACTGGCCGAAATCGACACCGGGGTCGATCGCGACCGCATCCATGCCGCTGCGTTTGACCTCGATCAGCCCGTCGGCGTCGGGCGCGCCGTCGAACGTCGGCTGCGGCTGGCAGGCGGCGATCAGCGCCAGCGCGATGGCCGCGAGCGCGGTGCGCGCTGCCTGCCGGCAATGGTCGATGAGCGTGGAGCCGTGGCGTTCGGTATGAGTCGTGTTCATGGTGCCTTCTCCGCGTTTTATCGGGCGCTGTCCGGCACGGCGATACGGCTGCCGGCGCTACGGCCGGTCGTTGGGTGGTTCGACCCTGTGTCGGCTCACTCGTCGCACTGGTCGAGGTAGCTGTCGGCGTCGAGCAGTTCGTCGAGTTCGTCGACGCGGGTCGGCTGCAGCCTGAAGAACCAGCCGTCGACGTAGGGGTCGGCGTTGATCGTCTCGGGGCTCTCCTCGAGCGCGCCGTTGATGGCGACGACGGTGCCGGACACGGGCGCGTAGATGTCCGAGGCGGCCTTGACCGACTCGACCACACCGGCCTCTTGGCCGGCGTTCAGCTCGGTGCCGACATCCGGCAGCTCGACGAAAACGACGTCGCCGAGCGCGCTCTGCGCGTGATCGGTGATGCCGACGGTGATCGTGCCGTCTTCCTCCAGCCGCGCCCACTCGTGGCTGGCGGCGTATTTCAGTTCGGACGGAACGTTGCTCATGGGGTGGCTCCTGGCACGGGTCGAGAGGCGGTGCGGGCGATTCTAACCGTTACGAACCGGGCTCGCGATCGGGGGCGGGCGCGCCGGATCAGCCGCCGAGCGCGTGGCGAATGAACAGCCGTTTCAGCGCGCCGCTGCGGTCGACCAGATCGAGGCCGCGGTTGCGCAACATCACCGGCAGCGGTGCGCTGGTGCCGAACAGCCGCTTGAAGCCCTCCATCGCGCCGAGCATCAGCCAGTTGTCGCCGACGCGCGCGCGCTGGTAGCGCGCCAGCAGCGATGGTTCGCCGAGCGGCAGCTGGCGCGTCACCGCGCGGCGAATTTCGTCGGCCAGCACGCGCGCGTCGCTGAAGCCGAGGTTGATGCCCTGCCCGGCGAGCGGGTGGATGGTGTGGGCGGCGTCGCCGATCAGCGCGACGTTCGGCGCGGTGTAGGCGCGGGCGTGGCGTGCGCGCAGCGGGAACGACTGACGCGCACCGACGGCGGTGACGGTGCCGAGCACGCCTTCGCTGGCGGTGGTCAGCGCGCGCGCGAAGGCATCGTCGTCGAGCGCCAGCAGTTCGTCGGCGCGCGCCGGTTCGCACGACCAGACGATCGAGCAGAAACGTTCGTCGCCATCGGCGGTGCGCAGCGGCAGCAGCGCCAGCGGGCCGTCGTCGCGGAAGATCTGCCGCGCGCAGGCGCCGTGCGCTTTTTCGGTGGCGATCGTCGCGACGATGCCGCGATGGTGGTAGTCCCACTCGCGCAGGCCGATGCCGGCCCAGTCGCGCACGCTCGACTGCGCGCCGTCGGCGCCGACCAGCAGCGGCGCGGTCAGGCGCCGGCCGCCGGCCAGTTCGAGCGCGATCTGCTCGCCGTCGCGCGCGAAGGCTTCGATGACGGCCGGCGCGATCGGCTGGACTGCGCGCGAGGTCGACAGCCGCTGCAGCAGCGCCTGCTGCAACAGGCCGTTCTCGACGATGTGGCCGAGTTGCGGCGCATTGACATTGCTGGCGTCGAAGTCGATCGCGCCGACACCGTTGGCGTCCCACACCGTCATGTGCCGGTACGGACTCAGGCGCGCCACCCGCTGCCAGGCGCCGAGCCGTTCGAGCCACTGCTGCGAGGCCGGCGTGATGGCGCTGACGCGCAGCTCGAAGCCATCGAGGTCGTCGCGCAGCTCGGGCCGTTGCATCGGCAGTGGTCGCGCATCGAGCAGCGCGATGCGCAGGTCGAGGTCGGCCAGCGCGCAGGCCAGCGCGCTGCCGGCGAGGCCGCCGCCGACGATGATCAGATCGAAGCGTTCGCTGAGCATGGTGTTTCCTCATTGCCCGCAGGGCATCTGCTGGTGCGCTCTTCGTCATTCTGCGCGGAGCAGAGCGAAGTCGCAGAATCCATCGGGTAACGTGCTGTGACCATGGATTCTGCGACTACGCGCAGAATGACAGCGGCTTATTTCAGCGGTTCCCAAGGGCGGCGCCGGGGTGGTAGCCGGCGGTGTGGTCGACGAAAACGCGCTTCAGCGCCGGATTCAGATCGAGCGCCAGCAGCCCGAGCCGGCGCAGCAGCGGCAGCGGGCCGCGCGCGCTGTCGAACAGCGCCGGCAGCCGGTCCGACAGCAGCGTGGTGCGCCACTGGTCGGTGCTCTGGCGGTCGAGGTAGCGCTGCAGCACGGTCAGTTCGCCGATCTGCTCCTGCCGCGTGGCCGCTTCCGCGATCACTTCCGCCAGCCGCAGCAGATCGCGCAGCGCCAGATTGAAACCCTGTCCTGCGACCGGGTGCAGGCTGTGCGCGGCGTTGCCGGCCAGCACGATCTGCCGGCGCACCTGCTCCTGCGCCTGCACCAGCCGCAGGTCGTAGCGGTGGCGCGAACCGACGCGAACGAAACGCCCCTGACGGTGGCCGAAGCGCTGCTGCAGCGTGTTCAGGAACAGACCGTCGCTCGCCTCGCACAGGTCGGCGGCGCGTTCCGCTGCCATGGTCCAGACCAGCGCCATCCGCGGCCGGCCGTCGTCGCCATTGGTCAACGGCAGCAGCGCCATCGGTCCCCAGTCGGTGAAGCGTTCGTAGGCGCGGCCGTCGTGTGGCCGCTCGCAGCCGACGTTGGCGATGATCGCCTGCCGGTGGTAGTCGCGCACCGAGGTCTCGATGCCGAGCTGGCGGCGCAGGTTCGAATCGGCGCCGTCGGCGATGACGACGAGCCGCGCATCCAGCGTCTGTCGTTCGCCGTTCTGTTCGATCGTCACCGTTGCCAGTTCGCGCCCCGGCTGCACGTCGGTCACCGTCGCCGGATTGATGACGGTGATGGCGTGGCGCAGGCCGAGTGCGGCGAACAGCGACTGGCCGAGATGCGCATTCGCGACGACGTGACCGAGCGCCGGCCAGCCGCGCTCATTGGCGCTCAGCCCGGCGGAGCCGGCGCTGCCGCGCTCGGAGACGTGGATGTCGGTGATGGCGGTGGCCTGCGCCGCCAGCGCCTGCCACAGACCGAGCCGTTCGAGGATGACGCGGCTGCCGTGCGCCAGCGCGGTGGCGCGCGCATCGAAACTCGGTCGCAGCTCGGTTGACGTGTCAGGTGGAATCGGGAAGCCTTCGACCAGCGCGATGCGCAGCGCACCGTTCGACAGCGTGTCGAGCGCGAGCGCGAAGCTGGCACCGACCATGCCGCCGCCGGCGATCACGACATCGAACGGTTGCGATTTTCCGCTCATGCCGCGCGCGCGTTCTTCATCAGTTTCTCGATGTCGGCGACTGCTTTCGGCACGCCACTGGTCAGCACCTCGCAACCCTTGCGGGTGACGACGACGTCATCCTCGATGCGGATGCCGATGCCGCGCCATTTGCGCGCGACATTGTTGTTGTGCGGCGATACGTAGATGCCGGGTTCGACCGTCATCGCCATTCCCTCTTCGAGCACGCGCCACTCGCCGCCGACCTTGTAGTCGCCGACGTCGTGCACGTCCATGCCGAGCCAGTGGCCGGCGCGGTGCATGTAGAACGCTTTGTAAGCCTCGGTTTCGATCAGCTCCTTCACCTCGCCGTCGAGCAGGCCGAGGTCGCGCAGCCCCTGCGTGATGATCTGCACCGTGGTGTCGTGCGCCGTGTTCCAGTGGCTGCCCGGCCTGATCGTCTCGATCGCCGCCAGCTGCGAGGCGAGCACGATTTCGTACAGCGCTTGCTGCTCCTTCGAGAATTTGCCGCCGGCCGGGAAGGTGCGGGTGATGTCGGCCGCGTAGTGGTCGAGTTCGCAGCCGGCGTCGATCAGTACCAGATCGCCCTCTTTTATCTGCGCGTCGTTCTCGTGGTAGTGCAGGATGCAGGCGTTGTCGCCGGCGCCGACGATCGAGCCGTAGGCGGGATGGCGCGCGCCGCTGCGGCCGAACTCGTGCAGCAGTTCGGCTTCGAGCTGGTATTCGTAGAGGCCGGGTTTGCAGAGCTGCATCGCGCGAACGTGCGCGCGCGCCGAGATCTCGCCGGCCTCGCGCATGACGCGTAATTCAGCTGCGCTCTTGTACAGGCGCAGGTCGTGCAGCTGGTGGTCGAGGTCGAGGAATTCACCGGGCGGATGTGCGCCGGCGCGCGCCTTGGCGCGAATGGCGTTGACCCACGACATGACGCGGCGGTCGAATTCGGGGTTGCGCCCCATCGAGTAATAGACGCGCTCGCGCCCCTCCAGCAGGCCCGGCAGGATGTCGTCGATGTCGGCGATCGGAAACGCATCGTCGGCGCCGTACTGCGCGCAGGCGCCCTCGGGGCCGGCGCGGTAGCCGTTCCACAGTTCCATCTCCGGGTCGCGCTCGCGGCAGAACAGCACCACCTCGCCGTGGGCGCGGCCGGGCAGCAGCACCAGCACCGCGTCCGGTTCGGGGAAGCCGGTCAGGTAGTAGAAGTCGCTGTCCTGGCGAAACGGGAAATGGGTGTCGCGGTTGCGGACCTTCTCGCGCGCCGACGGCACGATGGCGATGCTGTCGGGCGCCATGTGCGACATCAGGTCGCGGCGGCGGCGGGCGTATTCCTGTTTGCTGATGCGGGAGGTCATGACGGCTCGGAACGGCGGACTCGGGAAGTCCGGCGAGCTTATCACGAGCCTTGGATTCGCCCTCTCCCCGGCCCTTCTCCGTGAAGGTGGAGGAGAGTCGCGCTGTTCTCACGTCGCGGATAGAGCCGTTTGCAGGTCAGCCACGGTCGTCATCAGCGTCATCGGCTCCAGCGGCGATTCGACCAGGCCTAGGCGCAGATAGAACGCCTTGGCCTCGTCCGACAGCGCGTGCACCAGCAGTCCGCGAATTCCTATGGCGTCGGCGGCGTTGATGACGCGCAGCGCCGCATCCCGAAAGAGAGCCCTGCCGAGCCCTTGCCCCTGTTGCGAGCGGTCGACCGCCAGCCGGCCCAGCACGACGACCGGAATCGGGTTCGGCATGTTGCGCCGGAAACGCCCCGGTGCGGCGGCCGGGGCGATCGCACTTGAGGCGAGGGCGTAGTACCCGACCACGCGCCCCCGATTGCCGTCGCAGACGACGAAGGTGCGCGATGCCCCCGTCGCCTGATTCTGTCCGGCCCGCTGCCGAAGCCAGTTGTCCAGCGATTCGATACCGGAGTCGAAGCGATCGAGAACATGCCGGCTGCCCAGCAGCTCGGGTGCCGTCAGCATTCATCGCTCCCAGGGTGGGGGTGTCTGCATCGTCTCGCGGAGCCGCTCGTTGGGCCGGGCTGGGGCATCCAGGCGTCGGAGAAACTCGTCGTAGGCGGCCGTACCGACGGCCAGGATCGCGCGATCGAGCAGCGCGCTCTCCGCTGCCTTGCGGGCGGCATCGAGAATGAAGTCGGTGCGGGTTTTTCCCGCCACTGCCGCCGCGTGGTCTATCAGGTTCCGCTCCGCCGGCTGGATGCGGAGGTTCAGTGTGTCCCGGCGCGGTTTCGCGGCTGTTTTCCGGGCACCGGATTTCCCGGCCGCCGTCGCCGGCTTCCGGGGTGGTTTGGCGACGGTCGCCGTGGATGGCGCTTTGGCCGCAACCCGCTTGGTGGTGCTCATGGTTGACCCTCCGTAGGATGGCGTCACCCTAGCACAGGGTAACGTCATCGTCATTACGTGATAGGGCGTTGCCGGTAGCGCAGGTCCAACCCGATCAGAACGCGTACTTGGCCGAGACCGTCAGGTTGCGTGGCTCGCCGTAGTAGCCGTAGGAGTAGAGGCCGCCCTCGTAATAGGTCTTGTCGAACAGATTGTTGAGGTTGGCCTGGATTTGCAGATGCTCGTCGATGCGGTAGCTGCCAAACAGATGCAGCAGCGCGTAGGTTTTCTGCACCGCATCTTCACCGTTGGGGCCGGTCGCCGGAACACGGATTGCGCTCTGCCAGGTCACGTGGGCGCCCAGCATCAAGCCATCCAGCGCACCCTGCAGATGATGGCTGCCGGTCAGGCGCAGCAGGTTGTCGGGCTCCTGCGTCATGACGGATTGCCCGTCGGCGCTGCGCGCGAGCCGGCGCGTAAAGCCGCCGCTCAGGTTCCAGTGCGGCAGCGGTTCACCGCTGATCTCCAGTTCGTAGCCCTCGACCGTCGTGCCGTCGACTTCGCGATAGCGATCTTCGCCATCGACCGTGATATCGAACTCGGCGAGGTTGTCCTGCTTGATTTTGAATATCGCTGCTGAGACGAACAGGCGCCCCTCGTTGAATTTACCCTTCACGCCCGCTTCGTAGTTCGTACCGTTGACCGGGTCGAGCAGCCCGCCAGTGCGATCCTTGCTGGTCTGGAACTTGAAAATTTCGGTGTAACTGGCGTAAGCCGAATAGTTTTCGGACAGGTCGTAGACGATGCCGCCGTAGGGGGTCAGCTCGTTGTCGTATTTGCTGCCCGTCAGGCTGGTCTCATCCGACTGCCAGTAGTAACTGCTACCGTCGTAACGCACGTTGCTCAGACGCGCTCCCACGATCACCTTGAGCGGCTCTGCGATCTGCCATCGTGTCACGGCGTAGTAGCCATCCTGACGCAGACCGTCGGCGAGTTCATTGCCGTAAGCGCTGCTGAAGTTCGGCTGGGAGTAGCCGCGCCATTCGTAGAAGCTGGAGAGCGGTTCGGAATTCAGCAGCGGATGGTAATCCTGTTCGTTCGATGCGTCGCTGTAGCTCCATCCCAGTACGGCCTCGTGCTGGCGGCCGAACAGATCGAAACCGCCTGCGACGTAAAGGTCGGCGCTGTCCTGCGTTCCGTTTGCGTCGTAGCTGTTGAAGTAGGTGTCCACGCCGGTGCCGGTCGCCCGGTCCGGAAAGCCGTAGAGGTAGGCCATTCGGTTCGCCGAGTCGAGCTCCTGGCGCTCATAACGCAGGTTGGCGCGCCAGTCTTCGGCGAAGCGATGCTCCAGTCCGACGAAGACGTTGCTCGTCTCGCTGTCGAGATACGTCCAGTCGTTGCCGGTGGTGGTGGAGCGGGGGAAGTCGGTGCGGCTGCCGTCCGCATAGAACAGCGGCACCGGCTGACCGTAGGTCATGCCCTGGCTGTCGCTGCGGCGCCAGCTTCCGCCGGCCGTCAGAACGGTGTTCGACGCGACATCGGCCTCCAGGATTCCGTACACCAGCTGGCGCTGGTTGTTGTACTCGGCGACATGCGAGTCGGCATCTTTCCAGACGCCGACGAGGCGCCCACGGATATTGCCGTCCGATATGAGCGGACCTGATACATCGGCTTCGATGCGATAGGCATCCCAGCGTCCGATGCCACCGGATACATACCCCTGGAATTCACGGGTCGGCCGCTTGCGAATCATGTTGATGGAGGCGCCGGGGTCGCCGTTGCCCGTCAGCAGGCCGGTCGCGCCGCGAACGATTTCCACTCGATCGTAGATCGCGGTGTCGGCCAGCATCTGCTCGTTGTGCATGCCGACGGCAATGGTTGGCATGTCGTCGATCCGATAATCGCTGATGTCGAAGCCGCGCGCGGTGGAGTTGGCGCGGTCGGGTTCCGACTGGCCCAGCGAAATGCCGACGGTGCGTCCAAGCGCCTGCGCCACGGTGGTGAGGCCTTGGTCTTCAATCTGCTGGCGGGTGATCACGCTGACCGATTGCGGCGTCTCGCGTATCGAAAGATCGAGTTTGGTCGCACTGTTCATGCTCGGTGTGGAGTAGGAACCGGTGCCCTCGGTGGTGCTGCCCAGTCCCGCCGCCTGTACCTTCACCGCCTTCAGTACAGCGGTTCCCTCCGGCACCCGCCGCAGCGTGAACGAACCATCCTCGGCGCGCACCGCCTGCAGGCCGCTGCCCTGCAGCAGGCGTGTCAGCGCCTCCTCGATATTGGCTTCACCGCGCAGGCCGGGGCTGCTGTGTCCCTGCACCAGATCCGGCGTGAACACGACGATGACGCCGGCGCTCCTGGCGAAGGCGGAGAGCGCCTGCTCCACCGGGCCGGCCGGGATGTCGTAGTGGCGCGGGCCGCTCTGGACCGGCGCGGCCGCGGTCTGGGCGACGGCATGTGTGGCGTACAGCGGTGCCGTGGCGATGGCGGCCAGCAGCAGCGCGCGGCCGGTGCGCCGGAAGGTGTTGGATGCGAAGGCGGTGGCCGGTGTGCCGGCTCGATTCTGGCGACGTTGCATGGTGCTCCCCTGATGATTCGCGTGGTGTCGATGTCCCTGTCGCGCGAGATCGGGAAACCTGCAGTCGATGATCAGGAGTTTTTTCGATCAATTGGCCCGATGCGGGTCCACCACGGGCCGAAGGTGTACAGCCGCACCGGCAGCACCTGCGTCAGCGCCAGCGGGATGCGTTCGACTTCCGCCAGCGGGAAGGTGCCGGACAGGCGCAGGTCGGCGACGGCGGCGTCGCAGCCGAGCCGGCCGGGGTGGTAGCGGCGCAGGTCGGCGATGAAATCGTCCAGCCGGGTGTTCGACGCGATCAGCACGCCGTCAGTCCACGCCGCCTGCGTGCCGAGCGGTTGGGGCGATTCGGCGCCGGCGGCGGTGAAGGTGGCGGCCTGACCGGCATCGAGACGCAGCGGCGCTGCCGGGTGGTCGGCCGGGTGCAGCTCCACCGCGCCCTGCAGCACCGAGACCCGGCTCGCCTCGCCCTGCTGGTGCACCAGAAAGCGGGTGCCGACGGGCCGGACCTGGCCCGCCGCGGTCTGGACGACGAACGGGCGCGGCGGTGTCGCGCCGTCGGTCGCGGTGGCGACGAGGATCTCGCCGCGCAGCAGGTGCAGGCGGCGCTGCGCATCGTCGTAGGCCAGATCGATGGCGCTGTCGGTGTTCAGCGTGACGGCGGTGCCGTCGGCCAGCGTCAGCGTGCGGCGCTCGCCGGTGGCGGTGCGCGCGTCCGCCACCCAGGCCGGCCACGGCAGTTCGCGCTGCGCGACCCAGCCGCCGCTGCCGGCGACGGCCAGCAGCGACAAGGTCTTCAGTGCCCGGCGTCTCCCCGCGTCGGGGGCCGATAACGCGGCCATCGCACCGTCGGCGGTCAGGCTCGGGAGGCCGCGCGCCAGTCGCATGTCCATCGCTTCGATCTGCCGCCAGGCGCGCTCGTGGGCGGGGTCGGCATCGCGCCAGCGCCGCCATTCGGCGCGGCTGGCGTCGCTGGCGCTGCCGGACCACAGGTGGCTCAGCCAGACGACGGCCTGATCGATCACCGCGCTGTCGGGGGTTTCGCCGGGGGCTGGCGCGCTCATCCGGTCTCTCCGTCGCGCGCGCTCAGGCCGCCGTCCGGGAAGTAGCAGTGGCGGATCGCTCGCGCCATGTACTGGTTGACGGAGCTGACGGTGACGCCGAGGCGCGCGGCGATCTCGGCGTAGGGCAGGCCGTCGAGTCGCGCCATCAGGAACGCGCTTTTGACCTTCGCGGGCAGTCCGTCCAGCAGTGCGTCGATCTCCAGCAGCGTCTCGATGACGATGGCGCGCGTCTCCGGCGACGGCGCCAGCGCCTCGGGCAGGTGGGCGATGCTCTCCAGCCAGGCGCGCTCGACCTCGCGGTGACGGAAGTGGCTGATCATCAGCCGTCGCGCCAGGGTCAGCAGGAAGGCGCGCGGGCTGTGCAGCACCTGCGCGCGCGATTCGATCAGCTTGACGAAGGTGTCGTGGGCGAGGTCCGCCGCCTGCTGCGTGCAGCCGGTGCGACGCCGCAGCCAGGCGTGCAGCCAGCCGTGGTGGTCGAGGTAGAGCAGCTGGATGCTCTGGTCGG
Organism: uncultured Verrucomicrobiaceae bacterium; assembly: GCA_964515735.1. Classification (GTDB taxonomy): domain Bacteria; phylum Pseudomonadota; class Gammaproteobacteria; order Pseudomonadales; family CAMLJR01; genus CAMLJR01. Next base: position 11,373 of record CAZEVP010000026.1, on the reverse strand, counting down.
GAGAATCGTTGGCGTGGGACATGGACTCTGCGCCGATACCGGCGCAGCGGCGCGCGGGATATGGATAAGAATGGTTCGCATTCTAAGTTGTCGGGTTCGCCGGTCTCAAGGTGGGTTCGAAAGGCATCCCCGTTCCCCGCGCAGGGCGCGCAGGTGCACCGTCACGGCGGCGCGATGATCTCCAGCTTCGGGAAGTAGGTGGCGTAGCGGGGGGCGTCGCGGGTCAGCAGCCGCAGCCCGCCGACCAGCGCGTGGGCACCGATGTAGAAGTCCGGCAGCGGCGAGCGTTTCTCGCCCTGGCGGCGCCGGTACGCCTTGAATGCCTGCCCGGCGAGAAAGGCTGCGCTCCACGGCAGCGGTTCGCGCCGCAGTGGCAGCAGGGCGAGCGCCTGCTCCAGATCGGCGGCGCGGGCGAAGCGCGGGCTCAGCTCGGCCGCGATGATCGGGTTGATGACCAGCGGTGCCTCCAGGCCCAGGCGCTCCAGCTGGTCGATGGACCAGGCCGCCCAGTGTGGATCGTCCGCCAGCACGTCGATCAGCACGTTGCTGTCCACCAGCGTCGGCTGCTGTGGCCGGTAGTCCGCCGGCATCTCGCGCACGGTGCGGGGCATCAGAGCGCTCAGCCGCGCAGGAAGCGCATGAAGGTATCGGTGTCCATGCCCTTGAACTCGGCGGCGTTGGCGCTGCCCCGCACGCGCTGCAGGGCGGCGCGCAGCGGCGAGGTGTCGCGCGCGGCCGGGCGGATCAGCACGTCGCCGTTGTCGAGGATCTCGAACTCCACCTCGCTGAGCGGGTGCAGGCCGGCCCGCTCGCGGATGTGACGGGGGATGGTGACCTGCCCCTTGCTGGTGATGCGCATGGCTCGATCCTTACTTTTGCAAAGTAAGAAATCTTACGCCGCCGTTTCCGGTGTGGACAAGCCGCCCCCGAGCGCGTTGCTGGCGTGCAGGCATCGGCACGGTGGCGGCGGTGTTCCGATATGTGTCGTCCGGGAGAGGCACATCGGCATTCATCAGGCTGGCTGTACGTCCGCGTCGATCGCCTGACGCTGTGGCCACAGCACCGTGCCCAGCAGCAGGGCCGAGATCAGGATGAAGGGGACACTGTCGTCGAGCGCGTAGGCCAGCGTGCCGATCACCGGCCCGGCGATCATGCCGAGGCCGTGGGCGGCCCCGACGGAGCCGGCTGCCGTGCCCTGTTCGTGTGGGTCGACCGCGTTCGCGGCCAATGCCGGTACCGCGGGAAACACCCAGCCCATGCCTGCCGCCGCGACGAAGTAGCCTGCCCACAACGCCGGTGCACTGTTCGCGAACATGACCGAACCAAAGCCGAGCGCGGATACCGTGCCACCGATCCGGATCAGCCGCGCCGGTGGCCAGTTCAGCGCGCGTACCAGCAGCTGCGCCGCGATCAGTGCGATGCCCACGCCGGTCAGCGCGATGCCGGCGGCGCGTGCCGCGTCGGCAGCCGGCAATTGCAGGCGATCGAGTGCGAAGAAGCCGACCGTGACCTGCGCAATGCTGACGCTGAACATCGCGACGAATGCCACCGTCAGCGGTCGGCGCAACCGAGCATCGGTGATTTTCAGCGGTGCGGCATCGGGTCTGACGAGATGCTCGTGGCGCGGCAGGCAGCGCCACAACACCAGCAGCGCGATCGGCGGCAGCACCGCTGTGATGTAGAGCGGCAGTGTCAGGCTGTGCGTGGCGAGCAGGCCGGCGATCCCCGGTCCCGCCACCATGCCCAACGCACTGGCGGCGCCAATGGCAGCCATCGCCCGCGCGCGGTGAGCCGGCTCGACATGATCGGCTACCAGCGCCGCGCCGGTGGCGGGCACCGCCGCATAAAAACCTCCGGCGATGGCGCGCAGCAGGACGATCGCCAGGAATGCCAGCCACACCGGCGGCGACACCTCCAGCGCGATGATCGTGAAAGCGCACAGCGCCGCGTAGAAAACCACGAAGCCGCCGAGACCTTGCAGCAGCACGCGGCGGCGTCCGTGGCGGTCGCTCGCCGCGCCCCAGGCGCGCGCGCATGCCACCCACGCGATGCCAGCCACCGTGATCGCCGTGCCGGCCTGCCACGGCGCCAGTCCCAGCAGGCGCGACAGCGGGCCGATCAGTGCCACGAACGACATCATTGCCACCGTGGTGACGAAGGTCTCGAACATCAGCGCTTTCAATCCGAACGAGCGGTTGGCGTGCGCGTTGTCATCCTGCATGGCAAGGTTCCCGTTCAGCGAAAGTGCGTTTTTCCGAGCTGCCGTGGTTTGGCATCGAGATCAGATGGTGGACACGGTGAATCGACTATGGAGATGGGGCGTCTCGAATCTGTCGGTGCGACTGATTCGGACGTTAATGAGAATTGATCGCATTATAGGGTGGCGAGAGAGTCACGCTCAACCGGATGGTGCAGTTGGCTTGAGCGGCCACCCCCTCCCTTCAGAACGAGGGGAGGGGACGTTTGCTGTCAGAACTCCGTGCTCACCGAGAACACCACCGCGCGCGGCATGCCGGTCTGGCTGGTATTGGCCCAGTAGCGCTTGTCGGTGAGGTTGTTGGCCTCCAGACGCAAGGTCAGAGGGTGCTGCGCGATTTGCGTCGAGTAACGCGCACCGGCGTCGAGCAGCGTGTAGGCCGGCAGCTCGTCGGTGTTCAGGGCGTCGCCGTACTGGTTGCCGGTGTAGTTCGCGCCGGCAACCAGCGTCAGCGCGGGAAGGCCGGGAACCTGATACTCCGCGCGCAGCTTGGCGATGACTTCCGCGACCTGCATCGGACGCTTGCCCTCCAGCGCGGGGTTCTGTTTCTGCTTCTCGACCTGCGCATCGAGCCAGGTGAAGCCGCCGATCAACGTCAGCCGCTCCGTCGCCTTGCCGATGGCGGTGAACTCGACGCCGCGATGCACCTGCCGGCCGTCCTGCACGAAGCGCGGTCGTGTCGGGTCGGTGATGTCGTAGAACTGCAGGCTCTTGTCGATCTCGAACAGCGCGGCGGTCAGCAGCATGCCGCCCAACGAGATCTTGGCGCCGACTTCGAGCTGGTGGCTGGTCAGCGGGTCCATCATCTGGCCGGGATTGACGACCGGATAGCCGCCGAACTGTTCGGCGGCGATGCCGCCCGCTTCCAGCGACTCGATGTAGCTGGCATAGGTGGTGACCGATTCGGCGGGCTTGTAGATCAGCGAGAGGGTGGGCGTCACCGCCGAATCGCGATAACCGGCGCGAGGAAAGACCGGGCCGGTGATCTCGTCGATGTCGATGGTGCTGCGCGCCAGACCGATCAGGGCCGACCAGCGCTCGTCGATGGCGATGTCGTCGCCGAGAATCCAGCTGGTGTTGGTCGAACCCGCCACCTTGATGCGTGCGCCGCGGTCGATCGGCGCCGGGGTCGGTCTCGCGAAATAGGTCGGGCGATCCAGGGGCAGGCCGGTGTAGCTGATATCCGAGACGCTGTTGGTGAACCGCTCCTGCTCGATGGTCATGTACTGCACGCCGGCAGTCAGCTTGTGCTGGAGAGTGCCGGTGGCGAAGCGCAGGTCGGCGAACGCCGAGCCGACCGAGGTTTCCACGTCCCACAGCATCGGGTTCACGCCGAGGCCGAAAAAGGTGGAGACGACCTGGTTGTAGGTTTCGTTCGCCTGGACGGTGTTGCGCGCGATCTGGTTGTTTCCCTCGATCGCACTCTCGCGCCATCCGGCGCGAAGGCCGATGGCTTCGCTCGCCGCCCACTGCAGATTCGCGCCGTAGCGATTCACCTCGGAGTATTTCCAGGTCCAGGGCTGACCATAGGAGCTCGACGTATCGAGCTGCGATGCGGAGGGGCGCCCGACACCCGGCGCGAACGACCAGTACGGCTGGTTGCCGAAGACTTCGTAGTCGCGCTGCGCGCCGTTGACCTGCAACAGCAGCGTGTCGGTGATATGCCAGTCGAGCGCTCCGCTGAAGAAGGTCTTGTCGATGCGCAGATTGTCGATGGCGGTGTCGCCGCGCTGATCGATCGCATTGAGCCGGTAACCGAAGCGTCCTTCGCTGTCGATGGGGCCGCCGAAATCGCCGTGGACATACCCGTTGTCGCCGCCGTTGCTGCCGCCGGTCAGTCGGTTGAGCCGTTCCGCGGTCGGCCGCTTGCTGACGTAATTGACCAGCCCGCCGACATTGCCGGGGCCGTACAGGAAGCCGGACAGACCGGTCAGGATCTCGATGCGCTCGGCATCCTCCGTGGTCGTGCCGTAGCCGTAGCCATCCCCCTGCATGCCGTCCCGGTACGGCGTGCTGATGTTGAAGCCGCGCATCATGATGTACGGGTTGTCGATCTCGTACTGCGCGCGCGACAGCATGGTCGTCGGATTGACGCGAAACACCTGATCCGGCGTCGTCGCCTGCAGGTTCTCGATCAGCTCCTTCGATACCACGGTGATCGAGTACGGCGTGTCCTGCAGCTCGCGCCCCTGCCAGGGGCCGACTGCGGAAACGGCATCGCTGCGATAGCCCTGCTCCACGGAGCCGTTGGCGACCATGCCGGCCGCGCTGACCCGCACTGGCGCCAGTGTCACCGCACCTTGCGGCAGTGGCCGCAGCGTGTAAGTGCCATCGTTTGCACGCACTCGCTGCAGTCCACTGCCTTGCAGCAATCGGTCGAAACCTTCGTCGATGGAGAATTCACCGCGCAGCCCGTTGCTGCGTTTGCCGGCGACCAGCGCCGGTTCGAACGACAGCGGCGCGCCGGCCGCGGCGGCGAAGGCGGAGAGCGCGTCTTCGAGCGGGCCGGCCGGAATGTTCCAGCTCTGGCGTGCACTGGCGGCGGTTGTTTGCGCGACGGCGGGTGGAACGACGAGGGTGGTGGCCATCGCGGCGGCGGCGATGGCGCTGGCGAGCAGGCGGCGGACGAACATGAGTGACTTCCTTTCAAAAGACGGAGACGAAAGCGCGTTGTCTTGTCCCTGTCGTTCGAAACGGAAAAAGGTATCAGTGGGGATGGAGGTTTTTTCAGCCGATCGGCCCGACTGTCATCCAGTAGCGCGTGACCGAGTGGATCTGCACCGGAAACGTGTCGCCGAGCATCTTCAGGCTCAGCGCGATGTCGGTGATCGGGAACGCGCCGGAGACACGGATGTCGGCCACCGCCGGGTCGCAGCGCAGCAGGCCGCGCTGGTAGCGCGCCAGCTCCGCGAGCAGATCGGCGAGGCGCATCTGGCGCGCGATCAGCATGCCCTGCGTCCAGCTCTGGCTCAGTGGCGCGGCGGCTTCCGCGATGGTCGTCGACGTGGCGTCGAAATGGAGCTGCTGGCCGGCGCCGAGGCGCTGCATCCGTTCGGGCGCCGACTGCGGTGAGACATCGAGCGCACCGGCGAACACGGCCGCCCGGCTGCGTTGTTCGTACTGCCGGATCGAGAACGCGGCGTCGAGCGTCTGCGCGATGCCGTGCCGGTTCTGCACGAGCAGGGGGCGCGCGTCACCGGGCGCGGCGGTGGCGAAGATTTCGCCGGCGATCAGGTTTATGAGGCGCTGCGTCGCGTCGAACGACACGGTGATGGCGGTATCGGTGTTCAGCATCACGCGGCTGCCGTCGTCGAGCGCGAGTTCGCGCTGTTCGCCGGTGGCGGTGCGGTGGTCGGCGCGCCATTCGCGCCACGGCGTGTGGCGCCAGGTCGCCCACAGCGCCGGTCCCGCCGTCAGCAGCACGGCCAGCTGGTTGATGGCGCGGCGTCGAGCCTTCGAGGCCGGCGCATCCAGCGCGGCGCGGCCGATCTCCGACGGAATGCGCTCGAAATGCTGCAGGAACTGCTGCGCGCGTGCCCACGCTCGCGCGTGGTCCGGGTGCTGCTCGCACCAGCGCTGAATCGCCAGCCGGTCGCCGTCGGTCGCCTCGCCGGAGTGCAGCCGCACCAGCCAGTCGGCGGCGGTCTCCATCGCGGTCGGCAGCGGCTCGCCGGACGACGCGATCTTCATGTCGACACGCTCATGCAGGCGAGGAACGCGGTGCGCATGTAGCGCTTGATCGTCACCTCCGAGGTCTGCAGCCGCGCCGCGATCTGTGCGTAGGTGAGTCCATCGAGCTGCGACAGCAGGAACGCCTTGCGCACCCTGGCCGGCAGCTGCCGCAGCACGGCGTCGACCTGAAACAGCGCTTCGAGGATCAGCTGTCCCTGTTCGGGCGATGGCGCCACCGCCTCCGGCAGCGCGGCGAGGCTGTCGAGGTAGGCGCGCTCGATCTCCTGACGCCGCCAGTGGTCGACGACGATATTGCGGGCGATGGCGCGCAGCCACGCGCGCGGTTCGCGCAGGTCGCCGAGGCGGTGGCGGCCGCTCAGCACCCGCAGGAAGGTGTCGTGCGCCAGGTCGGCGGCGGTGTGCGTGCAGCCGAGCTTGCGGCGCAGCAGTGCGTGCAGCCAGCCGTGGTGGTCGACGTAGAGCAGGTGGAAGCCCTGGTCGGGCGGGCTGTCGGTGCTGGACATGGCTTCTGCGCCGGTGCCGGCGCGGTGGCGCGCGGGGTATTGATAAGAATGGTTCGCATTCTAGGGGGTGAAACCGGCCGGCCTCAAGGCGGGTTTGCGGCAGCGATTACCGGAGTGGGCCGGAATCGCCCACGGGGCATCGACGCCAGCGGCCGCCCGGTCGCCGCCGCCGCTGGTTTTCCTTGGGCTCCGTGCTGGTCGTCACCGTGGTTACCCCGGCGTATGATGCGTGATGATTGATGCACAACCATCGGAGAACCCCCGTGCGAACCACCCTTACCATCGATGACGACGTGCTGGCCGCTGCCCGCAGCCATGCCCTGCGTGAGCACAAGAGCGTGGGCGAAGTGATCTCCGCGCTGGCGCGGCAGGCCCTGCTGCGGCGGGAAGAGGCGTCGGGGCAGGGTTCCGCTTCCCCGGCCCGCAGCCGCAATGGCATACCGCTGCTGGCGGTGTCGGCCGGCCAGGGCGCCACCCTGGTCACGCCCGAGCTGGTCAATCAGCTGCGCGACGAATGGCCATGACGCCCCGCGGCGCGGCGCCGGGCACGGATGTCATCGTCTGCCTGCTCGACGTCAACGTGCTGATCGCGCTGGTGGACCCGGCCCACATCCAGCACGACGCGGCGCATGAATGGTTCGCGGCGCGGGGCCATGTGGCCTGGGCCACCTGCCCGCTCACCGAGAACGGGCTGCTGCGCATCCTCAGCAACCCGCGCTACCCCAACTCGCCCGGCTCGCCAGCCGTGGTGGCCGAACTGCTGGGCGGTTTGCGCGGCCTGTCCGGACACCGTTTCTGGGCCGACGACATCAGCCTGCTCGACCCTGTGCGCATCGACACCGGCCACCTGCTCGATACCGCGCAGATCACCGATACCTACCTGCTGGCCCTGGCTCAGGCGCACGGCGGACAACTCGCCACCTTCGATCGCCGCCTGGTCACCGCCGCCGTGCGCGATGGCGCCGGGACGCTGTGCCTGCTGCCGGCCTGAGCGGCCGGCAGCAGGGCAGGAGGCCCGTCAGAAGGCGCCGCGCAGCGTCAGGGTCCAGTTGCGGGGTTCGCCGTACCAGTTGCCGAAGCTGTTGTTGCCGAGGCTCTGGTAATAGACCTTGTCGAAGATGTTGTTGAGGTTGAGCGCCAGCGACCAGTGCTCGTCGATGCGGTAGCCCGCGCGCGCCTGCCACACCGAATAACCGCCCTGTTCGACCCGGTACGGCACCTGTGCCCATCCCGCCGCGCCCTGATTTACCCAGACCAGGCCGGCGTTGGCCGCTTCGCTCTGCGCGGTGACGCCGCCGCCGACATCGAAGGCCGACCACGAGCCCGGCAGGCGGTAGCTGGTCCACGCCTTGAGCAGGTGGCGCGGCATGGCGGCGTGGTATTCCGCGTCGGTCGCCTTGTCCTCGTTGCGATTCCAGGTGTAACTCAGCAATACCTGCCAGCCCGGCGCGAGCTCGCCGGAGAGCTCGGCATCCACCCCTTCGCTGACGACTTCGCCCCGCGCCAGCGAGCAGCAGGCAATGCCGCGATCGCCCGGCGTGTAGGGATAGGCGGGATCGTCCACGGCCTCGCCCTCGCGCTCGATGCGGTACAGCGCCAGCGCGGTGTTGAAGCGCCCGTCCAGCAGCTCGCCCTTGACGCCGACCTCAACGCTGCGGCCGGTGATCGCCTCCAGCGGCGTGCCGGGTGGCGGCCCCTTGAGCAGGTCGGCTTGGGATTTGTGGATTTCCGCGACGCTGAGATAGGCCGACCAGTTGTCGGCGAGGTCGTAGATCAGGCCGCCGTAGGGCGTGAAGATGCCGGACTCCTTGTAGCCGGTCTCGCTGTTACCGGTGGGATCGTCGTAATCGACGAATGGCGAGCCGTATTCGTAGCTGCTGTGGCGGCCGCCCACTACCAGTTGCAGCGTATCGAGCAGTCGCATCTGCAGCTTGGCGTAGAGACCGCGCTGCTCCGCGCCGTAGGCCGGCCAGCCATACGACGGGCTGACCACGTCGGGTCGCGCATAAGCGCCGGGATCGAAATCGAAGACGCTGCCCGCCGTGCCGTAACTCGGCAGGATCAGATTGAACCGCATCTGCTTGGCGGTGCTGTCCTGCCAGTCGCCGCCGACCACCACGCTGTGGCGCAGCCCGAGCCAGTCGAAGCTGCCGGCGAGATGGACGTTGAAGGCCTCGGCCTTGTTGCCGGTCTCCTCGTAACTGCCGCTGACGGTGCCCAGTGCGTGGGTGGCGAGATTCACCGGCCCTTGCACGAAGGCCATGTAGTCCTCGGTTTCATACTCCTGCCGCGCCGCCGAGGCCTTCACTGACCAGTTGTCCCCGAATGCGTGCTCCAGCTCGGCGAAATATTCCGTCGTCGTGTTGTCGCGCGCGCCCCAGTCGAACGTCAGCGCGCGGCTGCGCGACAGGCCCAGGTCGCTGCCATCGCTGTAGCGCGGCAGGCCGCTGCGCCAGATCACGCCCTCGGAATGCTGGCGACTGGCACTGACGGAAAGCACGGTGTCCGGCGTGATATCGAACGAGACGATGCCGTAATAGAGCGTCTTTTCCTCATCCGATGGCGAATAGAAAAAGTCGCGATCCTGATACACCACCACGGCGCGGCCTTTCAGTTTGCCGTCGAACGCCAGCGGGCTGCTGACGTCCAGCTCGCCGCGGTAGTTGTTCCAGCGCCCCGCCGACAGCGCGAACAGCGTCTGCTGCGACTCCAGCGGCCGCTTGCGCACCAGATTGATGGTGCCGCCGGCCTCGCCGGTGCCGGAGAACAGACCGTCCGCGCCGCGCAGTATCTCGACGCGGTCGTACAGCGCCATGTCCTGATTCGGCCGGAAAATACTTTCGTAGGCGATCGGCACGCCGTCGATCTGGTAGTTGTCGATCTGGAATCCGCGCGACCAGAAGCCGGTGTAGCCGGAACCGTCCTTCTCCACGACGATGCCCGGCGTCTGGATCATCAGGTCGTCGATGGTTCGCAGGTTCTGGTCGTCGATCAGCTGGCGCGTCATCACCGTCACCGACTGCGGAATCTCGCGCAGCGTCTGCGCGACCCTGCCGACGGTGACCGCTTTCGCGGCATAGGAGCCGCTGCCTTCGGTGGTGGCGGCATCGATGCCCGCCGCCTGCACCTTCACCGCTTTCAGCAGTGCGCTCCCTTCCGGTATTCGTCGCAGCGTGAACGAACCGTCCTGCGCCCGCACCGCCTGCAACCCGCTGCCCTGCAGCAGCTGGCTCAAGCCCTCGTCGACACCGGTTTCGGTCTGCAGGCCCGACGTGCGAAGACCCTCCACCAGCGCCGGCTCGATCGACAGCGTGATGCCGGCCTGGCTGGCGAACTCGGCCAGCGCGCTGCCGAGCGGGCCGGCGGGAATGGCGTAGTGACGCACCTGATGCCGAGCCGTTTCTGCCGCCAGCAATACGGGGCTGGTCATGCCGCCGCCGGCGATCAGCAGGCCGAGCGTCGCGCCGCGGATCGCGCCGGCGAGGGGGCGGAAGTGGTGTCGTGGTCGAGATGAAGCGTGCCGCATGAAAACTGTCCCCATGTGATGTTCTGGTTGCTTACGAGGGGCGGGACACGCGGCGAGCGAAAAACACGACAGCGATTCGTGACGAGCGGTGGATTCAGGTTTGGCGGAGGGCGTTTGCGCGCGGGGCGAGCGTCACCCAGTAGCGGGTGCGGTAGCGAATATCGATCGGCAGCGTGCGCGCCAGCGCGGCCAGCGCCTGATCGGTGTCGTCGAGCTGGAACGCGCCGGAAATCCGCAGATCGGCGACGAGGGGATCGCAGTGCAGCAGGCCGGGGCGGTAGCGGCTCAACTCTTCGGCGAAGTCGGCCAGTCGCATCTTGTCGGCGCGCAGCACGCCGCGGCTCCAGTCGCTGGAGAGGCTCTGCAGCGCGATCGGCGATTCGATCCGGTCGGCGCTGAAACGGGTCTGCTCGCCGGCGGACAGCAGCAGCGCTCGCGACGGGGCGCGGCCGGGATGCAGCTCGACCGCTCCTTCGAGCACGGCCACCTGCGTTTCGCCGTCGAACTGACGCACGCTGAAGCGCGTGCCGACCGGTCGCGCGATGCCCTCGCGCGTCTGCACCAGCAGCGGCCGGCCGGCAGCGTCGCGAGCGCTGCTGATCAGCGCTTCGCCGCTGCGCAGCGACAACAACCGCCGCTCGTCGTCGAAGTCGATGTCGAGCGCACTGTCGGTGTTGAGGTGGACCTGCGAGCCATCGGGCAGCGTCAGTTCGCGCCGCTCGCCGACCGCCGTGCGCACGTTGGCGTTCCAGCTGTGCCACGGCAGCTCGCGATAACCGATCAGGCCGACTGGCGCGGCGGCGATCAGCAGTGTCAGCAGCTTGATGGTGTCGCGGCGCCCCATCTCATTCAGACCAAGGCCGCGCGGGCGCTCCAGTGCCGACAGGCCGATGGCGGCGGGAATATTGCCCATTTGGGCGTGAAACCGCTCGGCCAGCTGCCACGCACGTTCGTGGTCGGCATGGCTGGCCCGCCAGCGCGCGCAGGCCTCGCGCTCGCCGGTGCTGGCGTCGCCCTGCAGCAGCACGAACCAGCGCGACGCCTGCCGCGCGATGCTGCGGTCGATCGACGGCGAACTCATGGCAACTCCGCCGCCAGCACGACGCACTCTTCGTAGGCGCGCGCCAGATGGCGCTGCACCGAGCGCACGGTGATGCCCAGCCGCTCGGCGATCTCCTGCTGCGTGTGCCCCTCCAGCTGCGCCATCAGGAAGGCCCGGCGCACCCGCGCCGGCAGCCGGTTCAGCACGCGGTCGACCGCATGTAGCGCTTCGAGAATCAGCGCCTGCCGCTCCAGCGAGGGCGTCTCGGCCTCCGGCAGCGCGGCCAGCGTGTCGAGGTAGGCCTGCTCCAGCGAGCGGCGGCGGTGCAGGTTGGCCAGCAGCCGGTTGGCGA
>CAZEVP010000025.1:0-44108 GCA_964515735.1 uncultured Verrucomicrobiaceae bacterium | reverse complement strand
TGGCCCCGCTGATGGACCAAGCCCCCTGTGGATACCCACAGGGGGCTTTTGTTTGCAGGTCACCCCTGTCGAAATCAATGGGCGCTCGCAGGGAGATTTGCGAGAATTGGCACCAGATCGTTCAGATAAGAATGGCATCGCGGAGCACGACCATGGCTAAAGACCGGCTGATCATTTTCGACACCACGTTGCGTGACGGCGAGCAGAGCCCGGGCGCGTCGATGACGCGCGACGAGAAGGTTCGTATCGCGAAGGTGCTGGAGAAACTGCGAGTCGATGTCATCGAGGCTGGTTTCGCGATTGCCAGCCCGGGTGATTTCGAAGCGGTCAAGGCAGTGGCTGAGGCGGTCAAGGAGAGTACCGTCTGCAGTCTTTCGCGCTCCAACCCGAAGGATATCGATCGTGCCGCCGAGGCGCTGAAGCCTGCCAATTCGGGGCGGATCCATACCTTCATCGCGACGTCGCCGATCCACATGGAATACAAGCTGCGGATGCAGCCGGACACGGTGCTGGAGCAGGCCGTCGCCGCGGTCAAGCGTGCGCGCAACCATGTCGGTGACGTCGAGTTTTCCTGCGAGGACGCATCGCGCTCCGAATTCGATTTCCTCTGCCGCATCGTCGAGTCGGTCATCGCTGCCGGAGCCACGACGATCAACCTGCCCGACACGGTGGGATATGGGGAGCCGGGTCAGTACGGAGATCTGATTCGCCGATTGATGAATGCGGTGCCGAATGCCGACAAGGCGGTGTTCTCGGTGCACTGTCACAACGACTTGGGGCTCGCCGTCGCCAACTCATTGTCGGCAGTGCTGCAGGGCGCGCGTCAGGTGGAGTGCACGATCAACGGTCTCGGTGAGCGCGCGGGCAATGCGTCGCTGGAGGAGATCGTCATGGCGGTGCGGACGCGGCACGATCTGTTTCCGGTCGAGACGCGCATCGATACGACGCATATCGTGCCGGCATCGCGTCTGGTTTCGACGATCACCGGTTTTCCGGTGCAGCCGAACAAAGCGATCGTCGGCGCCAATGCGTTCGCGCACGAGTCGGGTATTCACCAGGATGGCGTGCTGAAGTACCGGGAAACCTACGAAATCATGCGGGCCGAAGATGTCGGCTGGAATACCAACAAACTGGTGCTCGGCAAGCTGTCGGGGCGGGCGGCGGTGAAGGCGCGGCTGGAGCAGCTCGGTATCGTGTTGTCGCCCGAGGCACTGGAGCAGACGTTCGCGCGCTTCAAGGAGCTGGCGGACAAGAAAACCGAGATATTCGACGAGGATCTGCAGGCACTGGTCAGTGATACGTCGACGCAGGCAACTCCGCATCGCTACCAGCTGCAGGCGCTGGAGGCGCATTCGAAGATGGGTGCGAAGCCGACGGCTTCGGTGACGCTGCTGATCGAGGGTCAGGAACGATCGGCCGATGCCATCGGCGATGGCCCGGTCGATGCGGCGTTCAAGGCTGTGGAGAAACTGATCGACAGTGGCGCGACGCTCAATCTTTATTCCGTCAATGCGATCACCAAGGGAACCGATTCGCAGGGCGAGGTGACGGTGCGGCTGACCAAGGGCGATGTGATCGTCAACGGTTCCGGTGCCGATACCGATATCGTCGTGGCATCGGTCAAGGCCTATCTGCACGGGCTGAATCTGCTCGCCGAAGGGATCGTGCGCGCGCATCCGCAACGCGAGGGCGTATAGCGGTGGTGCTCGAACCGCATCGCTCACAGTACCTGCGCGCCATCGGTGTCGAGGTCTACGTGCCGCGTTGGTCGCTGCCCGGCGCTGCCGAATCGCAGCCGATGGCCTGGGCCGACGAGAGCGAAGTGGTGGTCGAGGTCGAAGCGGAGTTGCCGGTCGCTGTTGGCAGGGCCGCGGCCGAGGCTCCGGTTGCGCGTCCGGCGGTGCCCGAAATTGAAATTGCGACGCGCAGGGTGGCGAGACCGCCGGAGCCTGCGCTGCAGGAACAACCTCGGAGCGATGGCCCGCGTTTCTCGCTGCTGATCGTCCGCTGTGCGACCGGTATCGTCGTCGTCGACGAGGGACCGCGCGGCGATCAGCGGCTGGAGGAGTATCTGCGACTGCTCGGCAATCTGCTGTTCGCGCTGTATCGCCAGCCGGTAGCGATGGAGGCCGATCAGTTCGTCTGGCCGATGAGGGTGAAGAACCCGCAGGTAGATCGTAGCGAACAGGCGGCGCGGGAGAGTCTCGGTGCGAATCTGCAGCGGCAGTGTCTGCAGGCTGGTGGCAATACATTGCTGACGCTTGGCAGTGGTGCCACGCAGTGGTTCAACGACGATCCCGATTTCCGGCTGATTGCCGGCATCAGCCTGTGGCGCTGTCTCGCCGATGGCGGCGCCAAGCAGACGTTGTGGCAACAGCTGCAACCGCTGCGGGTGATGCGGCATTGATTCGTGCGCTGGTGCCGGGCGATGCGGCGCGGCTGCACCAGATCGAGCAGGCCTGCACGGCCTTTCCGTGGACACTGAATCAGTTCATCGATGGGCTGGAAGGCGAAGAGTTCGGGTGGGGCGACGAACATGACGGCGCGCTGACCGGTTTCGCGCTGTTCCAGCAGGTGCTGGATGAAGCGACGCTGCTGAATACCGCCGTGCATCCCGACTGGCGCCGCCGCCGCATTGCGCGCGAGTTGCTGCTGCATGCACTGACACAGTTGCCGGCGCGCGGTGTCGTGCGCTGTCTGTTGGAAGTGCGCGTCGGCAATGCGGCAGCGATCGCGCTCTATCGCAGCCTCGGTTTCGGCGTCGATGGTCGCCGCCCTCATTACTACCCTGCCGTCGGCGGGCGCGAAGATGCGCTGCTGATGAGTCGTGCCCTGCCGGGCCAACCGCTGGAGATCGTCTGATGCACACGCTGGAAACCGACTGGTGGCTGATCGACCTGCCCGAGGAGTGGGAGGCCGAGCAGGAGGACGAGACCGTCATCATCGAGGATGAGGATGGTGTCGGTGTCATCGAGATCACCACGCTGGAGACGGCTGAACCGGTGGCACCCGGTGATCTGCGCGCGCTGGCGCGCGAGCTGCTGGGGGATCACGGTACGGGCAGCGATGTGCAACTGGCGGGCTTGTCCGGTCTCTATTTCGAATATGTCGACGGTGACGATGCCGTGCGCGAATGGCTGCTCGATGGCGGCGAACTGTTGCTGCTGGTCAGCTACAGTTGCGATCGTGACAACGCCGGCATGGACGATGCCGTCGTCGACGAGATACTGGAAACGCTGGAACTGCGACCGCAACAAGCGGAGTAGCGGACGGTGCGCCGGCGAACCGACTCGGCATCAGCCGATCCTGCCGGTGACGCGTGCGCGCTGACGGGGTGTGATCGCGGCCGATACGTCGGTCTTCGTGCTGCGTCGTGCGTCGATCAGATTCTTCAATGCGATCAGTAATCCGGCAGTGATGAAGGCGCCGGCTGGCAGCAGTGCCAGCTGGAAGTTTTCGTGTGCGGAGAACAGCTGGATCTTCCAGTTGTGAGCCTGCTCTCCGAACAGCAGCTGCATATCGCCGAACAGCGCGCCGCTGCCGGCCAGTTCACGCACCGCTCCCATGGCGACCAGTACACCGAGGCCGCCCAGTCCCACCATCAATCCATCCAGCAGCGACGGCAGCGGCCGGTGGCTGACGGCGAAGGCCGCGGCACGGCTGTGGATCGCGCAGTGGGTGGCGATCAGCGGCAGAAACAGGCCGAGAGCCGTGTGCAGTTCATAGGCGAGCGCCTGCATCAGCAGTGAGAGGCAGCCGACCAGCGTGGCGATGATCGTGATGGTGAGCAGTGGCCGGATCGGGTCGGGAGAGTGGTGGCGCAGCAGAGAGACACAGAGGTTCGATGTCATCAGCACGACGATGGTGGTGAGACCGAGGCCGATCGCTTTGGCCAGCGAGTCTGTGACCGCCAGCAGCGGGCACAGGCCGAGCAGATGGGCGAGGGCCGGGTTGTGTCGCCACAGACCGTCGAGGGCGATGTCGCGGCAGCGGGGTTCACTCATCGACGGTCGCTCCGAACAGCATCTGTCTGTGGGTTTCGGCGTATTGAAGAGCTCGTGCGACGGCTGCGGTCGCGGCGCGAGAGGTGACGGTGGCACCGGTGAGCTGATCGAAATACCCGTCATCTTTCTTCACACGCCATAGCGCCTCGACCGGATCGCCGAGCGAGCGGCCGACGAAGGTCTCGACCCAGTCCGATTTGTCGCGCTCGATGTGGTCGCCGAGGCCTGGCGTTTCGCGATGTGTCAGCGCGCGCACGCCGGTGACTATGCCGCTGCGATCGATGCCGACCAGCAGTTCGATGTCGCCGCCGTAGCCGTCGCGGGCGATGACCGGCAGCAGCACTGCCACCACTTCACCGCCGTGGCGCGCGAGGTAGGCTGGCTGCGGCGCGCGCAGGCCGAGCAGTGCGCTGTCGTCGACGATGACAGTGTCGTTCAGCAGGGCGTTGTCGTGATCTGTACCGGGAGTGATCTGCAGCAGTGGCGCCTCGGCGGCGGCGATGCGGTTGGCGGCGATACGGTCGCGGGTGGCGACGAACGTGAGGCTGACGGCGCTGGCGGCCAGCACAGTGCTCAGTGTGAGCGCGAGCGCGGCGCGAATCGTCTCAGTGTTCATCGTTCGCTCGCGATGGTTTGTGACCGTAGGCACGCGGCTGCGTGTAGCAGTCGAGCAGCGGTGTGACGAAATTGAGCAGCAGCACGGCGAAGGCGATCGCGTCCGGGTAGTTGCCCCAGTGGCGGATCAGGTAGACCAGCACGCCGATGGCCGCGCCGCCGATGAGGCGGCCGCGCGTCGAGACGGGTGCGGTGACCGGGTCGGTGACGATGAAGAAGGCGCCGAGCATCGTCGCACCGCTGAACAGATGGAACAGGGGTGAACCGCCGGAGGCGGAGCTGCTGCCATCGTTGAACAGCAGCGCCATCAGTGCCAGCGCGGCCAGCATCGACAGTGGCGCGTGCCAGGTGAATACACGGCGGTAGAGCAGGAACAGCCCGCCGAGCAGGAGCATGCCATTGACCCACTCCCATCCGGTACCGCCGAGCGTGCCGAATTGCGGATTGCGCGCCCACAGCTCCCCGACCAGCAGCGACGAGTTCTGCCGCACCAGATCGAGCGGTGTCGCCATCGTGTAGCCATCGATGACGAAGGCGTCGAGGTCGAGTGAACGCAGCAGTGCGTCGATCGGGCCGATGAGTGTGCCGTCGGCAGCGCCGCGTGGCGCCGGCCACTGTGTCATCGTCAGCGGAAACGAGACCAGCGCTATCGCATAGCCGACCATCGCCGGGTTGAACGGGTTGTGGCCGAGCCCGCCGAACAGCTGCTTGGCGAGCAGGATGGCGCTGGCGCTGGCGATCAGCAGCAGCCACCACGGCGCGGCGGGCGGCAGCGCGATGGCGAGCAGCAGCGCGGTGAGCAGTGCCGAGCCGTCGCCGAGGCCGGCGCGCACCGGCCGCTGGCGCAGCGCCAGTGCCAGCGCTTCACTGCCGAGTGCGAACAGTGCGCACCAGAGCAGATTGGTCAGGGTGCCGAAACCGAAGAAGGCAGTCAGGGCGGCGATGCCGGGCAGCAGCGCGAGACAGACCAGCCGCATCAGTGTCGCGGTGGTCGGCGCGCCGTGCAGGTGTGGGGCGGAGGTTTTCAGCAGAGACATGCGATCGGCTCAGTGGCGCTCGGCGAGGGCGTCGCGCTCGCGACGTGCCTGCTCCAGCTTTTGTTCGAGTTGCCGCAGCGCGCTGTCGTGCAGCGATGCGGAGGCATCCCCGTCGCGCTCGGTCTGTGCCAGTTTGTAGCGCGCCTTGGCAATTCGTTTTTCCAGCGCGGCGATCGCCTGATCGGCCTGTTCGAGTGGTGAGACGCGGGTGCGCCGGGCGTGCGTCGTCAGTGCGCGCGCGATGGCGGCCTGCGCTGCATCGTCGGTGGCAGGCGTTGCATCACGCACCGCCGCCTCGGCCGTTGCAATGCGCTCGCGCAGCAACGCCACCGCCTCCTCGAAGTGCGGCAGCTTGGCCGGGTACTGTTCGCGCACCTCCTGCAAACGCTGTTCGGCATTCGCCAGCTTCTTGTAGAGAGCGGGTAACTGCTGTTTTGGATCGCTCTCGGCACCGGTGCTGAGAGTGGCGGGAGCATCGGTTTTCGCGGCAGTTGTCTGCGCGGCTTTTCTGGCCTTGGCTCGTTCGACGGCTGCTTTCACGACATCGACTGGTGCGGGTTTTGTCGGTGCAGCGACGGTGATGACCGGTGCAGCAGCGGTCGCATCGAGACGTTGGCGGCGGCGTATCTCCCGCTCCTGCGCGTCGCGCGCCAGCCGCTGGTTGCGCGCTTCGAAACGTGTGCGGGCGTGGTCGGCCCGTCGCCGCTGTTCGTCTCGGGCCAGCAGCTCGCCCTTGGCGTTGCGGTAGTGCTGCACCAGCGGAATCCGGCTCGGGCAGACATAGGCGCAGGCGCCGCATTCGATGCAGTCGAACAGGTGATGCGCCTCCAGCTGTTCGCGGTCGCCGGTGCGGGCAAAAGCGTAGAGCTGCTGTGGCAGCAGTGTGGCAGGGCAGACCTCGGCGCAGAAGCCGCAGCGGATGCAGGGCTGCGGCGGCGCTGGCACCGGCATCTCGGTGGCGGTGGCGGCGATGATGCAGTGGCTGGTCTCGACCACCGGTACCTCGTCGCTGTCGATCGCGAATCCCATCAGAGG
This sequence comes from uncultured Verrucomicrobiaceae bacterium, assembly GCA_964515735.1. GTDB lineage: Bacteria > Pseudomonadota > Gammaproteobacteria > Pseudomonadales > CAMLJR01 > CAMLJR01. The sequence continues at coordinate 37,417 of CAZEVP010000025.1, read as the reverse complement.
GCCGCCGACGATGAGCCGGCTGCAGTGCGCTGCGTCGTAGCCGCTTTGCGCCAGCAGGTGACGCAGCGGCGTGCCGAACAGCACCTCGTAATTGCGTGGCTCGCGGCAGGCGTCGCCAGTGATGGTGGTGATGCGCGACAGCAGTGGCTCGCCGTGAGCGACGGCGCGGTGAATCGCTACCGCCGTGGCCACGTTCTGGCACAGCACGCCGATGTCGGCCGGCAGACCGCCGCTCGGCACCTCGCGTCCGGTCAACAGCTGGATCAGCTGGCGCTCGCCGCCGGACGGATAGCGGGCCGGAAACACGACGATCTCGATGTCGCTGCCGGTGGCGGCCTGCCGTAGCGCGGCGATCGCTTCCGGCTTGTCGTCCTCGATGCCGAGCAGCGTCTCGCGCGGCTGCAGCAGGTGGCGCAGGATGCGGGCGCCGTCGATCACCTGTGCGGCGCGCTCGCGCATCAGCAGATCGTCGGCGCTGGCGTAGGGCTCGCACTCGGCGCCGTTCAGGATCAGTGTGTCGATCGGTTTTCCGTGCGTGGTCAGTTTGGCGGCGGTCGGGAAGCCGGCGCCGCCGAGGCCGGTGATACCGGCATCGCGGATGATCTGCAACAGCTGATCGTGTGGCAGCGCGGTGTAATCGTCGATGCCGCGATGGTCGATCCATTCGTCGCGGCCATCGCTGCGCAATATCAGACACGGTGCAGTGAGGCCGGATGGATGAGCGATCGGGCGCGGTTCGATCGCCACCACCTCACCGGAGGTCGGTGCGTGCAGTGGCGCACCGGATGCATCCGCTGCGGTGGCGATCCGCTGTCCCTTCAGTACACGCGTGCCGACTGCGACACACGCCTCCAGCAATGCGCCGCCGTAACTCAACAGCGGTAGTACCAGCTCGGCGGGAATGCCGGCGTGGCGAATCGGCGTGCCGGTCGACTGCCGCTTGCTGGCGGGCGGATGGATGCCGCCGTGGAAGTCGTGGACGACCCTCATGCCGTCGCCTCCCGGTCGGTGGCGATCAGCGGTTCAGGTGATGGCCAGTGCCAGTTCTGCAACGTCGTTTCGAGCGGGTGCATCTCGATGCAGTCGACCGGGCACGGCTCGACGCAGAGGTCGCAGCCGGTGCATTCGCTGGCGATAACCGTGTGCATTCGTTTGGCGGCACCGAGAATCGCGTCGACCGGGCAGGCCTGGATGCACTTGGTGCAGCCGATGCAGTCGGCCTCGCGAATCCACGCGACCGACGGTGGCGGTGGTTCGATACCGCCGGTGTCGAGCAGCAGTGGTGCGACGTCGAGCAGCTCCGCCAGTTCGCGGATCGTCGCGTCACCGCCGGGCAGGCAGCGATTGATCGGCTCGCCGCTGGCGATCGCGTCGGCGTAGGGGCGGCAGCCGGGGTAGCCGCACAGGCCGCACTGGCTCTGCGGCAGCAGTGCGTCGATGCGATCGGTGAGCGCTTCGCCGGCATCATCGTTGTGTCGTGCGGTGCGGACGAGAAGGGCAGTGCAGAGCAGACCGGGTAGCAGCAGCGCGAGTGGCGCGGCAATGAGCGGATGATGCGACAGCAGCTCGATCATCGGGCCAGCCCGGCGAAGCCCATGAAGGCGAGTGCGACCAGTCCGGCGCTGACCATGCCGATGGCGGCGCCGCGAAACGGCAGCGGCACGTCGGCAGTGGCCAGCCGCTCGCGCAGCGCCGCGAACGGGATCAGCACCAGCGCGAAGCCGGCGCCGGCGCCGAAGCCGTACAGCGTCGAGGCCAGCAGCCCGCGCTGCGTGTCGGCGTTGAGTAGTGCGACACCGAGCAGAGCGCAGTGGATGGTGATCAGCGGCAGCCAGGTGGCGGGCTGTCCGCGCAACGGCGCCGGCAACACGCGTAGCACCAGCCCGGTCAGCGCGACGGCAGCGGCGATGACGAGCATGAAGGCGACGATGCGCAGGTAGTCGAGACCGAGCGGCCGCAGCAGCAGGGCCTCGACCAGTGCGTTGCCGAAGGCGCCGAGCGTCAGCGCGATGGTGGTGGCCAGCGCGATACCGACCACCGGCCCGGAGTGCCCGGAGAGCCGCAACAGCGGCGAGACGCCGAGCAGCTGCGTCAGCACGAGGTTGTTGACCAGCATGGCGCCGATCAGCAGCAGCAAATTGTCCGCCAGCATGGAGAGAGGTTGCCCGTCGCGTCGAGGGGGCGATTTTAGTGGCTCGGGCGTGCCCGGGGATATGGCGAGCAGCGCGCCGGCAGGACCGGCATTCGCCATTGTGACCATCCGGCGACAGCCGGCCGGCTTCCCCGACGTTCGATGTTTGGCCACCATGCAGCGATGCGCGCGCGGCCGGTACTGCTGTGCGCCGAAACCACTGTCTGCAACGAGGGCTCTTGCGTGAATCTGAATCTTGCTGGAAACGTGGTGGTCGTCACCGGTGCGACGGCCAACATCGGCCGAGCCATCGCGCTCGATTTCGCCGCCGACGGGGCGAAGGTGGTGGTGGTCGGGCGCGACGCCGAGGCCGGCGAGCGCGTGGCGACCGAAGCGCGCTCGCGCGGCGCGCAGGCGGCGCTGTTCGTCGCCGCCGACCTGTGCGACCCACAGGCGCCGGCGCGGATTCTGGCCGAGGCGGAGAAGCTCGGCCCGGTCGACGTGCTGGTCAACAATGTCGGCGGCAATGTCGGTGCCGGCTTCTTCGCCGACTCCGATCCGGCGACATGGCTGGCCGATCTCGACCTCAACTTCATGACCACGCTGCGGATGACGCACGCGGTGCTGCCGCAGATGATCGCGCGCCGCAGTGGCCGCATCGTCAACATCGGTTCGACGGCGGGGCTGGTCGGCGACTACATGCTGCCGGTCTACTCGGCGGCGAAGGCGGCGGTGCACGGTTTCACCCGCGTGCTGGCGAAAGAGGTGGGGCAGCACAACATCACCGTCAACTGTGTGGCGCCATATGGCACCGTGTCGCGCGACCCGGCCGCCTACAGCAAGGGCAGCCGCTTCCACCCGGACAACGGCTTCTTCCAGAAGGCGTTCGCCGGCACCAGCGCGGACGACATGGCCAAGCGCGCGCGCAAGGGGCCGCTGGAGCGCCAGATCGCGCTGCCGGAGGAGGTGTCGGCCGTCGTGCTCTATCTGGCGTCGGAGCGCGCCGCGTTCCAGACCGGGCAGGTGATCAGCGTCGACGGTGGCACGCTGCTGTAGCCGGCGGCGCGTTTTTCCGCCCGCGTTCGTCCGGACCTCTGTTTATACTCGCGGCTCGACCGGTCGGGCCGTGACTGCGACATGTGCCCCGGCGGAGTAGTGATCCCGCGGCAGGAGCCCTTGTTCCGATGAAATCCCTTCCGTTCTATGCCGGCTGGCGGGTGATGGCCGGCTCGTTCATCTGCGCCGCGCTGGCGCTTGGTTTCACCTCCTACATCTTCGGCATGTTCACCGTGCCGGTCACCGAAGAGTTCGGCATTTCACGCGCGAACTACAACAACGGCATGATCGGGCTGATGCTCGGGGCCGCCATCGCCGCGCCGGTGGTGGGGCGCCTGCTTGACCGCTTCTCCGTGCAGCTCATCGTCGTTTCCTGCGCGCTGGCGTTCGGCGTCGCCCTGATGACGATTTCACGGACCGATTCGCTGGGGCTGATGCTGTTCATGGTGACGCTGCCGCTGGCGTTCGGCGCGGCTGGCTGTGGCGTGATCATGGCGAACACCGTGACCGTGCGCTGGTTCCGGCGGCGGCGCGGCCGGGCGCTGGGCGTGGTGGCGCTGAGCACCTCGGTGGGCGGCTTCATCTCGCAGCCGCTGACGGCGCTGTTGATCGAGAGCCTCGGCTGGCGCGATGCGCTGTTTCTGATCGGTCTGGTGCCGATGCTGATCTTCTTCGGCATGGCGGCGCTGGTTATTCGCAATCGCCCTGACGAGTCGATAGCGGGCTATCGCGACGAGTTCGCCGGTGATGTGCAGAGCGATGCCGCCACGGCGTCGCAGGAGCGGGAGTGGACGACGGCGCAGCTGTTCAGGAGCCGCAACTTCTGGCTGGTGGCGTGCGGCATCGGCCTTATCTTCGGCATCGACCAGGCGATACTGACCTCGCAGGTCGCCTACTTCCAGGACATCGGCTACGACCTGACGACCGTCGCCGTACTGGTGTCGGTGAAAACGGCGTCGGCGATCTGCGGCAAGCTGTTGATCGGTTACCTGGCCGACAAGGTCGATCTGCGGCTGATATTCGCCTATGTGGCCGTCTGCGGAATACTGCTGATGGCGGTGTACATCTGGCAGCCGGGCTATTACGTCATGCTGCTGGCGATCGCGCTGCTCGGCATTGCGGTGGGTGGCATTTTCCCGGCGTGGAGCACCATCACCGCGTGGCTGTTCGGCGCCAGGAGTTACGGTTCGGTGATGGGGATCATGGCGATCATCATGCAGCCGTTCGCCATCGTCATGATGCGTTTCATCGGCGAGGTGCACGACAGCAGCGGCACTTATACACCGGCTTTCGCGGTGTTCATCGGTCTGGCGCTGCTGGCCATGTTGCTGGTGTCGCGCGTGCGGCCGCCGGCCGCCGGCTGCCGGCGATGACGGCGCTGCGGCCGGTCAGCCGAAGGCGGTTGGTTCCTGATCAGGGAGTGCTCGGGGGAGGGGCCGGTGAGGCGGCCGTGGCGGCCTCACCGGGATTACTGCTCGATCTGATTACTGCTCGACCTGATTACTGTTCAACAAAGGCGCGCTCGATGGCGTACTCGGCCTGCTGGCCGTGACGCGATTCGTGCAGGCCGCGCGCATCGAGGATGGCGACGGTGTCCTTCAGCATGTGCGGGCTGCCGCAGACCAGCACGCGGTCGGTCTCCGGGTTCAGCGGCGGCAGGCCGATGTCGGAGAACAGCTTGCCGCTCTCCATCAGGTCGGTGATGCGGCCCTGATAGCGGAACGGTTCGCGGGTGACGGTGGGGTAGTAGATCAGCTTTTCCTGCACCAGCTCGCCGAAGAATTCGTTGTGCGGCAGCTCTTTGGTGATGTAGTCGTAGTAGCCGAGCTCGCTGACGATGCGCACGCCGTGCACCAGGATCACCTTCTCGTACTGCTCGTAGGTCTCCGGATCCTTGATGATGCTCATGAACGGCGCCAGACCGGTGCCGGAGCCGAGCAGGTAGAGGTGCTTGCCGGGCTTCAGGTTGTCGAGCACCAGCGTGCCGGTCGGCTTGCGGCTGATCAGGATCTCGTCGCCTTCCTTCAGGTGTTGCAGGCGCGAGGTGAGCGGGCCGTCCTGCACCTTGATGCTGTAGAACTCCAGCTCTTCCTCGTAGTTGGCACTGGCGATCGAGTAGGCGCGCATCAGCGGCTTGCCGTCGACCTGCAGGCCAATCATGACGAAGTGGCCGTTCTTGAAGCGCAGGCTGGTGTCGCGGGTGCAGGTGAAGGAGAAGAGGGTGTCGTTCCAGTGGCGAACGCTGGTGACCCGTTCGTGATTGAAAGCGGCCATTACGTATCTCGGAGACAGCGGGCAATTAAAGAAGGGCGCAACGATACTGGTTCTCAATTAATCTGAAAAGTGGCGAATTTTCATATTCATATTCTGAGAATCCGATAAGCGAACCGTAAACCGGTCGATTGCACTGAGGATGGGAGGCGGGGTGCCGTGCGTTTCGCCGGGGGCGTGTGTCGCCAAGGATGGCGACACCCGAGCCTGTGCATGGATGCACGTCTTTGCGTCCCCCGGCGAAATGCACGGCACCTCGCCTGGCACTGCTGCCATCTCTGACGTTGGCTATTTCACCTTCATCCCGGGCTCGGCGCCGCTGTCCGGCGACAGCAGGAAGATCTCGCTGCCGCCGGGGCCGGCCGCCAGCACCATCCCCTCGCTCATGCCGAACTTCATCTTGCGCGGCGCCAGGTTGGCGACCATGACGGTCAGCCGGCCGACCAGCTGCTCGGGCTGGTAGGCCGACTTGATACCGGCGAACACCTGACGCTGCTCGTCGCCGAGGTCGAGCGTCAGCCGCAGCAGCTTATCGGCGCCGTCGACGTGGTCGGCGGCGGCGATTCTGGCGACGCGCAGGTCGACCTTCAGGAAATCGTCGATCGAGATCGTTGCGTTCTCTGTCGCCTGTTCTGCTTTCTGTTCGGTGGTTTTGGCTTTTGCTGCCGGCGCCGGTGCCGTCGGCTGCAGCGACTGGCGGTTGGCTTCGACCAGCGCGGCGATCTGCTTCGGGTCGATGCGTGTCATCAGGTGCTTGTAGTCGTTGATCGCGTGGCCGGCCGGCAGCGCGCCGCCGAGCTGCGGCCAGTCGAAGGGGGCGACGCCGAAGAAGTGTTCGACGTCGCGCGCCAGTTTCGGCAGCACTGGCTTGAGCAGGATGGCGAGGCGGCGGAACAGGTCGAGCGCCGTCGTGCAGACGACGTGCAGCCGCGCGCGGTCGGCGACATCCGCCGATTTCGCCAGCTCCCACGGTTTGGTGTCGTTGACGTAACCGTTGGCACGGTCGGCCAGCGCCATGATCGCGCGCAGCGCCTGCGAGTAGTCGCCGCGCTCGTAGGCCTGCACGACGTGCGCTTCGGTTTCGGCGATCTGCGCGGTGAAGTCGGCGCCGTCATCGAGTTCTCCGAGGCGGCCGTCGAACTGTTTGCTGATGAAACCGGCGCAGCGGCTGGCGATGTTGATGAACTTGCCGATCAGGTCTGAATTCACCCGCGCGACGAAATCGTCGAGGCTGAGGTCGATGTCCTCCATCGTGCCGTTCAGCTTGGCGGCGAAGTAGTAGCGCAGCCATTCCGGATTGAGGCCGACGTCGAGATAGCTCTGCGCGGTGATGAAGGTGCCGCGGCTCTTCGACATCTTGGCGCCGTCGACGGTCAGGAAGCCGTGCGCATTGATCCGGGTCGGCGTGCGGTAGCCGGAGTTGTCCAGCATCGCCGGCCAGAACAGCGCGTGGAAATAGAGGATGTCCTTGCCGATGAAGTGGACCATCTCGGTGCCTTCGGTTTTCGCCTTGTCGGCGTCGAGAAAGGCGGTCTCGTCGATGTCGTGGCCGCGCGCGCGCTGGCGCTCGACGTAGTTGCGGAAGCTGCCGAAGTAGCCGACCGGTGCGTCGAGCCAGACGTAGAAGAACTTGTCCGGCGCGCCGGGAATCTGGAAGCCGAAGTAGGGGGCATCGCGCGAGATGTCCCAGTCGGAGAGTTTGTTGTCGCCCGGTTCGCCGAGCCACTCCTTCATCTTGTTGGCCGCTTCCTGCTGCAGTCGTTCGCCGCTCTGCGTGAAATCGCGCAGGAAGGTTTCGCAACGTGCGTCGGAGAGCTTGAAGAAGAAGTGCATCGACGCCTTGCGGATCGGCGCGGCGCCGGAGACGGTCGAGTAGGCGTTGTTCAGGTCGGTCGGCGCGTAGGTGGCGCCGCACGCTTCGCACGAATCGCCGTACTGGTCGGCGGCAGAACATTTCGGGCACTCGCCCTTGATGTAGCGGTCCGGCAGGAACATCGACTTGACCGGGTCGTAGAACTGCTCGACCTCGCGTTGTGCGATCAGGTCGTTCTTCTCCAGCAGCGCGAAGATGCGCTCGCAGAAGAAGCGGTTCTCTTCCGAGTCGGTCTGGTAGTAGTTGTCGAAGCCGATGTGAAAACCGCCGAGCTTGCGCTCGTCGCGTTCGAGCGGGTTGGCCGGGTTGTCCGACACCCACTGTTCCAGCGCCTGCAGCCCGCCGAAGAAGTCGCGCGCGTGCTCGTGCAGCACGCGGTCGACCAGCTGGCGCGGCGTGATGCCCTCGGCGGCGGCGCGCAGCATGATCGGCGTGCCGTGCTGGTCGTCGGCGCCGACGTAGTGCACCTCGTGGCCGCGCATACGCTGGAAGCGTACCCAGATGTCGGTCTGGATGTACTCGACCAGATGGCCGAGGTGGATCGCTCCATTGGCATACGGAAGGGCGCTGGTGACGAGAATGCGGCGCGGCGACATGGGGATTCCTGAACTGGAACGAGGGTTTGGACGACGAGGGGCGCCAACTATAACGGCTCCGCCCCCCCGTTTCACCCGCACCGGATGCGCCGTATACTCGCGGCCCTTTCGTTTACCCGAGCAATTCAGTCGGAGTTTTCATGGCCATCACCCGTTCCCAGGTCGAACAGGCGCTGCGCGGCTGGCGCGACCCGCATCTCGACAAGGATCTGTTCCTGTGCGGCGCGGTCGACGACATCGCCGTCGACGGCACCCGCGTGACGATTCGCGTCGCGCTCGGCTACCCGGCGGCCTCGCAGCGCGAGCAGATGCAGCGCGACATCGCCGCTGCGGTGACGGCGCAGCTGCCGGATGCCGAGGTGGCGGTCGAGCTAGGCTGGAACATCGCGGCGCAGAAGGGGCAGGGCGGGCTGCCGAACATGCAGTCGGTGAAGAACATCATCGCCGTGGCGTCGGGCAAGGGCGGCGTCGGCAAGTCGACGACGGCGGTCAATCTGGCGCTGGCGCTGCAGGCCGAGGGCGCGCGCGTCGGCCTGCTCGACGCCGACATCTACGGCCCGAGCCAGCCGCTGATGCTCGGCGTGCCGCCCGACGTGCGGCCGGCGCAGCGCGGTTCGCAGCTGCTGGAGCCGGTCGTTGCGCACGGCCTGCAGACGATGTCGATCGGCTACCTGCTGACCGAGAACACGCCGGTGGTGTGGCGTGGGCCGATGGTCTCCGGCGCGCTGCAGCAGCTGCTGAACCAGACCGCCTGGGATGATCTCGACTACCTCGTCATCGACCTGCCGCCGGGCACCGGCGACATCCAGCTGACGCTGGCGCAGAAGGTGCCGGTGGCCGGCGCGGTGGTGGTGACGACGCCGCAGGACATCGCGTTGCTCGACGCGGCCAAGGGCATCGAGATGTTCAACAAGGTCGACGTGCCGGTGCTCGGCATCGTCGAGAACATGGCGGTGCACGTCTGCAGCAACTGCGGTCAGATCGATCACCTGTTCGGCGAGGGCGGCGGCGAGCTGATCGCCGGTGACTACGGCGTGCCGCTGCTCGGTTCGCTGCCGCTGGCGCGCTCGATTCGCGAGCAGGTCGATGGCGGCAACCCGACCGTCGTCGCCGAGCCGGGTGGCAAGGTGGCCGCGCTCTACCGCGACATCGCCCGCCGCACTGCCGCGCAGCTGGCGTGGCGCGGCCAGCAGCAGGGGCAGGCGTTCCCGAACATCGTCATCAACAACGACTGACCTCGCTCTCTTCTTCTTCGCGGTCGGCCCAGCGCTCGCCGATCTGCAGCATCGCCGGCAGGCTGTCCATGAAGGCGGTGACCAGCTCCGGGTCGAAGTGGGCGCCGCTCTCGTTGCGGATCAGCGTCAGCGCTTCGTCGATTGGCCAGGCGTGCTTGTAGGGCCGCACGCTGGTCAGTGCGTCGAATACGTCGGCGATGGCGACGATGCGGGCGATGTGCGGAATGTCGTCGCCGCGCAGGCCATTCGGGTAGCCCTGACCGTTCCATTTCTCGTGGTGGCTCAGCGCGATCGTCGCCGCGGCGCGCAGCAGCCCGGACGGATGCTCGCCGATGATGCGCGCGCCGATCACCGTGTGCTGCTGCATCACCGCCCACTCTTCCGGGGTCAGCTTGCCGGGCTTCTGCAGGATCGAGTCGGGAATGCCGATCTTGCCGACATCGTGCATCGGCGCCGCGTGCAGCAGCTCCTCGGCCGCCTCGGCACCGTAGCCGACTGCCAGCGCCAGCGTCTGGGCGTAGTGGCTCATGCGGATGACGTGCAGGCCGGTCTCGTTGTCCTTGAACTCGGCGGCGGTGCCGAGGCATTGCACGAGCTGCAGCCGCGTCTCGCGCAGCGCCTGCGCCTGCACCAGCGACAGATGGGTGCGCACCCGGGCCTGTACGATCTGCGGGTGCAGCGGCTTGCCGATGTAGTCGACGGCGCCGAGATCGAAACCGAGCTGCTCGTTGTCGATCTCGGTCAGCGCGGTGACGAAGATCACCGGAATGGCGGCGGTGGCGGTCTCCTGCTTCAGCCGCTTGCAGACCTCGTAGCCGGACATGCCGGGCATCATCACGTCGAGCAGGATCAGGTCGGGGCGATCGCTGCGGGCCAGTTCCAGCGCCTTGTGGCCGTCCTTGGCGAACAGCAGCCGGTAGTCGTCCTGCAGCGTGTGGCGCAACACCTGCAGGTTGGCCGGCTCGTCGTCGACCAGCAGCAGGGTGCGGCGCCGCTCTTTGTCGGCAATCATGGTGTTCTTTCCTGCTGTTTCCCGGCGCTGTGCTCGCCGGCGAGCCGCTGCAGCAAGGCCTGGGCCTCGATGAATTCGAACGCTTCGATGGCGGCGCGCAGCGTCAGCGCCTGTGCGCGCCGGCCCTGCTGCTCCAGCCCGGCGCAGACCTGTTCGAGCAGGGTATCGTCGAGTTCGTTGCGGGCGAGCAGGGTCTGCAGCCGCTGCAGGCTCGGGTGCCAGTCGCCGGGAGCGGCGGTGGGGGTGGCGGTATCCGCTTCGCCATCGGCCGGGGGCGGGGCGGTCTGCGCCAGTTCGTGCGCGGTCTCCTGCAGCAGCTGGCGCAGGGTTGCGAGCTGCGGCTGGAGGCCGTCGCGCTCGCCGGTCCGGCACTGCTGCTCCAGGCTGCCCGCCAGTTCGGCGATGGCCGGCAGGGCCAGATTGCCGGCCGCCCCGCGGATGCCGTGCAGGCTGAAGCGCAGCCGCTCCCAATCGGGCTCGTCGTCGTCGGGCAGCGGATGGCTGGCGGTGACGGTAGCGAAGAACTGGTGCATCGCTTTTGTCAGCCGCGCCTCGCTGCCCCAGCGCACGATGCCGGTGGGCCAGTCGATCAGTTGCCGTGGGCCGGTCGCCGCTACGGCAGCGGCCGCCGGCTTGTCGTCGAGGCCGAGTACCCGGGATATCTCGTCGAGCAGTCGAGGCACGTCGAGTGGTTTGACGGCGAAGCCATCCATGCCGGCCTGGTGGGCGGCGCGCCGGTCTTCGGCCATGACGCTGGCGGTCAGCGCGATGATCGGTGTCGACCGCAGCCCGTGCGTGCGCTCGTACTGGCGGATCAGCCGCGTCGCCTGCAGGCCGTCGGTGACCGGCATGTGAACGTCCATCAGCACGATGTCGAACTGGCCGTCCATGAACTGCGCGACCGCTTCGTCGCCGTCGCGCGCGCTGGTGACCTGATGGCCGCCGTCGCCGAGCGTCAGCGTCAGCAGCTCGATGTTCTGTTCGACGTCGTCGGCGATCAGCACGCGCAGCGGCGGCAGCGACAGCCGTTCGGGGCCGTGTTCGGGGGCCGACGGCTTCTGCCCGAGTGGCAGCGGCAGCCGGATGTGGAACGTGCTGCCGTGCCCCTGTGCACTGTCGACATCGATGTCGCCGTCCATCAGCTCCACCAGCTGGCGCGCGATGGTGGTGCCGAGGCCGGTGCCGCCGAAGCGGCGGCTGACCGAGGCATCGGCCTGCGTGAACGGCGCGAAGATGGTCTCCACCTGCTCCGCCGTCATGCCGATGCCGGTGTCGCGCACCTGCACGTGTACCAGCCCCTGCTCGCGCGAGAAGATCACGTCGACACCGCCGCGCTCGGTGAACTTGATGGCGTTGCCGACCAGGTTGGTGAGTATCTGCAGTACCCGCAGCGGGTCGCCGAGGAAGTATTCCGGCATGTCGTCGGGGTAGTGCGTGGTCAGCGTCAGCTGTTTGGCCTGCGCACCGAGCCGCAGCGACGATTCGATCTGCATCGCCACCCCTTTCAGCGAGAAATCGATCCGCTCCAGCGTCATGCCGCCCTTCTCGAGGCGGGTGGTGTCGAGGATGTCGTTGATCAGCCCGAGCAGTGAGCGCGACGACTGCCGGATCGTGTTCAGGTGAGTGCGCTGTTTCGGCGTCAGGTCACTCTGCAGCAGCAGCTCGGTGAAGCCGATGATCGAGTTCATCGGCGTGCGTATCTCGTGGCTCATGTTGGCGAGGAACGAACTCTTGGCCGCCGCCGCACGCTCGGCGCGCGCCGCCGTCTCGCGCAGCGATGCCTCCAGCGCGTGGCGCTCGCTGATGTCGGTGACGAAACCGACGAACAGCAGCTCGCCCGGCAGTTCCACGCGGCCGACGGCGAGACGCATCGGCATCAGGCTGCCGTTCTTGCGCAGCCCGATCACCTCGCGCGCGACGCCGATCGACCGGGTGGTGCCGGAGGCGAGGTATTTCTGCAGATAGCCGTCGTGGCGCGACTGGTCGGGCTCGGGCATCAACATGCTGATGTTGCGGCCGACCACCTCGTCCGTGCGCCAGCCGAACAGGCGTTCGGCGGAGTGGTTGAAGGCCTGCACGATGCCGCGGGAATCGATGGTGATGATGCCGTCGACCGCGGTGTCGAGCGTGGCGCGCAGGCGCGACTGACTCTCCTCGACCTGGCGGTAGAGCTCGCGCGAGCGCACCAGTCCGTTCAGCGCGTAGACCAGCACCGTCACCGTTACGGTGAAGGTCGACAACGCCAGCGAGGCGTAGACGTTGTTGAACAGCAGCGTGGTGGCGGCCGGCCCCGGTTCGCCGGTGAAGCGGGTGGCGGCCATGCCGGTGTAGTGCATCGCCGCGATCGCCAGCCCCATCACCGCGCCGGCGGCGACCAGCTGCGCCGTGTCGTGCAGGCGCACGCGGCGCAGGCCGTAGCGCACCCACAGCGCCAGGATCGCCAGCGCCACGGCGACGACGATGGAGAGCGCGAACGTCAGCGGCTCGTAGCGCATCTGCAGCGGCGTCTGCATTGCCGCCATGCCGCTGTAGTGCATGGTGCCGATACCGAGGCCGACCAGCGCGCCGCTCATGATCAGCTGCGGCCAGGCGACGCCGGTACCGGCGAGCAGGCGCAGCGCGAACCACGAGGCGATGCCCGCCGGCAGCATCGACAGCAGCGTGATGCCGGTGTCGTAGTGGACGTGGGCCGGTAGCTCGAACGCCAGCATGCCGATGAAGTGCATCGACCAGATGCCGCCGCCGAGCGCGATCGCGCCGGTGCCGACCGCGATCTGGCGGTACAGCGGGCTTTCGGTGCCGCGGGCAATCTGCGCCGTCTGCAGCGCCATCGTCGCCGAGAAGATCGAGACGAGCAGCGACAGCAGCACCAGCCACGGGTTGTACTGCCCCTGCAGGAAGGGGGCGGCGGACGCGCCGTCGATGAACAGGGTGGAGAGTTCCCCCATGGGCACAGGCCTCTACTGGTGACGGGAGTGGCCCCATCCCATGGGGAAATCCGGCCGGACGTGGTGCCGGTGTGTGTCCGCCGCATCGCGAAGGGATCGAGATAGCCCAGCGGAGCCGATTCGGCAAGCCGGTCGGGCACATTTTGCCGTCGCGGCCGCCTTCCCTGCACCCGGTGCCGCCGCTATCATCGGCCTCCTTTTTCGTCGGCAATCCCGGTTTTCGGTCGTCGGCAACCGCTGTTTCACAGGTCATCTTTCGCCCGCAGCCGGGCCGGAGCGCGCATGAGCATCAAGTCGGACCACTGGATTCGCCGCATGGCCGCGGCAGGCATGATCGAACCGTTCGCCGCCGAGCAGGTGCGCTACGGCGCCGACGGCCACAAGCTGATCTCCTACGGCACGTCGAGCTACGGCTACGACGTGCGCTGCGCCGACGAATTCAAGGTGTTCACCAACATCCACTCCGCCACCGTCGACCCGAAGAGCTTCGACGAGCGCAGCTTCGTCGACGTCAAGGGCGACTACTGCATCATTCCGCCGAACTCGTTCGCGCTGGCGCGCACGGTCGAGTACTTCCGCATTCCGCGCAACGTACTGACGATCTGCCTGGGAAAATCGACCTACGCGCGCTGCGGCATCATCGTCAACGTGACGCCGCTGGAGCCGGAGTGGGAGGGGCACGTGACGCTGGAGTTCTCCAACACGACGACGCTGCCGGCGAAGATCTACGCCAACGAGGGCGTCGCGCAGATGCTGTTCCTGGAGTCGGACGAGGTGTGCGCGGTCAGCTACAAGGATCGTGGCGGCAAGTACCAGGGGCAGACCGGCGTCACGCTGCCGAAGACCTGATCACTCGCCCTTGACCTCGACGCCGTCGACGGTGGCGCCGACCAGCGTCAGTTCGAGCGGGTCGCCGTCGTCATCGTGCTCTTCCAGCTTCACCAGCAGGCAATCCCACTGCGGCGCGACCCAGATGCGGGTCGCATCCTCCGGCTCGCCGCGGCGGTAGCGTTTCAGCTCGATCGTCTTCAGCTTGCCGACCGCGGTGTCGAGCTCGGTGCTGCCGACCTTCTCGATGACGTGGTGCTTGATGCTCTTGCGGTCGGCGATCGCGTAGGTGTTGCCGGTGAAGGTGTCCGGCGCCGCGCACAGGTCGAGCTGCGACTGCACCTGAATCGACAGGCGGTCGAGCGTGTTCGGTTCCAGCGCGAAGGTGCGCTTGCCGCGCGTCTCGGTGACGCTCTGCTGCGGCCAGTCGAACTGCAGCGTGCGGCTGCGTTTCTTGCTGAACGGGTTGACGTAGTCGTAGCGCAGCGGCCGCACGTGACCGTCGTGAATCTCGAACAGCGAGCTTTCCACCAGTTCCAGCATCATCACCTTGGCGCGGCTGGTGATCAGCCACTGGCCGTTCGGCTGTTTCTCCAGCGTGCGGATGCCGGTGGCGCTCATCATTCCCTGGCGGGTCTGGTAGGTAGCGCTGGCCGGCTTCGGCTCGGCGGCCTGCAGCGCGAGCGGCAGCAGCGAGGCGGTCAGCAGCAGGAGCACTCTTTTCATGGCAGGCCATCCATATCCGTGTCGAGGTTCGTGTGTAGTGCCGGGTCGGCGGCGGTCGGCCAGCGCAGCCCGTGCGGTGGTACCCGGTTGCCGTCGAGCCAGGCGCCGTCGTTGCGCAGTTCGAGGCGGCCGCGGGCGAACCATGCCACTACCTGCGGGTAGATCCGGTGTTCGACCGTCAGCACCCGTTGCGCCAGCATCTCAGGCGTGTCGCCGGGCCCGATCGGCACCGCCGCCTGCAGCACCGGCGGGCCGCCGTCGAGTTCGCCGGTGACGAAGTGGACGGTGGCGCCGGCCTCGGCATCGCCGGCCTCGATGGCGCGGCGGTGGGTATCGAGGCCCGGGTAGTTCGGCAGCAGCGACGGGTGAATGTTCAGCAGCCGGCCGCGGTAGTGCTCAACGAAGCCGGCGGTCAGGATGCGCATGAAGCCGGCCAGCACGACGAGGTCGGGGCGGTGCTCGTCGACCAGCAGCTGCAGCTCGCGGTCGAACGCCTCGCGGCTGGCGAAGTCGCGGTGGCTCAGTACTTCGGTGGCGATGCCGGCGCGGGCGGCGCGTTCGAGGCCGAAGGCATCGGCGCGGTTGCTGACGACGGCGACGACCTGCGCCGGCAGCGAGCCGTCGTGGCAGCGGTCGATCAGCGCCTGCAGGTTGGAGCCGCTGCCCGAGATCAGGACGACGAGGCGGCAGCGTGCCGATTCATCGCGCGCCTGCGCTGAGGGGGTCACGGTTCAGAGCCCTTGCAGCTGCACCTGCTCGGCGCCGGCTTCGAGCGGCTGGATCGAGCCGAGGCGGAACGGCTGTTCGCCCTGTTCGCGCAGCAGTTGCAGCGCGCGCCCGGCCTCGGCCTCGGGCACGCAGACCACCATGCCGACGCCGCAGTTGAAGACGCGGTACATCTCGCGCGCATCGACGTTGCCGGCGCGCTGCAGCCAGTCGAACACCGGCGGGCGGCTGTAGCTGGTCAGGTCGAGCACGGCGGCGCACTGGTCGGGCAGCACGCGCGGCAGGTTCTCGAGGAAGCCGCCGCCGGTGATGTGGCACATCGACGTGATCTTGCAGGCGCGGCTCAGCGCCAGCAGCTGTTTGACGTAGATGCGGGTCGGCGCCATCAGCGCGCGGGCGAGCGTCGGGGCGCCGCCAGCCTGAGCAGGGTCGCCGCACGGCTGGCTCAGGTCGGCGCCGCTGACCTCGATGATCTTGCGGATCAGCGAGTAGCCGTTCGAATGCGGGCCGGAGGAGGGCAGGCCGATCAGCACGTCGCCGACGGCGACCTGGCTGCCGTCGATGATGGCCGACTTCTCGACCACGCCGACCGCGAAGCCGGCCAGATCGTAGTCATCGCCCTCGTACATGCCCGGCATCTCGGCGGTCTCGCCGCCGACCAGCGCGCAGCCGGCCAGCTCGCAGCCGCGGCCGATGCCGGTGATCACCTGTTCGGCCATGTCGACGTTGAGGCGGCCGGTGGCGTAGTAGTCGAGGAAGAACAGCGCCTCGGCGCCGCAGACGACGAGGTCGTTGACGCACATGGCGACGAGGTCGATGCCGATGGTGTCGTGGATGCCGAGCTGCATCGCCAGCTTCAGCTTGGTGCCGACGCCGTCGGTGCCGGAGACCAGCACCGGCTCGCGGTAGCCCTTCGGCAGTTCGCACAGCGCGCCGAAGCCGCCGAGGCCGCCGAGCACCTCCGGCCGCCGCGTCCGCTTCGCGACCCCCTTGATCCGCTCGACCAGCGCATCGCCGGCATCGATGTCCACGCCGGCATCTTTGTAGCTGAGGGAGGGGGTGCGGGAGTCGGTCATGAGGCGGGTCCGGCAGTCGGGCTGCAAAGAGGGGCTGCGAAAAGAGCGCGCATTCTACCGGGTCGACCGGCGAAATTCAGCCGCGTTCAGGGCACCGGGGCTGTCGATCGCGGCGAGGCGTCGAGGCATCGAGACATTGATACAATGCCGGCCTTTCGCCGTGGCCGCCGGTCCGGCGCGATCTCTCCCGCTTCACCTGTCAGGAGTTCAGGCCCACCCATGCGTTACCGGATATTCGCTCTGTTCGCGCTTCTGGTCGCGGCGCTGCCGCTGCGGGCCGCCGTGGTCAACGACCTGTACGAGGCGCGGGTCGAGGTCGGCAACCAGTCGCCGGCCGAGTTGAAGCGCGCCGCCAGGGACGGGCTGGCCGAGGTGCTGGTGAAGGTCTCCGGCCGCACCGACGCGGCGCGCCAGCCGGGGCTCGCGGCGGCGCTGGCCGGGGCCGACCGCTACCTGGAACAGTACCGTTACGAGCCGGCGCCGAAGCTGCAGGCGGTGCTGCGCTACGACCGGCCGCAGGTGGAGCAGATGCTTCGCAACGCCGGGCTGCCGGTCTGGGGCGATAACCGGCCGACGCTGCTGGTCTGGCTCGCAGTCGATGAGAACGGCAGCCGCCAGCTGGTCAACGAGGAGTCGCATGCCGATCTGGTCGCCGCACTGCGCGAGCAGGCGCGGCGGCGCGGGCTGCTGCTCAGCTTTCCGCTGCTCGATCTCGACGACATGGCGGCGGTGACCGCCGACCGGGTCTGGCAGCTGGACATGTCCCGGCTCGGCGAGGCCTCGGCCCGCTACCGCGTCGACGGGCTGCTGGCCGGGCGTCTGGCCGGGCTGCCGAACGGCCGCTGGCTCGGCAGCTGGAAACTGGCGGCCGAGGAGCTGCGGCTCGGCTTCGACGGCGAAGGGGCGACGCTGCCGGCCTGTCTGGCACCCGGCATCGATCGCATCGCCGACGGTCTGGCCAGCCGCTACGCGGTGACGGCCGAGGCCGGCGACGGTGCGGTGACGCTGTGGCTCACCGGTGTCAATGGCTTCGTCGACTACACCCGCGCGCTCGCCTATCTGGCGCAGGTCAGTCAGGTGAAGTCGGTACTGCCGTTGCAGGTGGTGCCGGGCGAGCTGTTGCTGCGGCTCGACATCGACGGCACGCCGACCCAGCTCGAACGCGCGCTGGCGCTCGACAACAAGCTGCAGGCGGAGCCGGCCACGGCGCAGAACCCGGGTACGGCGCAGATGCGCTACCGCTGGTTTCCGAGCCGCGGCTAGCTATGGCCGACAGCGGGCCTCCGTCCGGTGCGAGCCAGCTGCCGCTGCGTCTGCGCTGGCAGACGGGCGACGGTTTCGACAGTTTCGTCTGCGACGAGGGCAATGCCGCCGTGTTGCACGCACTGCGTCGATGGCTGGCCGGCGCGGATTCCACTGTCTTCTATCTATACGGACCGGAGGGCTGTGGCCGCACGCATCTGCTGCAGGCGGCGGCGCAGCAGGCGGGTGGCCTCTACCTGCCGCTGCGGGAGCTGGCCGCGGTCGAACCGGCATCGGTCTGTGACGGGCTTGAGCAGATGTCGCTACTGGCGCTCGACGATCTCGACGCCGTCGCCGCCGGGCCGGTCTGGGCGGAGGTGCTGTTCCATCTGTTCAATCGCGTCGCCGGGCGCGGCCATCGGCTGCTGATCGGCGCCGCGCTGGCGCCGGCCGCGCTGCCCTGCGCGCTGGAGGATCTGCGCTCGCGCCTCGGTTGGGGTGGTAGCTTCCGGCTGCCGCCGCTCGGCGAGGAGGGCTGCCGGCAGCTGTTGCGGCAGCGTGCGGCCGAATCCGGGCTGCAGCTGCCGGAGCCGGTGGTGGACTACATGCTGAGCCGCGCGCCGCGCGGTGTGACCCCTCTGCTGCAGTTGCTGGAGCGGCTCGACCGGCGTTCGCTGGCGGAGCATCGGCGCCTGACGATCCCGCTGGTCCGCAGTGTGCTGGAGCAGGCGGAGGACTCCGCGTGAAGCCACCTGTGCCGGGTGCGGCCGGCGGCCTGTCTGTAATCTGACGTTTTGACGGATGTCGCTGGTTTTGCGGCATGGCGGCACTGTAAGATTGCGCCCGTTGGTAAGATGCCGGGGCGGTGGGCGCTACCGGCGCATGAAAATATGGTGGAAAACACCTCAGGAGGCTCTATGAAACTTCGCAATATCTGTGCGGCGGTGGCGATCACGTCGATGGCGTTGCCGATCGCAGCGGTAGCGGAGCAAGGCGTGACCTACGTGAACGGTTCGGTCGGTGCCATCAACTTCGACAAGGAAACCGCGCTCGATACCGAAGGCTATTACCAGCTGGGTGGCGAATACCTGTTCCTGGACAACGTGTCGGCGGAACTGGGCTACGGCTACTCGAACCCGAACATCAAGGGCACCCACCGGAAGGATGTCGATTTCCAGCATCTGTTCCTGAACGGCTACTACTACTTCGGTGACCGCTCGGGCCTGCAGCCCTACGTCTCCGCCGGTGTCGGCCACGCCGATTTCGACGCGACCGGCTACAACCGCAACGAAGAGACCTTCGTCAACGCCGGTCTCGGTGCCCGTCTGCACGTGACCAAGCGCGTTTCGCTGCGTTTCGACGCGCGCGCCCTGCACAGCCTCGACGAGAGCGACATCCACGAGCAGTACACGGTCGGTGTCAGCTACGCCTTCGGCGTCAAGGATCCGGCTCCGGCTCCGGTCGCTGCAGCACCGGTCGCCGCTCCGGCTCCGGTCGACAGCGATGGCGACGGCGTCTACGACGACAAGGACGAGTGCCCGAACACGCCGGCCGGTCGCGAAGTCGACGAGAAAGGCTGTGAGTACGTGCTGCACAAGACCGAAGAGGTTCGCCTCCAGGTCGAGTTCGGCTTCGACTCCGACGTCATCGCCGATCAGTACGTCCCGGAAGTGGAGCGCGCTGCCAACTTCCTGCGCCGCTACGCCAACGTCAAGGCTGAGATCGCAGGTCACACCGACAGCCGCGGTACCGACGCTTACAACCAGAAGCTGTCCGAGCGTCGTGCCAACGCCGTTCGCAACATGCTGATCCAGCGTTTCGGCATCGACGCCGGCCGTCTGACCGCCGTGGGCTACGGTGAGTCGAAACCGGTCGCCAGCAACGACACCGAAGCCGGTCGCGCCGAGAACCGTCGCGTGGTTGCGGTGATGCAGGCAGAGACCACGACGACCAAGTAAGTCGCCGTACTGCAGTGAGAGAGCCCCGCTTTGGCGGGGCTTTTTTTATCCCGGATGGTCAGCTTTCGCCTTGCCCGAACGCGTGGCCAGCCAGCACAGGATCGAGCTGAGGCACATCATGGCCACGCCTTGCCAGAACTGTGCTGCTCAGCAGCAGCGCCGCCAGCGCGGCGGAGAGCACCGGAATGAAATAGGAGGCTCCCGCAAGGATGGTGACGTGCCCGTGCAGGATGCCGATGTTCCAGGCCACATAGCCGAAGCCCATGGCCGAAGTCGCCAGCACCAGATGGATCAGTGAGCGATGGCTTAACGCCATCGCACCACTGCCGATGGAGAAGTACTGAACCCACGGCACCGCCGTGGGATTTGCCTGGTTTGGGGAGGAGCTGCTCAGAGCCCCAGCAGGCCGAGCAGCGAGTTGACGATGTTACCGATGACGCCGGCATCGGTGGTCGTTTCGAGCTGCTGGGCCAGTTGCCGGATGCGGTTCTTCTGGGCCGGCGACAGGTCGTCGTGGCGCGCCAGGATGGTGTCGATCTTCTCTTTCTTCGCAGACGGGCAGCGGGCCAGCACCGGGCGGCAGTCGCTGATCTTCTGCTGCGCGCAGAACTGCCGCGATTGCAGCCGGCATGCCTCGGCGCGCTGCTGCAGCGACAGGCATATCTGCGCCGCCCGGCTGCTGCAGCCGACGGTGCCGGCACAGTGCGTCGCCACCTGCTTGTCGCAGACGCCGGTGTACTGCAGCAGCACTTCGCGCCTGGCCCGCTCTTCGTTGCGGTTGCTGCGCGTCGCCGCGCGCAGTGCGGTTTTGCGGGTGTCCAGCGTCTGCTGGCCGTAGTGGCGTTGCAGGTAGTCGATGTCGTCGCAGCGATCGCCGTCGCGCGGTTCACAGATGCTGCGCGCCTGCTTCAGCCATTGCTGATCGACGTCGTCCTCGCTGCTGGCGTGGACGATGAGCGGCAGGGTCATGAGGGCGGCCAGCAGCAGGCTGGTGACGCGGCGGGCGCGGAGAATCGGCACCGGGTCTTCCTTGTTGGTCTGCGGGGTGGAAAGCGCGCCGGAAGTATAGTTCAGGGGCTGTCCGCCGCCACGATCACTCCCGTTGCCGTCGGATTCCGTTGCATTCGATGCGAAAGCCGTCGCAATCGGTCAGGGCTGCCCGCCGATGCTGGCTGCCAGAGAGGCTTGGGTCTGCGGCCCGAGCAGCGTCTGGCGCAGCGTGCCGTCGGGGCCGAAGACGAACGTGGTCGGCAGTGCCTTCGGGCGCTCGACGCCGAGTTGCGACGCCGGGTCCTGCAGCAGCACCGGCGTTTCGATGCCGAGCTTTTGCACCTGCGCGGCCAGTTCGTCACCGGCGAGGCCGTCGAAATTGACACTGAACAGCACTGCGCGTGCGCCGTGGCGACGCTGGAATTCGTTCAGCTCGGGCAGCTCCTCGATGCAGGGCTTGCACCACTCGGCCCAGTAGTTGATCAGCAGCCAGCGCCCCTGCAGATCGCGGAGGCGGCCGCTGTCGCCCTGCAGCGTGGTGTAGGCGTCCCGCGACGCGGTGTGGTCGGGTTCGCCGCAGCCGGTGGCGAGCACCGCCAGCAGCAACAGCGCCGCGAAGCGGAAGGTGGTGTCACGCATGTGGCGTCTCTCCGGGAGGCGAGGGGGTGGTATCGAACAGCCCGGCGAGTGACAGCTGCAGCCGTTCGCGCTCGTCGGTGCGGGCATCGCGCAGAGTGCTCAGCGCGCGCGCCATCCATGCCGGCATGTCGGGGCGGCCGGCCGGCAGCGCCAGCGGGTGCAGCAGTTCGGCGAGCTGGCCGAGGCTGAAGTGGTGCAGGTCGCGCCCGATCAGATATTCGCCGCGCTCGCCGACACGCAGCAGGCCGACGGCCAGCAGCCGGTCGCGCAGCGCGGGCCAGCGCTCGGGGGCGATGCGCTGTCGTTGTGGCGGCCAGTGATGGCGCAGCAGTTCGCGCTCGCCGAGCCCGCCGCCATTGCGGTGGCGCTGCCAGGCCAGCTGCAGCACCACCAGCGCCAGCAGCAGCTCGGGTTGCGCACTGCTGCGCTCGCTGCTGAAGGTGGCGAGTGTGCGCGACAGCGCGGCGCTGCCGAGCACGATGACCCAGCACAGGAAGATCCAGATCAGCAGCAGCGGCAACGCGGCGAAGGCACCGTAGATCAGCCGATAGTCGCTGTTGGCGACGACGCCGGCGAAGGCCTGCTTGCAGCTCTCGAACGCGATGGCGGCGACGATGCCGGCCGGCAGACTGTGGCGCAGCGCCACGCGGCAGTTCGGAATCGCGCTGAGCGCCAGCGTCAGCGCGGCGCAGGTCAGCAGAAATGGCAGCGTTCGCAACAGCAGATGGCCGGCGCCCTGCAGCGGCTCGCCGAGCCGCAGCTGCAGCGATACGACGTAGGTACTGACGGCGAAGGCGATACCGATCAGCAGTGGCCCGAGGCTCAGCACAGACCAGTAGGCGAGGAAACTGATCAGGCCGCTGCGGCGCCGGTGCACCTGCCAGATGCTGTTGAAGGCGGCCTCGATCTCGCGCATCAGCGCCAGCGCCGTCGCCAGCAGGAACAGGATGCCGATGCCGGTCAGGTTGCGCGCCTGCTGCGAGAACTGCTGCAGATATTCGCGCACCTCCAGTCCGCTGCTCGGCACCAGATGGTTGAAGATCAGTGCCTCGACGCGCTGATTGAAACCGGCCAGCATCGGCACGCCGGCCAGCGACACGTAGACCAGCGTCAGCAGCGGCACCACCGCGAACAGACTGTAGTAGGTCAGCGCGGCGGCGCGGCGTGTGCACTGGGCGTGATCGAAGTGGCGCCACAGCGCGACCGCGAACGCGGTGGCGATGCGCCAGCTGCAGGCGATGCGCGCGCCGAACGGGAGACTGCTCTGCTGCCATCGGGACATGCGGGTGGCCGTGTATAATTGCGCGCGTCGTGGAGGTCGGGCGCGGCGAGTATATCAGACCGTTTTTCAGCGATTTTTTGTGCCCGCCATCCGTGGCGGGCACCCTTCGGGTCGTCGCCGTCGCGACGCCAAAAATTGCTCCCGGCAATTTTTTGTGGTCTGTCATTCGCGGCCGTCACCCTTCGGGTCGCCGCTATCCATCGATTATTCCGAGGTTTCCATGCAGGTCACGCTCTATCACAACCCGCGCTGCAGCAAGTCGCGCGAGGCACTGAAACTGCTGCAGGAGCGCGGTGTCGAGCCGGGGATCGTGCTCTATCTGGAACAGCCGCCGAATGCGGCGCAGCTGCGCGATCTGCTGAAGCGGCTGCAGATCGATGCGCGTTCGCTGCTGCGTCGCGGCGAGGAGGAGTATCGTGAGCTCGGTCTCGCCGACGAGTCGCTCTCCGAACAGGTGCTGATCGAGGCGATGGTCAAACACCCGCGCCTGATCGAGCGGCCGATCGCCGTTGCCGGTGCGCGCGCCGTCATCGGCCGCCCGCCCGAGCGCGTGCTCGAACTGCTCGACTGAGGATGTGGCGATGACGGTCGAGGCGGCGACTCCGTACATTCTGGTGCTCTACTACAGCCGTCACGGTGCGACGCGTGCGATGGCGCAGCAGATCGCGCGCGGCGTCGAGCACGGCGGGCTGGAGGCGCGGCTGCGCACGGTGCCGCCGGTGTCGGCCGAGTGCGAGGCGGTGGCTGCCGACATTCCGGCCGACGGTCATCTCTACTGCGAGCTCGACGACCTGCGCGACTGCGCCGGGCTTGCGCTCGGCAGCCCGACCCGCTTCGGCAACATGGCGGCGCCGCTGAAGTATTTTCTCGATGGCACCTCGTCGCTGTGGCTCTCGGGCGCGCTGATCGACAAGCCGGCGACGGTGTTCACGTCGACGTCGAGTTTGCACGGCGGTCAGGAGAGCACGCTGCTGTCGATGATGCTGCCGCTGCTGCACCACGGCATGGTGGCGCTGGGGCTGCCCTACAGCGAGCCGGGGCTGTCGACGACGACGGCCGGCGGCACGCCATATGGCGCGTCGCACTGGGCCGGCGCCGACAACGGTCGCGAGCTGACCGATACCGAAAAGACCCTGTGCCGGGCGCAGGGCGAGCGACTGGCGCGACTGGCGCGGGCGCTGGCCGCCGGCCGGGAGTCCCGGCATGACTGAACGCGACATGACGAACCGGGATGCGACGGACTACGCCGGGCTCAGCCTGCGCGCGCAGCGGGTCGCCAGTGTCAGTCTGATTGCGCTGATCGCGATGATGCTGCTGACCACCGGCGTGATGCCGTCTGGCGGGCGCGCGCCGAACTGGGTGGTCGGGCTGCTGCTCAGCACGCCGCTGCTGACGGTGCTGCCGTGGGTACTGCGCGGCAGCGTCACCGCCCATGTCTGGGCCAGCTTCATCTCGCTGCTCTATTTCGGTATCGCCGTCACCAACCTGTTCCTGCCGCGTCGCGGCCCGTTCGACGGCATCGAGCTGCTGCTGTCGATCGCACTGTTCACCGCCACCCTGCTGTTCGCGCGCTGGCGCAGCCGTGCGCTGCGCGCTGTCCACGAGAGGTAGTCGATGTCCCCTGACAAGAAGCGCGGCCCGCTGACGCGGCTGCTGATCGGCCTCTGGCGACTGCTCGACGGCGCCCGCCGCGTCGCCGTCAATCTGCTGTTTCTGCTGATCGTCGTCATCGTGCTGGTATCGATCTCCAGCCGGCCGCTGCTGGAGGTGCCGAAGGGCAGCGCGCTGGTGCTTACGCCGACCGGCGCGCTGGTCGACCAGCTCAGCTTCATCGATCCTCTGACCTCGCTGGTCGGGCGCGACGAGCTGCCGCCGGAGACGCTGCAGGCCGACCTGATCCGTGCCATCGATGGCGCCGCGACCGACGAGCGCATCTCGATGCTGGTGCTGCAGCTTGACGGGTTGCAGGCGGCCGGGCTCAGCAAGCTGCAGGAGCTGGCGCAGGCGCTGTCGCGCTTTCGCGCCAGCGGCAAGCCGATCGTCGCCGTCGGCGACAGCTTCTCGCAGGATCAGTACTGGCTCGCCGCGCAGGCCGACCAGCTCTTCGTCAATCCGATGGGGACGGTGCTGCTGCAGGGCTACGGCGTCTATCCGCACTATTTCCGCGATGCGCTCGACAAGCTGTCGATCGACTTCCACGTCTTCCGCGTCGGCACCTACAAGGCGGCGGTCGAGCCGCTGATGCGCAACGACATGTCGGCGGCGTCGAAGGAGAACAACCGGCGCTGGCTCGACGCGCTGTGGCGGCAGTACCGCGAGGGGGTGACCGAGCGCCGTGGCATCGCGCCCGGGCAGTTCGACAGCTACGTCAACGAGGTCGACCGGGTGCTGGCCGAGCATGGCGGCGACGCCGCGCGTGCGGCGCTGGCGTTCGGGCTGGTCGACGGCATCAAGAGCCGCGACGAGGTCAATCGCTGGCTGGTCGAGCGGGTCGGCGCCGACGAGGATGGCCTTTTCCGTGGCATCGATCACCGCGACTACCTCGCCGCCACCCGCCATCTGCGGGTGCCAGTGGTTGGTAGTGACACGGTCGGGCTGATCGTCGCGCAGGGGATGATCCTCGACGGCGAACAGCATCCGGGCCAGATCGGTGGCGACACGCTGGCCGCGCTGATCCGCCAGGCGCGCGAGCAGGAGCGGATCAAGGCGCTGGTGCTGCGCGTCGACAGCGAGGGCGGCAGTGCGTTCGCCTCCGAGATCATCCGCCAGGAGCTGCTGGCGTTCCGCGCCACCGGCAGGCCGGTGGTGGTGTCGATGGGATCGGTGGCGGCCTCCGGCGGCTACTGGATATCGGCCAACGCCGATCAGGTGTGGGCGACGCCGGCGACGATCACCGGCTCGATCGGCATCTTCGGCGCCTTTCCGACCGCCGAGCGCGCGCTCGAACGGCTCGGCATCCACAGTGATGGCGTCGGTACCACGGCGGTGGCCGACGCCTTCCGCATCGACCGCCCGCTCGACCCGGTGGTGGCGCGGGCGATCCAGAGCAGCATCGAACACGGTTACCGGCAGTTCCTCGGCGTCGTCGCCGAGGGGCGCGAGCTCAGCGTCGAGCGCGTCGACGAGATCGGTCAGGGCCGGGTCTGGGCCGGCAGCGAGGCGCTCGACATCGACCTCGTCGACCATCTCGGCACGTTGCACGACGCGCTGCGCGCGGCCGAGCAGCTGGCCGGGCTGGCGCCGGGCGAGCCGCAGCTGATCGAACCGGCGCTGACACCGCAGCAGCGGCTGCTGCAGCAGCTGGTGGCCGGCACCAGCGCACTGCTGGCGCGCGGCGCCGAACGCAGCCCGCTGGCGCTGGCGGCGCGCGCGCTGCCGCCCGGTCTCGTGCGCGAGCTGGGCTGGGTCGGCCGGCTCAACGATCCGCGTGCGACTTACCTGCTGTGCAGCGGCTGTGTCCGGCTGTGAACGCGCCCACTGGCGCGCAGTCGACAGTGAAGTGCTGCAGGTGAACGGTTATCAGTGAACGGTGGCCGCGTGGCTGACTATACTGCCGCGGCCTTCCCAATCGATCGGCACCCGCCCATGTCTCCGGATTTCGCCGCGCTGCAGCTGATGCCCGGCATGCAGGTAAAACTGACCACCGCCGATCCGGCGCAGCCGCCGGTGAAGGCGCGCTATGTCGGCTGCCTGGCGCCGCAGTTCGTGCTGATGGCGGTGCCGGTGAAGGCGGTCGGGCCGGTGCTGCGGGCGGGGGTCAAGGTGGTGGCGTCGGTGTTCACGCCGACCGGCATCGCCACGTTCAGCTCGACCGTCGAGGGCAGCACGACGCAGCCGTTCGCGCTGGTGCACCTGAAGTACCCGACGGCGCTGACGGTGCGCTCGGTGCGGCAGGTGCCGCGCGTGGCGATCGAGATGCCGCTGCAGGTGATCAACCTCGAAGCGGTCTCCGACCGCGAGGTGACGCAGGCGCAGCTGCTCGATCTCAGCGTGCGCGGTGCCCGTTTCGGCGCGCAGCAGGAGATCGGCCAGATCGGCGACGAGATCTCGATGCGGCTGCAGCTGGCGTTCGATGACATCTATCGCGACATCGCGCTGACCGCCCGCATTCGCGCGCGGCCGGTGGCCGACGGCGTCAGTGGCAGCTTTCCGCAGGTCTTTGGCGTCGAATTCGCCGCGCTGGACGAGGACAAGCGCATCCTGCTGCACGCTTTCGTGCTGAACCTGCTGTGGGAGCGGGGCGCGCAGATTTGATAAAACCCTGTAACAACTCAGCGCGATTCTGCTTCAATGCACCGCAGTTCGCGAATGAATGAATCGTTGGCGTCAGCGCCGGAAACAGAACATGCAGTTTGCCGATCTGAAACTTCCCGTTGCCACGCGCATGCAGCTCGAGTTCGTCGGGCAGGATTACAAGCGCTATCCGTGCGAGGCGGTGCTGCTCGGCTATCGCAGCGGTGAGTCGGTACTGGTCTACCTGCCGAAGCGGCCTCCGCAGGTGACGTTGCGGCTCGGTATCAAGGTCGAGGCGAAAATGGCGCTGCAGAGCGGCATCGTCGCCTTCGAGTCGTTCATCAACCAGCTCTGCACGCAGCCCTTTCCCTATCTCCACATCGCCTATCCCGCCAGTGTTTCGCTGGAGCCGCTGCGGCAGGTGCCGCGCTTCCCGCTGAATGCGACGCTGAAGGCGGTTGCCTACAGCGCGATCGGCGTCGCCACCAGTTATCTCGACGGCCGTTTCCTCGACATCAGCGTCAACGGCACCCGGGTGTCGCTGGAGAAGGAGCTCTCCAGTGTCGTGACGCGGCTGGACATCACCGCCACGATCAGCGTGGCTGGCACCGAGCAGCAGCTGGCGCTGAAGACCGACATGAAGCGCAGCTTCGGTCGCGGCGACAAGGGCGATCAGGGGTGGCACTACGGGTTGGCGTTCCAGGAGCTCACGCCGCCGCAGAAGTTGCTGCTGCTGGCGCTCTGCCACGAGCTGCAGAGCGGTTCGCGCATCTTTGCCGACGGTTAGGAAACCTCTCTGACCAGGTCCCCTCTCCCTTCAGGAAGTGGGGAGAAATGCGTTCCCAATGAATCGCATTTCAGCTCTTTGCATCCACCTGCCGCAGCCAACGCGGCAACTCCTCGGCGGTCAGCGGCCGCGACACGACGAATCCCTGAATCGCATCGCAGTCGCGGCGGCGCAGCCAGCCGGCGCCACGGCGCTGCTCGACGCCCGCCGCGATGGCGTCGCAGCGCAGTGCCCGGCACAGCCGCAGCGCGCGTTCGAACGCGGTGTCGTCGCCCGCGGTGAGCCGGCGCTCGAATTTCAGCGCGCGCAGTGGCAATCGTTGCAACTGCGCCACGGTGCAGTGATCGCCGCTGAAGTTGTCGATGGTCAGTTGCACGCCGTGTTCGCCGAGTGCCTGCAGCTGAGCGATCTGGGCGCGGTCGCAGCCGGCCAGCTCCGCTTCGCCGATCTCGATGCCGATGGCGCCGTGTGTCAGCTCTCCGTCGTCGATCAGCTGCTGCAGGCAGCCGTGCAGCGTGCCGTGCTGCAGCTGGTGGCGATCGACGTTGAAGGTCAGTGCCAGCGGCGCGGTGCCGTCGGCCAGCCACTGCCGGCGCTGTTCGCAGGCCTTGCGCACCACCCAGCTGCCGAGCGGGTGGATGGCACCGCTGCTGCGGGCCAGATCGAGGAAGTAGCGCGGTGACAACAGGCCGAGACGGGGGTGCTGCCAGCGCAGCAGTACCTCCAGCGCGACGATGCCGCGGCGGCGGATGTCGAACTGCGGCTGGTAGCGCAGCGCGATCTCGTTGCGCAGCAGCGCATGGCCGAGTTCGCCCTGCAGCTCGGCCAGCTGGTGCGCCAGCAGGTCCCGTTCCGGATCGACGAAGGCGAAGTTGTCACCACCGCGGTCGCGGCACTGGTGGGCGGCGGTGCGGGCGTCGGCCAGCAGCGCGGTGGCGTCTTCACCATCCGCCGGCGCCAGTGCGATACCGATGCTGACCGAGACCTGCCACGCCCGCAGCCATCGCTCGCCGCGCAGCCGGCAGCGCTGCAGCAGGTCGCGTGCCAGCTCGGCGAGCTCCGCCTGCCGCTCGAAGCCGGCGGTGACGACCAGGAACTCGCTGTCGGCGAGCCGCACCGCGAGCTGGCGCTCGTCGATGTCATCGGCGATAGCGGCACCGAGTTGCGCCAGCAGGTCGTCGCGCTCGAGCGTTTCGAGTTCGGGCAGCGGATCCAGCGTGATGTGCAGCAGCGCGACCTGCTCGCCACGGCTGCGCGCGCGCTGCAGCCGCCGTGCGATCTGTTCGTGCAGGTGCAGCGGTGTCGCCAGCCCGGTCAGCGGGTCGCGTTGCGCCAGCTGCGCCAGCCGGTCGGCGGCGCGCTGCTGGTCGATCAGCAGCGCCAGCAGCCGTAGCAGTCGCGTGGCGCCGAGGCTGCTCAACGGCAGCTCGTCGACGGCCGGCTGCGACGGCGACTGGCGCAGCAGCCACAGGCAGGGCGGGCTTGCCGGGGGCGTGGTGTCGCGCCGGTCGGCGCAGCGCAGCACGGCATCGGGGCGCAGGCCGGGCGGCTGGGTGCCGTCGACGATCAGCTCGATCTGCGGCTGAGCGCGCAGCAGCGCTTTCAGCAACGCAGCTTCGGCATCGCTGGCGCCGACCAGCAGCAGTTGCAGGTGATCCTGAATGATGCGGTGCATCGGACGGCCCCCGTCGCGGTATCGATCCCCTGCGGCCGGTGGCTCGCGCCGTCGGTCACCGCGGGAATCGGAAAGGCTGCTTTTTATGGCGGCCATTCATGGCCGCCATCCTCCGGGTCGCCGCTGGCTCGGCGCTGAAAATGGCTCCCGGCCATTTTTTATACAGGTCGGCGGCGGTCAACGGAAGGTGTCGCGACCGGCGGGGGTGTGAACGGGCGCTCAGAGTACCGGTGCGAACAGGTGGGCCAGCCGCACCGCCAGCCGGAATGGCATCCGGCGCCGTGCCAGCTCGCCGCGCGGCAGCTCGCGCGAGCGGGCGAAGTCGGCCTCCAGCATCTGCTCGACGGCGCGGCAGAAGTCGCGGTCGTGCACCAGCGCGCTGATCTCGAAATTGAGCCGGCACGAGCGGTTGTCGAGGTTGGCGGTGCCGACCGTGGCGCAGAAGTCGTCGACCAGCCATACCTTCTGGTGCAGGAAGCCGGCCTGATAGCGGAACACACGGATGCCGGCCGCCTGCACCTCGTCGAGATAGGCGAACGCGGCGAGGAACATCAGCTGCTTGTCGGCGCGCTCCGGCAGCAGGATGCGCACGTCGACACCGCGCAGCGCGGCCAGCTGCAGCGCCGCCACCAGCGCCGTGTCCGGCACGAAGTAGGGGCTGACGATCCACAGCCGGTGGCGCGCGCTGCCGATCAGCTGGATGAAATAGAGCACGCAGGTGTCGAGCGAGTCGGCCGGCCCGGTCGGGACTATCAGTACTTCGCAGCCGGGCTGCGCTTCGCCGCTGGTCAGTGGCTCGCCGTCGGGCGCTACCCTGCCATCGGGCGGAGCCGCCTGCGGTTGCCACTCCAGCGCCGGCAGCTCCTCGCAGGCCCAGTACCAGTCCTCGACGAAGGCGAGCTGGACACTCTGCACCACCGGCCCGCGCAGCGCGACGTTGGTGTCGCGCCACGGTGTCAGCCGCGGGTGGCCGCCGAGGTATTCGTCGCCGATGTTGATGCCGCCGACCATCGCGAAACGGCCGTCGACGACGGCGATCTTGCGGTGGTTGCGGAAATTGACCTGGAAGCGGTTGCGCCGCCCCTTGGTGGTGTGGAACGAGCGGATGTCGATGCCGGCGCGGCGCAGCGCGTCGATGTAACCGTTGCCGAGCTGGAAGCTGCCGATCTCGTCGTAGAGGAAGTAGACGCGCACGCCGGCGGCGACCTTGGTCTGCAGCAGCTTGCGAAGCCGGGTGCCGATGTCGTCGTCGCGAACGATGTAGTACTCGAGCAGGATGTAGTGCTCGGCCTGCGCGATCGCCGCGAACAGCGCCTCGAACGTGGCGTTGCCGTCGACCAGCAGGCGCGCGCTGTTGCCGGTGGTGGCCGGCAGCTGCGCCACCCGCTCCAGCGTCGTCAGTGCCGGTGTCGCCGCGGTTGGCTGGAATGGCCGCAGGTTCTCCAGCAGGCGGTTGGCGAGCTGGTGGATGTCGAGATCGCCGACGCGGCGCGGCTGTCTGCCGAAGCGACGCGCCTTGGCGTAACCGCGAAACTTGCGCCGCCCGAACACCCACCACGCCGGCACCATCACCACCGGCATCGCCAGCAGCGACAGCGACCAGGCGATGGCGCCGGTGGAGGTGCGCGTCTTCATGATCGCCTCCAGCGCCGACACGATGCCGAGCAACTGGAGCAGCGAATAGAGCAGAACCAGCAGGCTGGAGAGGTCCGGCCACAGATTCGGATCGAGCTCGGTG
Organism: uncultured Verrucomicrobiaceae bacterium; assembly: GCA_964515735.1. Lineage (GTDB taxonomy): Bacteria > Pseudomonadota > Gammaproteobacteria > Pseudomonadales > CAMLJR01 > CAMLJR01. The sequence goes on along the minus strand of CAZEVP010000025.1, from coordinate 6,395 downwards.
GGGTTCAATGATCGCTCCTTGCGCGCCGACCGGGCGATTATAGCCGTAGCGATGCGGCGCTCCGGCGTGACGGTGCGCCGTGTGCAGAGGCGTGCCGCATGCAGAGACATGCCATATGCAGCGGTGCGCCGAGTAAAACCAAAGAGACGCGCCGTATACTGGCGAGCCGTTTTCCGCCGAGATCGCTGGAGCCTCCGATGTCCGATGTGCGACCTTCCGCCACCGTTGTCCTGCTGCGCGACGGCGCCGACGGCGTCGAGACGCTGCTGCTGCGGCGACAGGCATCGCTGGAGTTCGCCGCCGGCAAGTGGGTATTCCCGGGCGGTGCCATCGACACCGGCGATTTCGTCGCCGAGGCCGACGACGCGCTATTGGAAGCGGCGCGCAATGCCGCCGTGCGCGAGGCGGAGGAGGAGGCGGGCATCCGCGTCGATCCGCGCGGGCTGGTCTACTTCGCCCACTGGACCACGCCGGCGATGGTCGGTTATGCGCGCCGTTACGCCACCTGGTTCTTTGCCGCCGCGGTTGCCGACGATGCGGTGGTGCAGGTCGACGGCGGCGAGATCGAGCTGCACCAGTGGGTGCGGCCGCAGCAGGCGATCGAGGCGCACCGGCGCGGCGAGGTCGATCTGATGGCGCCGACCGCGATCACACTGTTCGATCTGGCCGCGCGCGCCAGCACCGCCGACGCGCTGCGGGAGTGGGGCCAGCGCCAGGTGCAGAAGATCCTGCCGCACCGCACCAGCGAGCAGGGCGATATCGTGCTGCTCTATCCGGGCGATGCCGGTTACGACAGCTTCGATCCCGCCGCCACCGGTCCGCGTCATCGCTGCTACAAGCACGGTGACGGCTGGCATTACCAGCGCGTCGATTGCTGATCCGTCGATGAAGTAAACGCTGAAAAGCAAAACGGGCGGCCAGTGGCCGCCCGTTTCGTTTGCGTCTGGCCCTGTTTCAGGCCGCCGCCGCTTTCACCGCCGCGTTGGCGTTGATCGCGCTGATCAACGCCAGCAGTGCCGCGCGCACCGTGTCCTCGGCGACGCCGACACCCCAGTGGCGTTCGTCACCGAGCTGCAGGCAGATGTAGCAGGCGGCGCGCGCCGCGGTGCCGCTGCCGAGCGCGTGCTCGTGGTAGTCGACGATCTCCGGGCGGTTGCCGGTGACGCTGGTGGCCGCCGCCAGCATCGCCGCCAGCGTGCCGTTGCCACTGCCGGTGACGGCGACGCGACCGCCGTCCACGCGTTCGAGCTCGGCCTGCAACGTCACGCTGTCGCTCTCCTGACCCTGCAGCCGGTAGCTCTGCAACTGCCACGGCGCGGCGCGGTTGACGTAGTGCTCGTTGAACAGCGCGGCGATCTCGCTGCCGCTGACCTCGCCGCCGATCGCCTCGGAGCGCTGCTGCACGACGCGGCTGAAGGCGACCTGCAACTCGCGCGGCAACTCGAAACCGCTCTCGCGCTCCAGCGTGAAGGTGACGCCGCCCTTGCCGGACTGGCTGTTGACGCGCACGACCTCTTCATAAGTACGGCCGACGTCGCGCGGGTCGATCGGCAAGTAGGGCACATCCCACGCCAGCCCCGGTTGCCACGCGGCGAGCCCCTTGCGGATCGCATCCTGGTGGCTGCCGGAGAAGGCGGTGTAGACGAGGTCGCCGGCATACGGATGGCGCACGCCGACCGGGATCTCGGTGCACTGCTCGGCGCAGCGGACGATGGCGGCCATGTCGCTGAAGTCGAGCTGCGGGTCGACGCCCTGGCTGTAGAGGTTCATCGCCATCGTGACGACATCCATGTTGCCGGTGCGCTCGCCGTTGCCGAACAGCGTCCCCTCGACGCGGTCGGCGCCGGCCATCACCGCCAGCTCGGCCGACGCCACCGCGCAGCCACGGTCGTTGTGCGTGTGCACGCTGACGGCGACGTGGCGGCGATACGGGAACTCGTTGCAGAACCACTCGATGCGGTCGGCGAAGACGTTTGGCGTGTCGACTTCGACCGTCGACGGCAGGTTGATGACGACCGGCTGGCCCTGATCCGGACGCCAGACGTCACAGACGGCGCTGCAGCATTCGACGGCGAAGTCGATCTCGGTCTGTGTGAAGCTCTCCGGCGAGTACTGGAAAATCCACTCGGTGTCAGGCTGCTGCGCGGCGAACTGCTTCACCCACATCGCGCCCTGCACGGCGATCGCGCGCACGCCGTTGCGGTCGCTGTTGAACACGTAGCGGCGCTGCGCCGCGGAGGTCGAGTTGTAGACGTGCACGACGGCGCGTCTGACGCCGCGCAACGCCTCGAAGGTGCGGGCGATGATCTCCTCGCGCGCCTGCGTCAGCACCTGCACGGTGACGTCGTCCGGGATCAGGTCGTTCTCGATCAACTCGCGCACGAAGTCGAAATCGGGCTGTGACGCGGCCGGGAAGCCGACCTCGATCTGCTTGAAGCCGATCTTCACCAGCTGATCGAACATCGCGCGCTTCTGCGCCGGGTTCATCGGTTTCGGCAACGCCTGGTTGCCGTCGCGCAGATCGACGCTGCACCACTGCGGCGCGGTCGTGATCTGTTGCTCCGGCCAGCGCCGGTTCGGCAGCTGGATGCGCGGCGTGGCGCGGTACTTGGTGTGGTCGTAGCCGTTGCGGTTGTGGTCGTGACCGTTGTTCTGGCTCATGGTGATTCCTCGATGCCGTTGGGGGAAAGGGCGGCTGGGAATGGAGCCGGTGCGCACCGCCTCAGATCATGGCGCACCGACTGCGACGCAGTCGCAGTAGCAGCGAACGCGCGGCGCGGACGGCACGAATGGAGAAACGGCGTTTCGTCGAGAAGGTAGCGATGTGTGACATGGCGGCGACCAGTACAGGTGGAACAGAAAACCGAACAACAACAAAAAAGCGCTGCTTCACAGTCGAAGCAGTGCGAGGTCGCCTAGTAGGAAAAAGATATCCGGTTTCATGACGGCCGAGATTAACGATGGCTGCCGGTGGCGTCAACCCGCTGAAAGGACCGGGTCGTCGCCCCCCACCAGGTCGCGTTCACTGACGACGCGGTTGCGGCCGCCGCGCTTGGCGGCGTACAGAGCGCGGTCGGCGCGTTCGATCAGGCTCTCCAGCGTGTCATCGGCGGCCAGCTCGGCGACGCCGAACGAGGCGCTGATGTTGTCGAGCACGCGCTCGGAGTTCTTCACCTTGACCCGCAGCTGCAGCAGCCGGCGGCGGATCTGCTCGGCGATCGCGAGCGCCTGCGGCAGGCCACTGCCCGGCAGCAACAGCGCGAACTCCTCGCCGCCGAAGCGCGCGGCGATGCCCTCGGCCGGCAGGCCGTCCTGCAGCAGTGTCGCCGCGCGCTGCAGCACGCGGTCGCCCATCAGGTGGCCGTAGTCGTCGTTGAAGCGCTTGAAGTGGTCGATGTCGCAGAACAGCAGCGTCAGCGCGTCGCCGGTGTTGCGCAGGCGCTGGAACTCGCGCTCGAACGCCTGCCGGTTCAGCAGCCTGGTCAGCGGGTCGCGGTCGGCGGCGTCGCGCGCCTGTTCGAGTTCGCCGCGCAGCTGCTCCATCTGCTGGCGTGTTCCCTCCATCTGCTGGCGGAACTGCTGGTTGGCCTGCGTCAGGGTGTCGACGCTGCGGTTCAGCAGCGCGGCGATCTGCTGCAGGTCGGTGGTGTCGCCGGCTGTGGCCAGCTCGGCGGCGGCGCGCTGCAGCTCGTCGTCGAGGCTGGCGCTGCTGCTGAGCGAGTCGCCGAGCCGGTGCAGCAGCCGCGCCGCCAGCGCGTGCAGTTGCACCAGCGCCCGCTGCTGCTCGCCCTGATCGACCGCCAGCAGATGGCGCTGGAACATCGACCAGGCCTGCTGCGCCGAGTAGCTGCCCTGGCTCTGCAGCAGCCGCTCGATCTCGCCCGACAGCGCCGGGTCGCGCTGGTCGACGTGGTGGTACCAGAGGGCGTAGTTGATCGGGTTGGGGGCGAGCTGGTGCTGCATCATTCGCGGCAGCGCCTGTTTCAGCAGCGCGACCGCCTGGGCGGTCGATTCGGGGTATTCCATTGGCCGGCATCCGTCGGTGGCTGGCAGCGAGTCTAGTGGTTGTCTGGCGTGTCGCTCATCCAAAGTTGTGCATTCGATCACAAAGGTGTCGAGTACCGGCCATCGCCGTCGCTGGCGTTTTTCCCGGCCTCGGCGGTAGGGGGCTGACGTCCGTAGTCGCCGAAGCGGGCCGTGGCTTCGGCCAGTTCGCGTTCGGTCAGCAGCACCGGTCCGCCGATCGCGAGCGCATCGAGGTAGCTGCCGGCCAGCGACTCCAGCAGCCGCGCCCGGGTCAGCGCCCGCGCCAGCGAGCGGCCGGTGGTGACCTGGCCGTGGTTGGCGAGCAGGCAGGCGTGGCGCTGGCCGAGCGCCGTCACCGTCGCCTGCGCCAGCGCTTCGGTGCCGAACAGTGCGTAGTCGGCGCAGCGCACCGCGCCGCCGAGCATCGCCACCATGTAGTGGAACGGCGGCAGTTCGCGACGACAGGCGGCCAGCGCCGTGGCACTGCGCGAGTGGCAGTGGACGATGGCGTCGACATCCGGGCGTGCCCGGTAGATCTCGGCGTGCAGGTGCCATTCACTGGAGGGGCGCAGCTGGCCGCCGGCGACCGCGCCGTCGGCCGTCAGCTCGACCATCTGCGCGGCCGACAGCCGTTCGGGCGCGATGCCGCTGGGGGTGATCAGCAGGCCGGTCGGCAGCCGCAGCGAGGCATTGCCGCTGGCGCCGGTGTTGAGGCCGTCGCCCGCCAGTGCCTGCATCGTCTCCAGCAGCTGTTGGCGGGCGGCGTCGCTCACGCCGTCTCGCCCTCGTCGCCGACGGCGGTCGCCTCGGTCTCGACCATGGCCTCGACCGGTGCGTCGGCGTCGCTCTGATCCGGCGTGTCGCCGTCGCGTGCGCTGTCCGCTTCGAGCTCGCGCGCCGATACCGCGCCGTCGCCGAGCTGCGGGTTTCCGCGCGCGTCGGCGTCGCAGGCCAGCACCTCGGCGCGCAGGTGGATGTCGCGCGAGCTCTGCTCGAACACGGTGTTGATCGCCTCGTCGCGGTGGACGGTGCGGTAGAGCTGGGTGCGGTCGCCGCCGTCCAGCCACTCCTGCTGCTTGCTCAGGTAGTGGCCGTGCTGGTTGCGGATGATGAATAGCTTGCTCATGGCTCGGTTCGGGAAGGTCGATATGGGGGTGAAGGTGCTGCGCGGCGCCGCAGTTTAGCGGTGTCGGCGGGCGCTGTCAGGCGTGTCTCAACGCTTGTCCAGCAGCACGGCCTTGGCGCGATTCAGCTGGCTGGCGAGGTAGTGGTTGCCGCCGCGGTCCGGGTGCAGCCGCTGCATCAGCTGGCGGTGGGCACGGACGATGGCGTCGCGGTCGGCACCCTCGTCGAGCCCGAGGATCGCCAGCGCCTCGGCCCGGCTCATCGTCGCATCACTGGCGCTGGCGCGAGCACCGTCGTCGCGGGCGTTGCGCCGCCGCAGATGCTCCGGCAGTTCGCGTGCCAGCACGGCGAGCAGTGGCTGCAGCAGCGGCAGCAGGGCGCCGAACAACGCACCGAGCCAGTGGATGCGGCCGCTGACGGCGAGCCCGACCAGCAGCAGCGCGACGGCGCCGATCAACAGCTGGCGCAGCCGACGGCGGCGCTGCTCGGGGCTGGCGCGGCGCGGCCGCTGCATGAGCACGAACAGGCCGCCGAGCACGGCGGCGGCGATCAGCAGACGCAGCATGGCGCTTGCGACGAGCGGTGGCGGAGCGACGGCATCACGAACTCCCGGGTCGATCGAGGCCGCCATTATAGGAGGGGCGTTGCTGAGAGTTGGGGCGGTCGTCGCTCCGTGAGGGGTGCCCGCGAGGGGCGGACGGAGTCAGTGGCGGGAGTGGCCGAAGGCGGGGAGTTCGCGTGCCAGCTCCGGCAGGTAGTGACGGCGTGACTGCAGCTCGTCGACCACCCGATCCAGCTCGTCGGCGCCGACGGAGCGGGTGGCGACCAGCTCCAGCAGCTTGCGGCTGCAGAGATTCTTGACCTCCAGCAGATTGCTCTGGTTCTTCATCATCCGGATTCCTCCTCGAACATCCTGGCCCAGCGGGCGCTAACTTCGTCATCGAACTTCATCGAGGCCTCGGGCGTCGGTGCCCCGGTGGCAGGACCATCCTCCCTCGGCTTGATTGCAGCAATATGACCGCCGTGATCGCGAAGGTTCCTCGCCGTTTCGGATCGGTGCTGCAAAAGATGTGCACGTTCGCACGCTCGTCGCGACACCGGTAGCCGCACAGGTTCCGCATGACCGGCCGCCGGTCTGCGCTATCATGCGCCGCCATTCCACCCGGCCGCCCGACGCGCCCGGTTCGCTCCCAGACGATCGCGGAGGTCGTATGCGTTTCCACTTCCCCATCATCATCATCGAC
>CAZEVP010000024.1:0-44295 GCA_964515735.1 uncultured Verrucomicrobiaceae bacterium | reverse complement strand
CGATCAACACGCTGACGCTGCTCGGCTTCGTGCTGGCGATCGGGATCGTCGTCGACGACGCCATCGTCGTGGTCGAGAACGTCGAGCGCGGCATCGGCGACGGCCTGTCGCCACGCGCGGCCGCGCACCGCTCGATGACCGAGGTGGCCGGGCCGATCATCGCCATCTCGCTGGTGCTGTGCGCGGTGTTCATTCCGCCGGCGCTGGTCAGCGGTTTCAACGGCGCTTTCTATCGCCAGTTCGCGCTGACCATTGCCTTCGCGTCGATCCTGTCGGCGGTCAATTCGCTGACGCTGTCGCCGGCGCTGTGCGCGCTGCTGCTGAAACCGCACGACGCCGCGCCGGACCGCGTGCAGCGCGTCATCGACCGGCTGTTCGGATGGCTGTTCCGGCCGTTCAACCGCGGCTTCACACGGCTGTCGGAGCGCTATCAGGGTGGCGTTCGGCGTGTGCTGCGTTTCAGCGCGATCTCGCTGCTGGTCTACGTCGGGCTGGTGGCGCTGGCCGGCGTCGGCTTCGCGGTCGCGCCCGGCGGTTTCGTGCCGGCGCAGGACAAGGGCTACGTCGTCACCGTCGTGCAGCTGCCGCCGGCGGCGTCGATCGAGCGCACCGAGCAGGTTGTGCGCCGCATCGGCGAACTGGCGCTGGAGGTGCCGGGCGTCAGCCACGCGGTGCAGTTCCCCGGCATCTCGATCAACGGCTTTTCGCGCAGCTCGAACAGCGCGGTCGTCTTCCTGTCGCTGAAACCGTTCGCCGAGCGCGGCGCCGATGAGGTCGGGCCGGCACTGGTCGGCGCGTTGCAGCGCAGGTTCGCGACCATCGACGACGCCTTCATCACGGTGGTGGCGGCGCCGCCGATTCGCGGCTTCGGCCCGGCCGGTGGCATCAAGCTGCAGCTGGAGGATCGTCTCGCCACCGGCGCCGACAACCGCTACGCGCTGGCACAGGAGGTCGCGGGGAAGGCGCGCGAATCCGGTGCCTTCGCCGTCGCTTACACCAACAACGAGGTCAACGCACCGCAGCTCTACGCCGATGTCGATCGCGCCAAGGCGAAGCGGCTCGGCGTCGATCTCGACGATCTGTTCCTGACGCTGCAGGCCTATCTCGGTTCGTACTACATCAACGACTTCAACCAGTTCGGCCGCACCTTCCGCGTCGTCGCGCAGGCCGACGAGCGCTTCCGCGCCAAACGCGACGATGCGCTGCTGCTGCAGACGCGCAACGACCGCGGCGAGATGGTGCCGCTCGGTACGCTGATGACGCTGAAGGACAGCTACGGCCCGCTGACGGTGCAGCGCTACAACGGCTTCCCGTCGGTCGATGTCGCCGCCGCGCCGGCGCCGGGCGTCAGCTCCGGGCAGGCGATCGCGACGCTGGAGCGGATCGCGCGCGAAACGCTGCCGACCGGCATGACCTTCAGCTGGACCGAGATCACCTACCAGCAGGTCGCCACCAGCGGCGCGCTCGGTTTCGTGCTGCCGCTGTGCGTGCTGCTGGTGTTTCTGGTGCTGGCCGCGCAGTACGAGAGTCTGGCGCTGCCGCTGGCGGTGGTGCTGATCGTGCCGATGTGTCTGCTCAGCGCGGTCGCCGGCATCCTGCTGATGAAATCGGAGATCAACATCTTCACGCAGGTCGGTCTGTTCGTGCTGGTGGCGCTGGCCGCCAAGAACGCGATCCTGATCGTCGAGTTCGCGCGCGAGCTGCAGGCGCAGGGACGTTCGGTGGTCGACGCCGCGCTGGAGGCGAGCCGGCTGCGGCTGCGGCCGATCATCATGACCTCGTTCGCGTTCATCTTCGGCGTGCTGCCGCTGGTGATCGCTACCGGCGCCGGCGCCGAGCTGCGCAACGCGCTCGGCGTCGCCGTTTTCTTCGGCATGCTCGGCGTCACCTTCTTCGGCATCTTCTTCACGCCGCTGTTCTATGCGGTGGTGCAGAATCAGGTGGCGAAGCTGGCGGCGCGTCGCGGCGCTGTCGTCGCGCAGCCGGCGGCGAGCCATGAGTGACGGAGGGCGATAGTCGCCGCATCGGCGGCGGGCATCGGCGATGACCTGCTTATAATGCCGCCCGATAATAATCGGGTGGAGCGTCGTCGATGGCGGAAGTCGATCAGGGTGTTCGGACAGGTGTCGCCATCGAGGCCGATTATCCGCCGCGCGCGGTGGGGTGGTACGCGACCGTCGTGCTCGCGCTGCTCGCCTGGCTGGCGATTCTCGACCGCTTCATCATTTCGCTGCTGGTCGATCCGATCAAACGCGATCTCGGGCTGACCGACACGCAGTTCGGCATTCTGCATGGCGCTGCCTTCGCACTGACCTTCGCCGTGTTCGGGCTGGTGGCCGGCGCGCTGGCCGACCGCGCCAACCGGCGCTGGACCATCTTCGCCAGCGTCACGATCTGGTCGCTGGCGACGGCGGCCTGCGGCATGGCGCAGAACTTCTGGCACATGCTGCTGGCGCGCGTCGGGGTCGGTGCCGGCGAGGCCGGTCTGAACCCGTGCGCGGTGTCGATGATCTCCGACCTGTTCCCGCGCGACCGCATCACCGCGGCGATGGCGGTCTACACCATCGGCACTTCGCTCGGTTCTGGCTGCGCCTACCTGTTCGGCGGGGTGATCATCGAACTGGTGGCGCAGGCACCGACGCTGGTGTGGCCGCTGCTCGGCGAGATCCGTTCGTGGCAGGCGGTGTTCTACGTCGTCGGCATTCCCGGCGCCCTGCTCGGCCTGCTGATCTTCACCGTGCCGGAGCCGGCGCGGCGCGGGCTGCGCCAGCCGCGCCGCCACGCGTCGTTCCTGCGCGATGCCTTCAGCGGCTACGGCGAGCTGTTCGCTTTCATGCGCGGCCACTGGCGCTTCTTTCTTTTTTCCTACCTCGGTTTCGCCATCGCCGCCATCAGTGTGGTCGGCAACACGGTCTGGTATCCGGCCCACCTCGGCCGCACCTTCGGCTGGAGCGCCGGCCAGATCGGTCTGGTGTTCGGCCTGACGGTGCTGGTCGGCGGTCTGCTGAGCAAGCTGGTCTGCGCCATCTTCGTCGACTGGATATTCCGGCGCGGCCACAAGGATGCGCAGATCCGCTGGTACGCCGGCTGCCTGCTGGCGGCGGTGCCGCTCGGCGTCACCGGCCTGCTGGCCGACGACCCGGTGATCTTCGTGCTCGGCATCGGCCTGTTCACGACGCTGCTGGCGTCGATGCCGGCCATCGTCGGCGCCGCCTTCAGCCTGGTGACGCCGAACGAACTGCGCGGCACCGGCATGGCGGTGTTCGCCACCTTCAACGCGGTGATCGGCTCGGCCAGCGGGCCGATCATCATCGCCACCGTCTCCGACCGCCTGTTCGACGCCACCATCGGCCACGGCATGGCGGCGGTGATGGTGGTCGCCTGCCCGCTGGCGGCGCTGATGCTGGCGCTCGCCTTCCGCGCGATGCGCGCCGCCGTGATCGAAGCGGAGGGCTGAGAACCTGCCACGATCCGCTGCGCGTCGGCTTTGCCAGCGTCAGCTCGCGAGATCGTGAGCGGGTTCTGAACTCCCCGTCGCGTCAGAAGCGCAGCGACAGCGTGCCGAACAGCTGCAGTGCGCGCTGATTCTCGCGCGCGAACTGCTGGCTGGCGCCGACGTTGAAGCGCAGCGTGTCGGCAACTTCGCCGGCGACGCCGACCAGCGCGTTGTAGCGCGTGCGCCCCGCCCCCTCCACCGGCATCGAGAACGGCAGCGCCTCCGGCACCGACAGCGCGCGCACCTCGACGGCGTGGTGGTTGTCCTCGAAATCGCGGTCGATGCTGAAACGCGCATACGGCTGCAGTTGCTGCCCGTGCCAGCTCACCTCCCAGCCGGCGCTGCCGATCAGCAAGTGGCGCTCCTGCGCGGCGAAGCCGAGATCGATGACCCCCGCGCCGCGTTCATTGAAGCCGTCGATGCGCAGGTGCTGCGCCAGCAGGCCGAGCACCGGCCCGGTCGACAGCCGGTCGAAGCGCAGCGTGTAGCCGCCCTCGATCAGCGCCGAGGCGTTGCTGCCATCGGTGTCGCCGCGCGCGGTGTAGGCGGCGATGCCGAGCGGCACGCGGCGGTCGATCGAATAGTCGCTCTCGCCGTAGGCGAGCGCGCCGCGCCCGAACCAGTGGTCGCCGCGCCAGCCGCCGTACAGGCTCAGCGCGACGTCGCGCATCGAGTAGCTGCCGCGGCGGTCGTCGAAATCGGCATCGCCGTCGCTGGCGCTGAGCGCGGCGCCGATGGTCCAGCGCGTATCGAGCCGGTAGTCGACGCCGGCGGCGAAGCGGTAGCTCTCGTCGTCGACCCCCGGCCCGGTGCCGGTGCGCTCGCGGTCGAGCCGCGCTCCCTGCGCCGACAGCCAGACATGGCGCCCGTCCGCCGTGCGCGCGCCGTCGCCGCCGAGCAGCTGCGCGCGCAACTGTTCGTGCAGCATTTCGCGCGCGGCGATGCCGCTGTCGGCCAGCCGCGCGATCTGCTGCGGCGCGCTCAGCACGCTGAACACATGGTCGGCGAGGATGCGGTGGATCGCCGTGGTCGGGTGCACGCCGTCGGCGAAGATGTAGGACTGATCGGCGCCGGCCGGGTAGTTCGCGGCGGTGCAGACCAGCGACGACGGCACGCCGGCGCAGGCCGGATCGCTGATGTTGGTGATGCCGAAACGGGCGGCGTCGGCCTGCACCTGCGCCAGCAGACCGAAGGTGTCGATCGGAATGACGCGGATGCCGCGCGCGGCCAGTTCGCCATAGAGCGTGCTGTTGTAGAGGCGCACCTGCTGCGTCGCCAGCGCCTGCGCCAGCGGGCCGTTGGTGGTGAAGGTGGGGGTCGCGCCGATGTCGGGCAGGTTCGGCACGACGATGTAGCGCGCGCCGGCGTCGGTCAGCCGCTGCACCTGCGCGGCGAGGTTGGCCGCCACCTGCGGCATCGGCAGCGCGCCGTAGGCGGCGTCGCCATCGGCCAGCGCGAACAGATCGTTGGCGCCGGCCCAGACGGCGTAGAGCCCGTTCGCGTCGGCGCGACCGCCGGTCGCCGCCAGATGGCTGTCGATCTGCGCGCTCACCGGCGGTGCCGCCTGCACGAACGGCACCAGCGGATTGTTCGGGTAACCGGGCTGCGCGGTGACGCGCGCACCGCCGGCCGCGTAGATCGTGCCGCCCTGATTGGCCGGCCCGCTCGGGTGGCTGAGCTGGTCGGCCAGCATCTGCGTCCAGACATCGCCCGGGTTGGTGGTGAAGCTGCCGGCGATCGGAAAGAGGCCGGCCATCGGCGGCTCGCCGGCGTAGGTACCGGCGTCGCTGAGGCTGTCGCCGAAGAAAACCGCGCTGGAGAAATCGGCCGCCTGCGAGGGGCCGGCAATGATCGCGGTCACGGCCGCGACGAGCAGATGTTTCCGGAACATGGCTTTCCTCCGTTGAATCTTATTGTCGGGTCCGGCGCTGTCGATCATAGGCGCAGGCTCCGGCCACATCCAAGGCGAAGCCGACCATTCGCACTGGCGACAGCGCCGCGCGCCAAATTGACGGGCGTGGTTTACACCGTAAACTGGCGCCGCCCGTTCCGGAGTCGCCGATGCCCGCCCCGCTCACCGCCCAACAGATCGCCGAATTTCGCCAGCGTGTCTGCACCGTCGCCGAGCGCCAGTTCGCCGAGCGCGGCATCGAGCGCGTGTCGATGCGCAGTCTGGCCGAGGATCTCGGCTGCAGCGCGACAGCGCTCTACAGCTATTTCAAAAACAAGGTCGAAATCCTCGCCGCCGCGCGCGCGGCGGCGCTGAACCGTCTCTCCGACCGCCTCGAACGGGCCAGCGCCGCCGCGGCCGACCCGTGGCAGCGCTCGCGCGTGATCGGCGATGCCTACCTCGACTTCGCCCGCGCCGAGCCCGAGGGTTATCGCCTCGTGTTCGCGCTCGAACAGCCCGACCCGCAGGGCTTCGCCGAGCTGGCGCAGGCCGAGGAGCGCGCCAACCGCAACCTGCGCGGCTACTGCGAGGAGATGGTCGCCGCCGGCCTGCTCGATGGCGACCCGAACGTGCTGGCGCATCTGTTCTGGGCCGGTATGCACGGCCTGATCGTGCTGCGGATGGCCGGCAAGCTCGGTGCCGACAGCCCGCCGTTCGAAACGCTGCGGCACGAGATGGTGCGGCTGATCACGCGCGGCGCGCGGCCGGAGTGAGTCGCGGGTAAACCGCTCGCATCAGCTCTGCACCTGTTCCCACAGCCGTGAGGCGGCCGGCCCCACGGTCCGTTCGCGATGCCGGAACAGGAAGAACGGATGGCGGCTGCGCGGGCCGATGCCGCGATAGGCGATCGCGCACAGCTCCTCCGAGCGAAGATGCGGTACAGCCAGCGCGGCCGGCACCGAGCCCCAGCCGCAACCGGCGACGATGGCGGCCAGCTTGGTCTGATGGTCGCCGACGCGCCAGTAGCGATGCCCCTCGACGACACCGTAGCTCGCCGATGGATCGTCGAAGTCCGCGACGAGAATCTGCGGCAGCGATGCCAGATCCTGCTCCACCGTCGACGTCACTCTCGACGCACTCACGACATTGACGAATTCGACCTCGCCGAGCGGCTTGCGATCGAGCGCCATGGCGTGACGCTGCGGCGGTTCGCCGAGCGCGATGGCGAGATCGACCTGCTCCTCGACCAGCCAGCGCAATGGCGCATCGCCTTCGCCGCGCCGCAGTTCCAGCACGGTATCGGGAAAGCGCGTCGACACACCGGCGATCAGCGGCATCCAGACATCGTTCGCGATGGCGCCGTGCACGGCGATTCGCAACCGCGTCGCGTCATCGCGCGCCAGCACGTCGGCAAAACCCTGCAGCTCCCTCGCCTGCTCGACCGCGACGCGGGCGCGCTTCAGGAACAGCTCGCCGCGCTCGGTCAGCCGGGCGCGATAGCCGGAGCGGTCGAGCAGTGCGAAGCCGACGGCCTGCTCCAGCCGCTGGATCGCCTGACTGACGGCGGGCTGCGTTCGCCCCAGCAGCGTGGCCGCGCGGCGAACCGAGCCGCCATCAGCGACGGTGATGAAGATCATCAGATCGTGAGTCGACAGCACGCCCCGCTCCTTTATCGATGACGGCATTGTTTTCGATGACGGCGTTGCGCCGACGATGAGAAGCGCCGCTTATCGACACCGCAAGAATTATTGATTATCCACCGGTGAACACGCTGGCTAGCATCCCGTCCTGTCACCAGACAGCGCCTGACGATGATAGGGAGCGACCATGCATTCGCAAAGATATGGCTACACCGGGCTGCGGGAAAAACTGTTGCGACTGTTTTTCATCGGCCAGTTGATGATCGGTGCCGTTGCCACGGCATCGGCGACCGCGGCCACGGCGGGTGTCGCCGATGAGACTGGCCGGGTGCGTTACCGAAGCATCGATGTCGACGGCATCGACATCTTCTACCGCGAAGCCGGCGATCCCTCCCGCCCCACGCTGCTGCTGTTGCACGGGTTCAGCGCGTCGTCGCACATGTTTCGCGATCTGATGCCGCTGCTGTCGGATCGCTTCCATCTGGTCGCGCCGGACTACCCGGGGTTCGGCTACAGCGATGCACCATCGCCGCCGCTGTTCGAGCCGACGTTCGAACAGCTGGAAGTGTTGATGTCGAAGTTCGTGCAGGCGCTCGGTCTGAAATCGTTCGTGCTGTATCTGCAGGATTTTGGCGGGCCGGTCGGATTGCGGATGGCGGTGAAGCACCCCGACCGGATCGATGGTCTGATCGTTCAGAATGCCAATGCCTACAAGGAAGGATTGCCGCAACAGCAGGCGACACCGAATGCCGGTGCGAAAACATCGGATCAGGTGGTCAATCCGGAGTTCATCCGTTTCCTCTATCAGGATGGTGCCCGCAACGTTGCCGGCCTGAATCCCGACGCGTGGACCATCGACATCGCCGCGCTGCAGCGGCCGGGTGCCCGCGCGATACAGGCGGCACTGATCGACGACTACCACAACAACCTGGCGGAATACGCGATGTGGCAGGTCTGGTTCCGTGAGCATCAGCCCCGCACGCTGATCGTCTGGGGTCGCAACGACCGCGCCTTTCCACCGGTTGCCGCCGAAGCCTATCGCCGCGATCTGCGCGACGTCGAAGTGCACTACTTCGACACAGGACACTTCGCGCTGGAGGAGGATGCGGCCGGAATCGCGGCGTTGATACGCGCGCATTACCGACGCTGAACGATGAGGCTGAAAATCGTCAGGCGTTCTTATAAATCTTGCTGGTGAGCTGGCCTGGCGTCAGCGGCTGGCCCTGCCAGATGAATACCTGCCGGGCTCCGGCGGACAGCCCCGCCTCGGTGAGAATGCGCTCTTCGATTTCGCAAAGACCACCTTCCGAGTTACAGGGCTGATGAATGACGATGACCGGCTGTCTCTGGAAAAGGCGTTTCGGATAAACCGTGAGAACACCTTTCTTCATGGCTTCCGCAGCCACCGAGAAGTGCGCAATGGCCAGCCTCGCGTTCGAATAGTGGCCCGCGAGACTGGCCGTTCTGCCGGACTCGACGTGCAGGAACCTGAGCAGATCCTTGTCTATTTCGATGTAAATGGTTTGTTCGGAGAAAAACATGAAACAGCTCCTTTGCTGATAGATCCCTTTGTGCCGATTCGTACTTGAGGCCGCTCACCATTGTCGCGTCATGTCTGTCTGCGCCAGCGAGCAAGGATGAAATCCATCAGGCAGGCACATACATAGAGCCAGATTGAAAGCGAGGTATAAATTGCGAAGGTTGTGCGATAAGCGATTCCGGAAAGCTCCTCATGTGAGTCGAGTGCGGAGGCAGCGGCTCGCGTCAATGTGTCAGCATATAAATCGATAGCGGCTGACATGTCCTCCGACTGTTCCGCTTTCGCTAAAGTCTTCTCATATTCGATCGCTGCGAATTTTTTCGCCATGCCGGAGATCATCAGCGTGCCGGCGTAAACAATCCAAAAAGCCAGAAAAAGTGTAAGACGATATCTGTTAGGCATCATGCGCTGTTCTTCCTCTGAAGAGATTTGATCCGATTCTTTTCGCGCGTGTCGTGGTCAGGCTGGCTCCGGTCCACGATAGACCTCGAACATCACCGCCAGATATTCGCCAAGTTCGTAACCCAGTTTTTCGGAGACCTTGCCGCAGCGCTCCAGCAGCTGCTTCTGGCTGATCCTGTTGCGCCGGCGCGATGCGAACAGCAGCCAGTTGCCGGTCGATACCGTGCAGGTGTGGATCTCGGCGAAGTGGTCGGAGAGGTGGCGGATGGCGTCGCTCTCCTGCTGGTGTTCGTCCCAGCAGTTGATGACCAGCCAGCCCTTGTCGCCGAGCAGTGTGCCGCAGGCTTTGATGAAATCGCGGTCGAAGGTGCGCGGCTCCATCGCCTCGGCGGTGTAGAGGTCGCACAGGATCAGGTCGGTGCCGAGCAGGTCGGCGTGGCGGGCGATCTCGATGGTGTAGTGGCAGGCGTCGGCGGCGACCAGCTCCAGCCGCGGACTCTGCGGCAGCTCGAAGAAGCGCTGCGCGACGTCGATGACGGCCGGGCGCAGCTCCACCGCGCGCAGCGTCATCGATTTGTAGGCGCGGTGCAGCGCGGTGGCCAGCGTGCCGGCGCCGAGGCCGAGCAGCAGCGCGTCCTTCGGGCGGCCGTACAGCAGCGGCAGCAGCATCGCGCGGATGTAGTCGAGCGGCGGGATGTGCGGCGTCGCGCGCACGATGCAGCTCTGCTCGTCGCCATCGCCGAACGACAGGAAGCGTTCGTCGCCGCGATCGAATACCTCGATCGCGCCCCACGCATCGGTTTCGCTGTGAATCTTTTTCTTGCGCACATTCATCTCCTCGGAAAAAGCCGTCCTGGCTTTTTCCTCCACCGCAAAGCCCGGCACAGGCCCGGACTTTGCTCACGCCGAATCAGGCTTAGGCCTGATTCGCGAGCCGGCCTTCCGTGGCCGCCAACCGCCGTTTCATTCATCGAGGGTGCGCGCGGCGTAGCGCTGCGCCAGCAGCGTGCAGACGATCAGCTGCGTCTGGTGGTAGAGGATCAGCGGCAGCAGGATCAGGCCGAGGCCGGGGTGGCCGGCGAACAGGATCTGCGCGATCGGCGCGCCGTTGGCGAGGCTCTTCTGCGAGCCGCAGAACTGCATCGCGACGGTGTCCTCGGCGCTGAAGCGGAAGCGGCGGCCGAACCAGCCCATCGTCGACAGCGCGATCGCCAGCAGCACCAGTACCAGCGCGAGCAGTGCCAGCAGCTGCAGCACGCTCTGCTCGCGCCAGACGCCAGCGACGACGCTGTCGCAGAACGACAGGTAGATGATCAGCACGATGATGGTGCGGTCGAGCCGCGTCACCCAGATCTTGTGGCGCGCGATCGGCATCATCAGCAGCGGTCGCAGCAGCTGGCCGAGTGCGAACGGCAGCAGCAGCGTCCTGAAGATGTCGAGCATCGAGTCGAGCAGGTCGATCTGGTGGCTCGACGACACGACGATGGCGCCGACCAGCAGCGGCGTCACCACCATGCCGATCAGCCCCGACAGCGTGGCGTTGAAGATGGCGGCGGGCACGTTGCCGCGCGCCATGCCGGTCAGTGCCACCGACGACGAGATCGTCGACGAGATTGCGCACAGGAAGAACAGGCCGAGGCGCAGGTCGGGGTCGAACAGTGTCGAGGTGGCGAAGTAGAGCGCGAAGCCGAGCAGCGGGAACAGCACGAAGGTGGTGCCCTGCACGACGCCGTGCAGCCGCCAGTTGCGCACGCCGTTGTGCAGCGCCGCGCGCGACATGCCGGCGCCGTGGAAGAAGAAGATCAGGCCGATGCCCCAGGTGGTGATCAGATCGAGTCGCAGCGGGCCGCTGCGCGCGCCGATGTCGGGAGCGATGAAGGCCAGCGCGATGGCGCCGATCATCGCCAGCAGGAAACCGTCGATTTTCACGTGCAAAAACTCCGCGGCGACGCGCCATTCCGGCGCGCCGGGTGGTGGTTCGAAGATTCAGGGGTACTGGTTCAGCCAGACCTCGATGGCGGTGGCCGGTTGCGGCCGGCTGATGTGGAAGCCCTGCGCCAGATCGCAACCCATCTCGCGCAGCTGATCGAGCGTGGCGGCATCCTCGACCCCCTCCGCCACCACTTTCAGATTCAGGTTGTGCGCCAGCGCGATGGTGGAGCGGACGATCACCGCGTCCTGTTCGTTCTGCGCCAGTTCGTGCACGAAGGTGCGGTCGATCTTCAGCGCGTGGATCGGCAGCCGCCGCAGGTAGGCGAGCGACGAGTAGCCGGTGCCGAAATCGTCGATCGACAGCTGCACGCCGAGTTCGGCGATGCGGCCGAGCAGCTGCGCCGCGCCGCGCGGGTCGTGCAGCAGCGAGGTTTCGGTGATCTCCAGTTCGAGCAGCGTCGGGTCGGCCCCGGTCTCGGTCAGCAGCCGTTGCAGCTGCTCGAAGAAATCGCCCTGCGCCAGGTTGCGCGCCGACAGGTTGACGGCGATCGCCGCCGGCAGGCCGGCGCTGCGCCAGCGGCGCTGCTGCAGCAGGCTCTGGCGCAGCACCTCGTAGGTCAGTGCGTGAATGGCGTCGCTGACTTCGGCGAATGGCACGAAGGCGCCCGGCGCCAGCAGGCCCAGGCGCGGATGCTGCCAGCGCACCAGCGCCTCGAAACCGATGACACGGCGGTCGCCGAGCGCGATCTTCGGCTGGTAGTGCAGCACCAGACCGCCGCCGCGGATCGCCTCGTGCAGTTCGGCGATCAGCGCCAGTCGCTCCGGCGTGTTGGTGTCGATGGCGGTGCTGTAGACGGCGACACCGAGGCCGTTGCGCTTGGCGTTGTACATCGCCACGTCGGCGGCGCGCAGCAGTTCGTGGCTGTTGCGGCCGTGCTCCGGCGCGAACGCGACGCCGACGCTGGTGCCGATCTGCAGTGACATGCCGTCGAGATCGAACGGCTGCTGCGTGGCGCGCTGCAGCGCGCGCGCCGTGTCGAGCGCCTGCGCCGGCGTGAGGTCGTGCACCAGCACGGCGAACTCGTCGCCGCCGAGCCGGCACAGCAGATGCGAGGTGCCCTCCAGCGTTTCGGCCAGCCGCGGCCCGACCCGGCACAGCAGGCGGTCGCCGATCGGGTGACCGAGCGCGTCGTTGACCTCCTTGAAGCGGTCGAGGTCGAGCAGCATCAGCGCCAGCGGCTGCCCGGCCTCGATCGCCGGCGCCAGCTCGCGGTGCAGCAGGCTGCGGTTGGGCAGGTCGGTCAGGCTGTCGTGTTCGGCGCGGTATTCGATCTCGTGCAGGTGGTGCAGGTTGGCCAGCGCCAGCGTCAGCGTGTTGGCGAAGGCGCGCAGATCCTCGGTCTCGATGCGGCTCGTCAGCGCCGGGTCGCCGAAGCCGACCGAGACGCAGCCGAGCAGGCGGCCGCTGTCGACCAGCATCATGACGATGTAGTTGGTCAGGCCGAGCGCCAGCGCCGCCGCGCGCTGGTCCTGCGCCAGTTCCAGTTCGGTCCCGACGTCGAGGTAGGTGATCTGGCCGTCCATGAAGCCCGGCAGGATGGTGGCGTCGACGTCGATCGGCGCCAGCCGGCCGGCCAGCTCGCCGCGCTCGGTGATCTGCACCAGGCGGTCGCCGTCGCGGCTGGCGAAGCGCAGCAGCGGCGCCTGTATCCGCTCGCCGAGCATCGTCAGCGCGGTGTCGGCGACCTGCAGCAGGTCGCGCTGCTGGTGCAGTTCCTGCGACAGCCGGTTGATCCAGCTGACGCGCTGGTAGCTGCGCGCCAGCGCTTGCTCGGCGCTGCGGCGCTCGCTGACGTCGCGCACGGCGGCCAGCAGCAGCGGGCCGTCGTCGAGTTCGATGCAGTTCAGCGTCACTTCGGCCAGGAAGTCGGAGCCGTCGGCGCGCCGGTGCATCCATTCGAAGTGCTGGCGCTCGCCGGTCAGCGCCGCCGCGATGCGGTGCTGCGCGCTCTCCAGCGAGGTGCTGCCGTCGAGCTGCCAGGTCGGCGAGAAGTCCATCGGCGTCGAGCGCAGAATCTGCTCGTGACTGGCGCCGAACAGCGATTCGCTGGCCTGGTTGCAGTCGATGAAGCGGTCGCCGCGCATCAGCAGGACCGCATCGCCGGAGTTCTCGAACAGCGCGCGGTAGCGCTGCTCGTTCTCCTGCAGCCGGCGCCGCGATTCGCGCTCGGTGGTGATGTCGGTGAAGGTGCCGATCGCGCCGATCGGCATGTCCAGTTCGTCGCGTTCGATCACCCAGCGGTAGGCGAGCCAGCGCGTCTGCGCCCCCTGCAGCCGGCACTCGCTGACGTGCAGCGGCGCATGGCTGTCGTCGCTGAGGGCGACCATCAGGTCGTCGAACACGCGCGACCGGTCTTCGGGGTGCAGTGTTTCCAGCCAGTCGCGCCCTATCGACTGCGCCGGCGTCTGCCCGGTCAGCTCGCACCACTGCGGGTTGACGTAGAGGCAGTCGCCCTCGGTGTTGGTGCGCAGCACGCCGACCGGCAGGTGGTCACCGAGGAAACGCAGCCGCTGTTCGCTGGCGCGCATGGCGTCGTAGGTGAGCAGCTGCGAGATCAGGTCGGCGACGGAGACCGCGAACCAGCGTTCGCTGTCGCTCCAGCTGCGCGATCCGCCGACGTGCTCGATGCTGAGCACGCCCCAGAGCTGGCCGCCGCGTCGCAGTGGCACGTCGAGCAGCGCGCCGATCCGGTTCGGCGTGGCGTAGTCGGTGTGAAGTTCGGTGGTGCGCGGGTCGGTGGCGAGGTCGGCGGCGTCGATGATGCGCGCCTGATGCAGCTGTTCGAAGTAGCGCGGGTAGTTCTGCTGGCGCAGCTCGGTGCCGTGGCTGAAGGCGTCGACGCCGCGGTCGTAGAGCTGGCGCAGCGTGATGCTGTGACGGTCGTCGCTGTAGCACCAGGCGCTGGCGCGGGCGACCGGCATGGCGTGGGCGACGGCACGGGTGATCAGCTGCAGCGCCTGGTCGAGCGGCACGCTCCACAGTGACCAGTTGCGCGCCAGTGCCAGATAGCGCTGGTTCAGCGGGTGGTCGGTGGGTGCGGCCGGCTGGGCCGGTTTGGGACGCGACATGGACGTTCAGCTCCGAGGGTCGGCGATCCGGCCGATCGCGCACCGCGGCGCTGCCTGCCGCTCCCGTCCGTGGTGCCGCCCGCACGCGCCATTCGGGCGGGGAGGCCCGGCGCGGTCGGCGGAGGTGGCGCTCAACTATAGACGCTCACTCTCGCGGGCTGCCAGTTTGCGCGCCGGCGCCGCCGGGCATGGTGGCGACCTGCGTTTCGATCCACTGCCTGACCTGCTCGGTCAGGGCGCGCGAATCGCCACCGCTGGTGTCGATCGGTGTGCCGAACACCACCTGCACGGTGCCGGGAAATTTCAGGAAACGGCGGGTCGGCCAGTAGAGGCCGGCATTGTGCGCCACCGGCACGATCGGCACGCCGGCGCGAACCGCCAGCTCGGCGCCGCTACGGGCGTAGTTGCCGGCCTGCCCGGGCTGCGTGCGCGTCCCCTCCGGAAAGATGATGACGCTGCGCCCCTGCCGCAGCCGCGCCAGCCCCTGCTCCTGGATCGAGCGCAGCGCCTGTTTCGGGTTCGAGCGGTCGATGGCGATCGGTTCGAGCAGCTTCAGCCCCCAGCCGAAGAACGGCACGGCGAGCAGCTCCTTCTTCAACACCGTCGCCACCGGCGTCTTGGCGACCTGCAGGTAGAAGGTCTCCCACTGGCTCTGGTGCTTGGAGAGCAGCACGCACGGGCCAGCCGGCAGGTTGTCGCGGCCGCGCACCTCGAAGCGGACGCCGCAGGTCAGCCACAGCCAGTACAGCGTGAAATGGTTCCACAGCCCGAGGTAGCGGATGCGCACGCCGATGGGCAGCCAGCTGGTGAACAGAACGCCGGTGATGCTGAACCAGCCCGTTGCCAGCGCGTAGGGGACGTAGAACAGCGCGGTGCGCAGCGTGAGCAGCAGTTTTCTCACTTCGCCGGCGCCAGCAGCGAGATGTCGGCCACTTCGAGGAACAGCCCGCGCAGCATCGACAGCAGCGCGAGGCGGTTGTTGCGCAGCGCCTCGTCGTCGACCATCACCATCACGTCGTCGAAGAATCTGTCGACCGACGCGCGCAATCCCGCCAACTGTTCCAGCCCCTCGCGATAGCGGCGCTGCGCCAGCAGCGGCATCGCCTTCTGCGCCAGCTCGCAGATCTGCATGCCGAGCGCCATTTCGGCCGGTTCTTTCAGCAGCTTCATGTCGAGCGATGGCAGCGCGGCATCGCCCTGCTTCGCCAGCAGGTTGGAGACGCGCTTGTTGGCGGCGGCCAGCGCCTGCGCTTCCGGCAGTTGCGAGAAGGCGTGCACGGCGTGCACGCGCTGGTTGATGTCGAGCGGATTGCTGAGATTCTTGGCGGCGACGGCGAAGAACACCTCGACCGGAATCCTTTCATCCTCGAACCAGGCGCGGAAGCGCTCGACCATGTAGCCGAGCACGTCGTCGACCAGTCTGGCATTGCCGGCCAGTTTCGGGTTCTGTTGCGCGTAGCCGGCCTGCGCCTGTGCCAGCGCGTCGCGCAGGTCGAGGTCGAAGCCCTTCTCGACGATCAGCCGCAGCACGCCGAGCGCGGCGCGACGCAGCGCGAACGGATCCCGGGAGCCGGTCGGCGGCTGGCCGATGCCGAAGATGCCGACCAGCGTGTCGAGGCGGTCGGCCAGCGCGACTGCGACGCCGGTCAGCGTGTGCGGCAGCTCGTCGCCGGCGAAGCGCGGCTGGTAGTGCTCGCGCAGTGCTTCGGCGACTTCATCGGGCTCGCCTTCATGTCTGGCGTAGTAGCGGCCGGCGATGCCCTGCATGTCGTCGAACTCGCCGACCATCGCGCTGACCAGATCGGCCTTGCACAGCCTGCCGGCGCGCGTCGCCCAGTCGGCATCGCCGCCGATGCGCTGCGCGATCCACGCCGCCAGCTGCGCGATGCGCTCGCTCTTGTCGTGGACGGTGCCGAGCTTCTCCTGGAACACGACGCTTTTCAGTTTCTCGCGACGCTGTGCCAGCGGTGTCTTCAGGTCGGTTTCGAAGAAGAAGGCGGCGTCGGACAGGCGCGGACGAATGACGCGCTCGTTGCCGGCGATCACTTGCTGCGGATCGGCGCTGTCGATGTTGGAGACGGTGATGAAGTGCGGCAGCAGTTTTCCACTGGCATCGACGACGTGGAAATACTTCTGGTGCTCCTTCATCGACGAGACCAGCGCCTCCTGCGGCACTGTCAGGAAGCGCTCCTCGAACGAGCCGGCCAGCGCCACCGGCCATTCGACCAGACCGGTCACTTCGTCGAGCAGATCCTCGTCGATGACGGCGACGCCGTTCAGCGTCTTGCCAAGCGTTTCGACCTGCGCGCGAATGCGCCCGCGACGCTCGCTGAAATCGGCGATGACGCGCGCCTCGTTCTCCAGCGTCAGCTGGTAGTCGGCGGCGTTTTTCAGTGCGAACGAACGGTTGGCGTGGAAGCGGTGGCCGCGCGTGTCGCGTCCCGATTTCACGTCGAGGATTTCGCAGTCGATGACGTCGCTGCCGTACAGCATCACCAGCCAGTGCACCGGCCGCACGAACTCGGCGCGGCGCGCGCCCCAGCGCATCCGCTTCGGAATCGGCAGCTGGTTCAGTGCGTCGCTGACGATTTGCGGCAGCAGTTCGGTCGAGGCCTTGCCCGGTTGCGTGGCGCGATAGACGAGGCGCTCGCCCTTGTCGGTGTCGACACGGCCGAGCTGGTCGAAGTCGACGCCGCAGCTCTTGGCGAAACCTTCGGCCGCCTTGGTCGGCTTGCCATCCGCACCAAACGCGTTGGCGACATTGGGACCGAGCTTTTCGATCTGCTGGTCGGGCTGGCGCGCTTCGAGGTTTTCGACCAGCACGGCGAGACGGCGCGGCGCGGCGAACGGGTGCAGGCGGCCGAAGCCGATGTTGGCGGCGCGAAGGCCGGCCTCGATACCGTCGCGGAAGCTGTCGTGCAGTGCTTTCAGCGCTTTCGGCGGCAGCTCTTCGGTGCCGATCTCGACGAGGAACGGGGACGACATTTACGCGGCTCCTTGTTTCTTTTCGGCGTCGGCTTTCTTCTGCTCTTCGAGCTTGATCACTTCGTCGCGCAATGCCGCGGGCGCCAGCGGGAAGCCGAGCGCGAGGCGCGCGTCGAAGTAGGCCTGCGCCACCGCGCGCGCCAGTGCGCGCACGCGCAGGATGAAGCGCTGGCGCTCGGTGACCGAGATCGCCTTGCGCGCGTCGAGCAGGTTGAACGAGTGCGACGCCTTCATGACCATCTCGTAGGCCGGCAGCGGCAGTCCTTTGGCGATCAGCTTCTGGCTCTCGGCCTCGAAGTAGTCGAACAGGTCGAACAGCTTCTCGACGTTGGCCTCCTCGAAGTTGTAGCGCGACATCTCCACCTCGTTCTGGTGGAACACGTCGCCGTAGGTGACGACGTCACCGTTCGGGCTGCGCGTCCACACCAGGCCGTAGACGCTGTTGACGCCCTGGATGTACATCGCCAGCCGTTCGAGGCCGTAGGTGATCTCGCCGGTGACCGGGTAGCACTCGATGCCGCCGACCTGCTGGAAGTAGGTGAACTGCGTCACCTCCATGCCGTTCAGCCACACCTCCCAGCCGAGGCCCCAGGCGCCGAGCGTCGGCGATTCCCAGTTGTCCTCGACGAAGCGGATGTCGTGCACCAGCGGATCGAAACCGAGCCGCTTCAGCGATTCGAGATAGAGATCGATGATGTCGTCCGGCGACGGCTTCATCACCACCTGGAACTGGTAGTAGTGCTGCAGCCGGTTCGGGTTCTCGCCGTAGCGGCCGTCGGCCGGGCGCCGGCTCGGCTGCACGTAGGCGGCGTTCCAGGTCTCGGGGCCGATCGCGCGGAGGAAGGTGCCGGGGTGGAAGGTGCCGGCGCCGACCTCCATGTCGAGCGGCTGCAGCACGACGCAGCCCTGCTCGGCCCAGAACTGTTGCAGGGCGAGGATCAGCCCCTGGAAGGTGGTGATGTCGGGTGTGCTCACGGAGCGGGCTTCCTGTGTCGGGTCGCTGGCGAGTTCTGCGCGGCGACCGCGGAAAAACGAAGGCGGCGATTATACCCGCGCGCCTGCGCCCGGACAGCGCCGCCGCCGATCGCCGCCCCGCGATTTGCCTCGATCTTCTACAATGCCGCCCTTTGTAACCGGCACAGGCATAGCGCCGTTGAACGATACCGACACCTCCTCCCCCGAAAGCACCGGCGGCGCGCGCACCTCACCGGCGCTGCGATTGGCGACGGCGCTGCTGCCGTGGATCGGCCGGCTGCCGCTGGCGCTGCTGCTGCCGCTGGGGGCGCTGGTCGGCCGCAGCCTGTGGCTGCTGCGCGCGCGCGCGCGTTCGACCACCGAGTACAACCTGAAGCGCTGCCTGCCCGAACTTTCCGACGCCGAGCGTGCGCGGCTCGCTCACCGCCGGCTGCTCGAATTCGGCCGCAACGCGCTGGCGCTGCTGCACGTCTGGTTCGCCTCGCCGGCGCGGTTGCAGGCGCTGGTGACGCAGGTCGACGGCGACGAGCTGATCGACGAGGCGCTGGCCAGCGGGCGCGGTGTCGTCGTGCTCGGTCCGCACATCGGCAACTGGGAGCTGGTCGGCCGCTATCTCGGCCGTCGCTACGGCATCACCTCGATGTACCTGCCCAACCGCAACAACCCCGGCCTCGACGCGCTGGTGCACCGGGTGCGCCAGCAGGATGGCGCGACGCTGGTGCCGGCCGATGCCAGCGGCGTGCGCGCGCTGCTGAAAACGCTGAAGAACGGCGGCGCGGTCGGCGTGCTGCCGGATCAGGAGCCGAAGCAGGCCGGTGCCGAGTTCGCGCCGTTCTTCGGCACGCCGGCGCTGACGATGACGCTGATCTCGAATCTGGTGCAGCGCACCGGCGCGCGCGCCGTCACCATCAGCGCGCTGCGCGACGGCCGCCGCTACCGGCTGCTGATCCGCGAGGCCGACCCGCTGCTCTACAGCACCGACCTGGCCGAATCGCTGGACGGGCTGAACCGCAGCGTCGAGGCCTGCGCGCGCATGGATCTGGTGCAGTACCAGTGGGAATACAAGCGCTTCCGCCACCAGCCGGCCGGCGTGCCGAGACCCTATAAATGAAGGCAGTGGCGCGGGCGTCGACACCGTCGATGCCGACGACGTCATTCGCTATTTCCACGGTGGTGGCTTCGTTGCCGGCGGGTTCGCCAGCCGCCGCGATCAGTTCAGCTTCTTCGGCGGCTCGACCGGGCGCATCTGCTGGCGCGTGCTGCTGAGCTGGGCGCGGTAGGACTGCAGCCAGAGCTGGAACTGCTCGGCCGGCAGCGGTCGCGAATAGTAGAACCCCTGTGCGATGTGGCCGCCGCGCTGGCGCAGGAACTCGACCTGCGTCGCGCTCTCGACCCCCTCGCCGATCACCTCCATGCCGAGGCTGTGCGCCATCGCGATGATGGCGCGCACCAGCGCGGTCGCCTCCGGCTTGGTCTCGACGTCCTGGATGAAACTGCGGTCGACCTTCAGCGTGTCGAAATCGTAGCGGCGCAGGTACGACAGCGATGAGTAGCCGGTGCCGAAATCGTCGAGCGACAGCCGCACGCCGAGCTTCTTCAGCCGCTCCAGCGCGCGCCGCGTCTGCGGTGCGTCGCCGAGCAGCAGCCCTTCGGTCAGCTCCAGCTCCAGCACCGACGGATCGAGGCCGGTGCTGCCGAGCGCCTTCTCCACCGCGTTGACGATCGACGAGCCGACGAACTGGCGCGTGGAGATGTTGACGGCGATGCGGAACGGCTGGCCGTCGCGCTGCCACAGCGCCGCCTGCCGGCACGCCTCGAACAGCAGCCACTGGCCGATCGGCAGGATCAGCCCGCTCTCCTCGGCCACCGGGATGAAGCGGTCCGGCGGCACGCTGCCGAGTTCGGGGTTGTTCCAGCGCAGCAGCACTTCGGCGCCGATCACGCGGTCGCTGACCAGTTCGATCAGCGGCTGGTAGTAGAGCTGCAGCTCGCCGCGTTTGACGGCGTGGCGCAGCTGCGTCTCGATGTTGAAGCGCTCCAGCGCGACCCGGTTCATCTCCGGGGTGAAGAAGTAGTAGGTGTTCTGGCCGCGCTGCTTGGCGGTGTGCATCGCCGTCTCGGCGTTGCGCAGCAGCTCGGAGCTGGTGCCGCCATCGTTCGGGTAGACGGTGACGCCGACGCTGGCGGTGACGTTCAGCTCGCGGTCGTCGACGTAGAACGGCTTGTCGATCTCGTCGATCACCTTGTTGGCGACGACGGTGGCATCGCTGCCGCTGCGCTGGTTGACCAGAATGATCAGGAACTCGTCGCCGCCGAGCCGCGCCACGGTGTCCTCGTCGCGCACGCAGATCTGCAGCCGCTTCGCCGCCTCCTGCAGCAGGTCGTCGCCGTAGTGGTGGCCGAGCGTGTCGTTGATCATCTTGAAGCGGTCGAGGTCGACCAGCAGCAGCGTGATCGAGCGGTTGTGGCGCTCGGCGCTGTTGATCGCCTGTTGCAGCCGGTCGATCGCCAGCGCGCGGTTCGGCAGCCCGGTCAGGCGGTCGTAGTTGGCCTGGCGGAACAGGTGATCGCGGTAGGCGACGCGGTCTGAAATGTCCTCCATCAGCCCCATGATGTGCAGCAGCCGACCGCTGCGGTCGACGATCGGGCTCAGGCTGGCATCGGTGAAGGCGGTGCCGCCGCGGCGGCGCTGGAACGTCAGCTCGCCCTGCCACACCTCGCCGCGCGCCAGCGTCTGTACGATCTCGTCCTGCTGCGCGCGCGGCAGTTTGTTGCCGAGCAGTGGCAGCAGGCGCTGGCCGAGCAGCTGTTCGCGCGAATAGTCGGCGG
Organism: uncultured Verrucomicrobiaceae bacterium; assembly: GCA_964515735.1. Taxonomy (GTDB): domain Bacteria; phylum Pseudomonadota; class Gammaproteobacteria; order Pseudomonadales; family CAMLJR01; genus CAMLJR01. The sequence goes on along the minus strand of CAZEVP010000024.1, from coordinate 23,476 downwards.
TGTCGCAGAACTTCGGGTTGACGTACTCGATCTCCCAGTCCGCCGTCATCAGCGTGACGCCGGCCGGGCTCTGCTCGACCGCCAGCGACAGCTTCTCCAGCTCGCGCTCGGCCAGCTGGCGGGCGAAGGTTTCGTGGTGATAGAGGTAGCTGCGGCGCAGATAGGAGAAGCAGAGCAGCACACTGAACAGCAGTGCGCCAAACAGCAGCGGGCCGGCCAGCCCGGCGCGCGGAGCCAGATGGTCCAGCAGACCGCTGAAGGCGAGCAGCGCCGCGGAAACGGCCGCCAGGACGACGTAAATCGCCAGCTCGTGCTCGGGCTTGAAATGCCGCATGGATCGCCAGTCTGTTTTTGGGTGCTTTTCAGGGGCTGCCCATGGGCAGCCCGGTGTCCCGGAAATGAACGGCGCGGCGCAGAGTGGGCAGGCTTACAGCTGGCCTGCGACCGACATCAGGTCCGGGCTATTGAGCATGAAGTTAAGTCGACAGTAAAACCGCGAGACGTAGCTAATGCCGAATATGAGAACCGTGTCGCAATAGCAGGCAGGAAAAGGAAAATCGGAGCGAACAGTTCAAATCCGTTCCGACGTGCGGGGAGGTCTTTCAGAAGAAGCCGAACCCGACCTGGAACAACCGCTCGACCTGCTTGATCCGCGACTTGTCGACCAGGAACAGGATGACGTGGTCGCCCGACTCGATGACGACCTTGCCGTGGGCGATCAGCACCTCCTTGCCGCGCACGACGGCGCCGATCGTCACCCCCTCCGGCAATTTGATTTCGTCGATGCGCCGACCGACCACCTTTGATGAGCGGTTGTCACCGTGGGCGATCAGTTCGATCGCCTCGGCGGCGCCGCGGCGCAGCGAGTGGACGTTGCTGATGTCGCCGCGGCGGACGTGGGTCAGCAGGCTGCCGATGGTGATCAGCTGCGGCGACACGGCGATGTCGATCTCGCCGCCCTGCACCAGATCGACGTAGGCCGGGTTGGTGATCAGCGTGATGACCTTCTTGGCGCCGAGCCGCTTGGCCAGCAGCGACGACATGATGTTGGCCTCGTCGTCGTTGGTCAGTGCGCAGAAGACGTCGGTGTCGGCGATGTTCTCGCCGAGCAGCAGGTCGCGGTCGGAGGCCGAGCCGTTCAGCACCACGGTGCGGTCGAGCCGCTCGGAGATCTGCTTGCAGCGCGCCAGGCTGCGCTCGATCAGCTTGACCTGGTAGCGCCCCTCGATGCGGCTGGCCAGCCGCTCGCCGATGTTGCCGCCGCCGGCGATGATGATGCGGCGGTAGTTGCTGTCGAGCCGGCGCAGCTCGCGCATCACCGGCAGGATGTGTTCGGACGGCGCGATGAAGAACACCTCGTCGTCGACCTCGACGACGGTGTCGCCCTCCGGAATGATCGGCCGGTTGCGGCGGAAGATCGCGGCGACGCGGGTGTCGACGCCGGGCATGTGGCGCGGGATGTCGCGCAGCGCGCGGCCGACCATCGGGCCGCCGTAGTAGGCGCGCACGGCGACCAGCTGCACCAGACCGTCGGCGAAGTCGAGCACCTGCAGCGCGCCGGGGTAGTCGAGCAGGCGGCCGATGTATTTGGTGACCAGCTGCTCGGGCGCGATCAGCACGTCGATCGGCAGCGCCTCCGGCGCGAACAGCTCGTCGTGGCTGACGTAGGCGGCGGCGCGCACGCGCGAGATCTTGGTCGGCGTGCGGAACAGCCGGTGCGCCACTTCGCAGGCGATCATGTTGATCTCGTCGCTGCTGGTCACGGCGATCAGCATGTCGGCGTCGTCGGCGCCGGCGCGGCGCAGCACGTCCGGGTGCGAGGCGTGGCCGTTGACGGTGCCGATGTCGAGCCGGTCCTGCAGCGCGCGCAGCCGCTCGGCGTCGGTGTCGACGACGGTGATGTCGTTCTGCTCGCTGGCCAGGTTCTCCGCCAGCGTGCCGCCGACCTGGCCGGCGCCGAGGATGATGATTTTCATGTCGTGCTCTTTATGGAGACGTCGGAGCGAGCAGCCCATGCCGTGAAGGCTTCCAGCACCGGTGCAAGTACATCCCTGTAACCTGCGTCGGAGACATCCTGTCTCCGACGCTGCTGGAAGCCTTCACGGCACGCGCTGCTTCCGGCGTTGTGTCGAGTTCCTTGAGTGCCAGTTCAGCCGGCTTTTCTTATTCGTGCGTAGTAAAAACCATCGCAGCCGTCCGGCGTAGGCAACAGCTGCCGGCCAACGCTCTGCGCAATGCCCCATCCCGCTTCGATCGGAGCGTTCACCGCATCGGTTGTCTCCGCCAGAAACGCCGCGACCACGTCGCGGTTCTCCGCCGGCAGTATCGAGCAGGTGACGTAGAGCAGCGTGCCGCCCGGTTTCAGCAGCGGCCACAGCGCGCGCAGCAGCTCGCCCTGCAGCTGCGCCAGCGCGTCGATGTCGGCGGCCGAGCGCAGCACCTTGATGTCGGGGTGGCGGCGGATGACGCCGGTGCCGGAGCACGGCGCGTCGAGCAGGATGCGGTCGAACGGACGGCCGTCGAACCAGTCGCCCGGTGTCGCCGCGTCGCCGAGCAGCAGCTGCGCATCGAGTTGCAGCCGGCGCAGGTTGTCGGCGACGCGCTCCAGCCGCTCGGCGTCGCTGTCGAGCGCGATCAGCTCGGCCAGCTGCGGCTGCAGTTCGAGCAGATGGCCGGTCTTGCCGCCGGGCGCGGCGCAGGCGTCGAGAATGCGCTCGCCCGGCTGCGGATCGAGCAGCCGCGCGGCCAGCTGCGCCGCCTCGTCCTGCACGCTGACGTGGCCGTCGGCGAAGCCGGGCAGCTGGTCGACGTCGACCGCCTGCGCCAGCCGCAGCCCCTCGCTCGCCAGTTTGCACGGCGATGCCTCGATGCCGGCGGCGCGCAGCGCGTTCAGATAGTCGTCGCGGCTGCCGTGGCGGAGATTCGCGCGCAGGCACATCGGCGGGTAGTCGTTGCCGGCGGCGACGATGGCATCGGCCTGTTCAGGCCACGCCGCGCGCAGTTGTCGCCACAGCCAGTCGGGGTGGGCGTCGCGCGCGGCCGGCGGCAGCTTGTCGACCAGCTGCGCATAACGCCGCTGCAGGTTGCGCAGCACGCCGTTGGTCAGCCCCGAGGCCCAGCCCTTGCCGAGCGTGCGCGTCGCCTCGACCGTCGCCGCCAGCGCAGCGTGGTCCGGAATACGCGAGTGGAACAGCTGGTAGGCGCCGACCAGCAGCAGCTGGCGCAGGTCGTCATCCTTCGGTTTGAACGGCTTCTGCAGCAGTGGCTGGATCAGCGCGTCGAGGCGCGGGTGCTGGCGCAGCGTGCCGTAGCAGAGTTCGCGCAGCAGCGCGCGGTCGCGTGGCAGCACGTCGCGCTCGCAGCGCGCCAGCGCGCGGCCGAGCGACTGGCCGTCGCTGCAGACCGCAGCCAGCGCGCGCGCGGCGGCGGCGCGGCAGTCGTTGCTCAAGAGAGGTCACCTGTCGGCAGGTCGAAGTGGTTGCCGGGCGCGAACAGCGCGGCGTGGCCGTTGAGGATGTCGCGCACTGGCAGCGCGCGACCGCCCGGCAGTTGCAACTCCAGCAGCGATAGCGAGTGCTCACCACAGGCGACGCGGATGCCGCCGTCGGCCAGCAGCTCGCCCGGTTCGCCGCGGCCCTCGACGACGGCGGCCTTCAACACCTTCACGCGGGTGCCGTCGATCTCGCCGAAGCAGACCGGGAACGGATTGAAAGCGCGGATGCGGCGCTCGATGACGGCCGCCGGCTGGCGCCAGTCGATGGCCGCCTCGCTCTTGTCGAGTTTGCTGGCGTACTTCGCGGAGTCGGGGGCGAGGTTGTCGTCCTGCGCTTCCGGTCGGGTGCGGCCGGCGGCGAGGTCGGCCAGCGTCCGCAGCAGCGCCGGTGCGCCGAGTTCGGCCAGCTTGTCGTGCAGCGAGCCGCCGGTTTCGTCCGGCGCGATCGGGCAGCGCGCGGTGGCCAGCATCGGCCCGGTATCGAGGCCGACATCCATCTGCATGATGGTGACGCCGCTCTCTTCATCGCCGGCCTCGATCGCACGCTGGATCGGCGCCGCGCCGCGCCAGCGCGGCAGCAGCGAGGCATGGACGTTGATGCAACCGAGGTGCGGGATGGCCAGCACGGCGGCCGGCAGGATCAGGCCGTAGGCGACGACGACCATGACATCCGGCGCCAGCGCCCGCAGTTCGGCCTGCGCGGCCTCGTCGCGCAGCTTCAATGGCTGGTGGGCCGGCAGCCCGTGTTCGGTCGCGAGCTGCTTGACCGGGCTCGCCGCCAGCTTCTTGCCGCGCCCGGCCTGCCGGTCCGGCTGCGTGTAGACGGCGATGACCTCGCAGCCGGGCCAGTCCAGCAGCGCGCGCAGGTGGGCGGCGGCGAAATCGGGGGTGCCGGCGAAAACCAGGCGCAGGGGGCGGTCGATCATCTGGGAGGGGCCTGTCAGGCGGAGTGGCGCTGCTGCTTTTCCAGCTTCTTGCGGATGCGGTCGCGCTTCAGCGGCGACAGGTAGTCGACGAACAGCTTGCCCTTCAGGTGATCGATCTCGTGCTGGATGCAGATCGCCAGCAGCCCGTCCGGTTCGAGCGTGAACGGGTTGCCGTCGCGGCCCTGCGCATGCACGCGGATGCGGTCGGGGCGGTAGACGGTCTCGTAGAAGCCGGGCACCGACAGGCAGCCCTCGTCGTAGCACTGCTCGGTGTCGCCGAGCACCTCGATGCGCGGGTTGATGAAGACCTGCGGCTGGTTCTTCTCCTCGCTGATGTCGATGACGATCACCTGCTCATGGACGTCGACCTGCGTGGCGGCCAGGCCGATACCGGGGGCGTCGTACATGGTCTCGAGCATGTCGTCGACCAGCGTGCGAATGCGCTGGTCGACCGCCGTCACCGGCTTGGCCGCGGTGCGCAGGCGGGGGTCGGGAAATTCGAGAATCGTCAGTTTGGCCATCGCGGTTTGTGAATTACTTCCACGCGGATTGAAGAACGGTTACTAAAGTGATGAAAGCGAACGAGTTTGCAAATCGGCACCCGCGCCGGCGGGGTGCAAAACCGCTGCTATAGTATACAGGTTGCCGCCGTGGATGCCCCGATCCGGCAGCGTTGCCCGCCATCGGAGCGGGCCGATTCGCCGAATTTGCGGGTCTCTTTGCGGGTCTCCGCCGACCCGTTGGTCGGGTCTCCCACGGACCCTCTAAAAAGGAAATGGAGCTATGAGAAAGCTGTTGCTGGGGGCGCTGCTGGCCGTCGGGCTGGTGGTGAGCGCCGTCGCTGGAGACGTGTTGTCGCTGCGTCAGGGTCACCCCGAGGTCTACGTCGTCAAGAAGGGCGACACGCTGTGGGACATCTCGAACATCTTCCTGGAGAGCCCGTGGCGCTGGCCCGAGCTGTGGCAGGTCAACCCGCAGATCGAGAACCCGCACCTGATCTACCCCGGTGACCGGCTCCACTTGGTCTACCACAACGGCCAGCCGCGGCTGGTGCTGAACCGCGGCGGCGACGTCAAGCTCGATCCGCGCGTTCGCGCGACCCCGATCGACCAGGCCATTCCGGCGATTCCGCTGGAGGCGGTCAACCCGTTCCTGAACCGCGGCCGCATCGTCGGTCAGGGTGTGCTGGAGGGTGCTCCGTACGTGCTTACCGGCAAGGAGGGGCACATCATCACGGGTGCTGGCGACGAGATCTACGGTCGCGGCAACTTCCCGTCGGGTGAGCAGTCGTTCGGCGTCTTCCGCCGCGGCGAGGCCTTCGTCGATCCGGAGAGCGGCGAGCTGCTCGGCATCCAGGCGCGCGATATCGGCACCGCCAAGTTGCTGGCCCGCGAAGGCGACGTCGCCACGCTGATACTGAACCGATCCACCGAGGAGGTGCGCCGCGGCGACCGCCTGCTGGTCGAAGAGGAGCGGCAGATCAACGCCAACTTCTTCCCGAGCGCGCCGGCCGGGGAGATCAACGGCTTCGTGCTGTCGGTCGAGGGCGGCGTCAATCAGGTCGGCCGCATGAACGTCGTCGTCATCAACAAGGGCGAGCGCGACGGTCTGGAGGAAGGCAACCTGCTGGCGATCTACAAATCCGGCGAGACGGTGCGCGATCCGGTCACCGGCGATCTGGTCAAGACGCCCGACTTCCGCGCCGGCCTGCTGATGGTGTTCCGCACCTTCGACCGCGTCAGCTACGGTCTGGTGATGCGCGCCGAGCGGCCGCTGAAGGTCGGCGACCGCATCCGCAACCCCTGACCGGGGCTTGCACGACAGACGACAGGGGCCGCACGATGCGGCCCCTGTCGTTTCGGCGGCTGATACTTCCCACGGACGAACCTGGAGCGCCACGGATGAGCGCCACTCCCGACCCCACTCCCGAATTCCACTGGCTGCTGCTGCACCGCCTCGGCCTGAACGCCGCGCAGGCGCGCCAGTGGCTGGCGGCCGACCCGGCGGCGGAGGTTGACCGCTGGCTGTCGATGCCGGCGGCGCAATGGCCGGTGCAACGACTTGCCGACACCGCGCGGCAGCGGCTGCGCGACTGGCAGGTGCGCGGCAATGCCAGCGAGGTCGCCCGTGAAGTGAGCGCTGACATGCGCTGGCTGCGCGGCAACGACGCGCGTCTGTTGCATCTCGCCGACCCGGCCTACCCGGCGCTGCTGCGCGAGATTGCCGACCCGCCGCCGTGGCTCTACGTGCAGGGCAGCGTCGAGGTGCTGCAGGAGCCGCAGCTGGCGGTGGTCGGCAGCCGCAAGCCGAGCGCCACCGGCCTCGCCGATGCCGGCGCCTTCGCCGCCGAGCTGGTACAGGCCGGCTTCGTCGTCACCAGCGGACTGGCCTACGGCATCGATGCCGCCGCCCATCGCGGCGCCCTGGCTGGTGGCGGTCGCACTGTGGCCGTGCTCGGCAGTGGCCTCGACCGCATCTACCCGGCTTCGCACCTGTCGCTGGCACGGCAGATCGCCGCCACCGGTGCCGTCGTCAGTGAGCACTTGCTCGGCACACCGCCACGGCCGCAGCAGTTCCCGAGCCGCAACCGCATCATCAGCGGTCTCGGCCTCGGCGTGCTGGTGGTGGAGGCGGCGCTGCGCTCCGGCTCGCTGGTCACGGCGCGGCTGGCACTGGAACAGAACCGCGAGGTGTTCGCGCTGCCGGGGTCGATCCACAATCCGGCCAGCCGCGGCTGCAACGCGCTGATCCGGCAGGGGGCGGTTCTGGTCACCGAGGTGGCCGACATCGTCGCCGAGCTCGGCGGCTGGCTGCTGCCGCACACCGCCGCGGCGACCGCGCCGGTGCCGGCCGACAGCGAGCTGCTCGCCGCGATCGGCTTCGAGCCGACCCCGCTCGACCTGCTGGCCGAGCGCATGGCGCTGCCGCTGCCGGAGCTGCTGGTGGCGCTCGGCGATCTCGAACTGGACGGCCTGATCGAGCAGCGCGGCGGCGCCTGGCAGCGCTGCCGCCCGCGCTGAGCCGGCTGCCCTCTTGTCTCGGCGGCGGTGCTGCGGAATGATCCGCGGCCGATTGCCGATCATCCAGGCCCACACCGGAGATGCCGATGCCCTCCCCGTTCCAGCTGCGCCGCGCCGTCGACGTACTGCGTCGCGGCGGTGTCATCGCCTACCCGACCGAGGGGGTGTGGGGGCTCGGCTGCGACCCGGACAACCCGCTGGCGGTACAGCGGCTGCTCGATCTGAAACGGCGCGACCCGCGCAAGGGGCTGATCCTGATCGCCGCCGACATCGCCCAGCTCGACCCGGTACTCGACCGGCTGACGCCCGAACAGCGCACCCGCCTCGCCGCCAGCTGGCCGGCGCCACTGACCTGGGTGGTGCCGGTCGGGCCGCATGTCCCGGCGCTGGTCAGCGGCGGCCGCACGACGCTGGCGCTGAGAGTGAGCGCTCACCCGACGGTGGCTGCGCTGTGCCGCGCCTGGGGCGGGCCGCTGGTATCGACCTCGGCCAACCCGAGCGGCCGGCCGGCGCCGACGACGGTGCTGAAGGTGCGGCGCTACTTCGGCGACGCGCTCGATTTCCTGCTGCCGGGCGAGGTCGGCGGCCTGCGCGGGCCGACGCCGATCCGCGAGCTGCTGACCGGCCACGCCGTGCGCGGCTGAGCGCTGGCGCCGCGCTTGGCGCAGATCAAATTCTGTAAAACTGACGGTGCTACACTCGCCCGCCGCCGTTGCTCCCCGGGAAGCCCGCCATGTCCGTCATTGATCCGTCGCACGTCAAGGAATACCTGCTCGATCTGCAGGATCGCATCTGTGCAGGGCTGGCCGGCGCCGACGGTGGTGCCGATTTCGCCGAGCAGAGCTGGACGCGCCCCGAGGGTGGCGGTGGCCGCTCGCGCGTGCTCAGCGAAGGGGCGCTGATCGAGAAAGGCGGCGTCGGCTTCTCGCACGTCGCCGGCGCTGCCCTGCCCCCCTCCGCATCGGCCAATCGCCCGGCACTGGCCGGAGCACCGTGGCAGGCGATGGGGGTGTCGCTGGTGATCCACCCGCGCAACCCGTATGTGCCGACCAGCCACGCCAACGTCCGCTTCTTCATCGCCGAACCGAAGGATGCCGAGCCGGTCTGGTGGTTCGGTGGCGGTTACGACCTGACGCCCTACTACGGCTTCGAAGAAGACTGCGTGCACTGGCACCGCACCGCGCGCGACGCCTGCGCGCCGTTCGGCGATGACGTCTACCCGCGCTTCAAACGCTGGTGTGATGACTACTTCTTCCTGAAGCACCGCAACGAGGCGCGCGGCATCGGCGGGCTGTTCTTCGACGATCTGAACGAGTGGGAATTCGAACGCAGCTTCGACTTCCTGCGAGCGGTCGGCGACTCCTACCTGCCGGCCTATCTGCCGATCATCGAGCGCCGCCGCGACACGCCGTATGGCGAGCGCGAGCGCGAATTCCAGCTGCACCGGCGCGGCCGCTACGTCGAGTTCAACCTCGTCTACGACCGCGGCACGCTGTTCGGCCTGCAGAGCGGCGGCCGCACCGAATCGATCCTGATGTCGCTGCCGCCACTGGTGCGCTGGAGCTACGACTGGCAGCCCGAACCGGGCAGCGCCGAAGCGACACTGGCCGAACGCTTCCTGCCGCCGCGCGACTGGGTCTGAGGGTGGTCGAGATGTCCGACGCGACGTTGCAGCAACAGACCGGTGAGCCGGACCGCTACGCGGTTTTCGGCAACCCGATCAAACACAGCAAATCGCCGCAGATTCATGCCGCCTTCGCTGAACAGACCGGCCAGCGCATGATCTACCGCGCGCAGCTGGTCGAGGTCGGCCATTTCGATGACGCGGCGCGCGCCTTCTTCGATGGAGGCGGCCTCGGCCTCAACATCACCGTGCCGTTCAAGCTCGACGCCTTCGAATTCGCCGGCGAACTCTCCGGCCGCGCCCGCCGCGCCGGTGCGGTGAACACACTGGCGCGTCAGGACGACGGTTCGATCTACGGCGACAACACCGACGGCGTCGGCCTCGTCCGCGACCTGAGCAGCAACCTCGGCTGGGAGATCAGCGAGCGCCGCGTACTGCTGCTCGGCGCCGGCGGCGCCGTACGCGGCATCCTCGAACCGCTGCTGCGCCGCCACCCGGCCAGCGTCGTCATCGCCAACCGCACCACCGACAAAGCGGTCGAATTGGCGAAAGCGTTCGCCGACCTCGACGTGCCGGTCGAAGGCTGCGGTTTCGATGCGCTGAGCGAACGCGAATTCGATCTCGTCATCAACGGCACCAGCGCCAGCCTCGCCGGCGAACTGCCGCCGCTGCCGGACGGCCTGCTCAGCGACACCGGCTGCTGCTACGACATGATGTACGGCGCCGAGCCGACCCCGTTCATGCGCTGGGCGGCCGGGCAGATGGCGTGGGCGGTGGCGGATGGGCTCGGCATGTTGGTCGAACAGGCGGCGGAGTCATTCTGCATCTGGCGCGGCGTGCGGCCGGAGACGCGGCGGGTCATCGAGCAGTTGCGGGCGGCGTTGGCGCATTGAGCGCGCGCGGTGGCCATGAAACATTGAGAAGCGCCACTACCCACAGATGACGGTGGCCGAACTGGCGGGCAAGGGAATCCCAACTCCATGAGTGATCAGCAGAACAAGATCAGGCTGTTCGAGTCCCATCAGGTCCGGGCCGAATGGGATGCCGAGAACGAAAAATGGTGGTTCTCGGTGGTGGACATCGTGGCCGTACTCACCGAGAGCGCGGACGCCTCCGCCTATTGGCGCAAGCTGAAGCAGCGCCTCAAGGAAGAAGGAAATGAAACCGTGACAAATTGTCACGGGTTGAAGATGCGCGCCGCAGACGGGAAGTTGCGCCTGACCGACGTGGCTGACACCGAACAAATCCTGCGGCTCATCCAGTCCATCCCCAGCAAGCGCGCCGAACCCTTCAAGCTGTGGCTGGCGCAGGTGGGCAGCGAGCGTCTGGACGAAACCGTCGACCCGGAGCTGTCCATCGACCGTGCCATCCAGAACTACCGCCGCCTGGGTTACAGCGAAAACTGGATCAACCAACGCATCAAGTCCATCGAAGTGCGCAAGGCGCTGACCGACGAATGGGACAAGGCCGGCGTTCAGCAAGGGCAGGAATACGCCGCGCTCACCGATCTGATGAGCAAGGTCTGGAGTGGCATGACCACCCGCGAATACAAGCAGCACAAAGATTTGAAGAGAGAAAACCTGCGCGACAACATGACCAACACCGAGCTGGTGTTGAACATGCTGGCGGAAGTCGCTGCCACCGATATTTCACTGGTACGTAACCCACTGGGTTTCGACGAGAGTGCGGAGGCCGCGGCTGAAGGTGCGAAAACCGCCAAGGCGGCGCGGCTGCAGCTGGAAAAAAGCACGGGTAAACCGGTGGTGAGCGCGTCGAACGCGAGGAAGCTGGGCGCGCGGCAACTGGAGGGGAAGAAAAAACCATGAGCTCCATAATGAGTTGAGTGGGAGTTGGTCGAGGAGGATATGGCGCATGGCCTCTGACGTGGAGTTTGTCGGGTATGTGTGTGATCAGGCGAGCGAGGCCGGCTGCATATCATTCAAGAAAATGTTCGGAGAATATGCGGTTTATCGTGGGAATAAAGTCGTTGCGCTTATTTGCAACAATCAGTTGTTTGTCAGGCCGACGGAGGCAGGGCGCACACTTCTTCAAGCCGTTGTTGAATCGCCGCCTTATCGGGGAGCGAAAAATCATTTTCTGATCAGCGAAGCCGTCGATGACAGGAGTTTGATGGCCAGTTTGTTCAAAGTGACCGGTGAAGAACTGCCAGAGCCGAAGCCCAAAAAACCAAGGGATAAAAGGATAAAAAAATGAAATTCGGATACACGATCGTCTATGTCGAGTCAGTCACCGAGGCACTTCTTTTCTATAAAGAGGCGTTTGGTTTCGAAACCCGATTTCTTCTCGAGTTATGTTCGCCTGTTGGCGGCTGACATCACGAGATCTGTTGGCTGGCTGGATTCCGCGACTGCACGCGGAATGACGAATACCAAATACAGGATTTCCTTGAAGCGCTCAGAGTTAAGTCGGGTCGCAAGCCTGGTATAAGCCCTGCCCCGCCAGATACTTGTCCTTCAGCCGCACATAATGCCCGGCGGTATAGGTGAAATAAGCCATCTCCTCCGCCGTCAACGGCCGCGCCTTCTGCGCCGGGCTGCCCTTGTACATGAAGCCGCTTTCGAGCCGCTTGCCCGGCGGCACCAGCGAGCCGGCCGCCAGTACCACGTCGTCCTCGATGACGGCGCCATCCAGCACGATCGCGCCCATGCCGACGATGACGCGACTGCCGACCGTGCAGCCGTGAAGCGTCACGCGATGACCGATCGTCACGTCGTCACCGACCACCAGCGGAAAACCATTCGGCGTCAGCGGCCCGCGGTGCGAGACGTGCAGCACCGCGCCGTCCTGCACGCTGGTGCGGGCGCCGACACGAATCGAGTTGACGTCGCCGCGCACCACCGCCGCCGGCCACACCGAGCTGTCGTCGCCGAGCACGACGTCGCCGATGACGGTGGCGGCCGGGTCGATCAGCACGCGCGCGCCGAGCGTCGGCGTGATGCCGTCAAAACTGCGCAGCGCCGGAAAGGCGGGCTGGTACATCGTCTCCTCCAGATTGGTCAGCCGCCGGGCCCTTTGTAGCCCGGCTGTGCCGGTTCGCCGTGGGCGTCGAGAATGGTCTGGACGCGCGCTTCCAGCACCGCCTTGTAGATCGGGTGGGTGATGATGTGCAACTGGTTCTGCTCCACCGCGCGGGCAACGGCGCGGCCGAGCCAGATCGGCTCCATCATTCCTTTCTTCAAGGTCTCCGCCGAAATGTCGCCGCTGGCGGCGTCGCCCTCCGACATGCGCGAACGGGTCAGCCCCGGGTAGAGGATCGAGACACCGACGTCGAACGGTGCCAGTTCGTCGCGCAGCGCCTCCGACATTCCCGCCACGGCGAACTTGCTGGCCGAGTAGGCGGCGAAGGTGGCGAACGGCAGCAGCCCGTTCATCGACGAAGTGTTGACGATATGGCCACTGCGGCGCTGTTTCATTTCACCGGCGAAGGTGTGGATGCCGTTGAAGACGCCGGTGACGTTGATCGCCATGACGCGGGCGAAGCGCTCCGGCGGCACCTGATCCAGCGGCTCGCGCGGCATCGAGATGCCGGCGTTGTTGCACAGCACGTCGATGGCGCCGAAGCGCTGCTCGGTCACCGCCTTCGCCTGCGCCCAGCTGTCGAGCGAGGTGACATCGATCGGCACCGCGAAGGCGTTGCCGCCGAGTCGCTGCGCGGCCTGTTCGGCGTGTTCGAGGTCGATGTCGGCGACCACCACCTTCATCCCCTTCTCGATGAACGCCTCGGCGATGCCGGCGCCGATACCGCCACCGCCGCCAGTGATGAATGCCACCTTGCCGTCGAGCTTCATTGTTTTTACCTCACCTGTGTCGAAAAAGTTGCGTGAGGCGGAGCCTACCGCGAAGCGCGGCAAACCGACAGGGGGAATCGGGTGGCCGTGCATCGCGGCGCCGGCCTGGGCTTACAATGGCGGCCGTTTCCACTGCCCGCCGGATGTCGCGATGACCGCCCCCGCCGCCGCTGCCAACTCGTTCCTTTCCGACAGCGAACTGATTGATTTCACAGCACTTGTGCCCGAGCAGGTGGTGCCCACCTTCGAACGCCTGCTGGCCGACAACCGCGCCGCCATTGAGGCGATCCTCGACGCGCAGCCGTCGCCGCCGGACTGGCAGTCGCTGGTGCGGCCGCTGGAGGCGCTGGAGGACCGGCTCGACCGCGCCTGGGCGCCGGTCGGCCACCTCAACGGCGTCACCAACACGCCGGCGTGGCGCGCCGCCTACGAGGCGGTGCTGCCGAAGCTGACCGAGTACCACACCGGGCTGGGGCAGAACCGCCGGCTGTTCGAGGCTTATCAGGTGCTGGCCGACAGTCCGGCCTATGGCGAGCTGGACGAGGCGCAGCGCAAGAGCGTCGACAACGCGCTGCGCGATTTCCGCCTCTCCGGCGTCGCGCTGGAGGGCGAGGCGCGCGAGCGCTACGGCGCGATCCGTCAACGGCTGGCCGAGCTATCGACGCAGTTCTCCAACAACCTGCTCGACGCCACGCAGGGCTGGTACAAACAGATCGAAGACGCCACGCAGCTGGCCGGTATCCCCGAGACGGCGCTCGGCATCTACCGCGAGGCGGCGCAGGCCAGGGGGGTCGACGGCTTCGTCATCACGCTCGACGCACCGGCCTACCTGCCGGCGATGCAGTACGGCGACGACCGCGAGCTGCGCCGCGAGCTCTACGCCGCCTACTCCACCCGCGCCTCCGATCAGGGGCCGACCGCCGGCCGCTGGGACAACTCCGCGCTGATGCCGGAGATCCTCGCGCTGCGTCACGAGCTGGCGCAGCTGCTCGGTTTCGCCAGCTACGCCGAGCTGTCGCTGGCGACCAAGATGGCCGAGTCGCCGGCCGAGGTGCTCGCCTTCCTCGAAGACCTGGCGGCGAAGACACGGCCGCTTGCCGAGCGCGAATACACTGAACTGAAAGCCTTCGCCCGCGACCGGCTCGATCTGGAGACGCTGGAAGCGTGGGACGTGCCGTACGCCAGCGAGAAGCTGCGGCTGGAGCGCTACGCGCTGTCACAGGAGGAGCTGCGCCCCTACTTCCCGGCACAGACCGTCATCGACGGCCTGTTCGCGGTCGTCGACCGGCTGTTCGGTGTTCGCTTCGAGCGCGTCGCCGAATTTGGTGGCGCGCCGGTGCCGGTCTGGCACCCGCAGGTGCAGCTCTACCGGCTGACCCGCGATGGCGAGGCGCTGGCCTGGTGCTACCTCGACCTTTACGCCCGCACCGGCAAGCGCGGCGGCGCCTGGATGGACAGCGGCCGCTCGCGTCGCCGTCGCGACGACGGTGCGGTGCAGCTGCCGGTCGCTTACCTGACCTGCAACTTCACGCCACCGACCGCCGAGCGCCCGGCACTGCTGACGCACGATGAAGTGACGACGCTGTTCCACGAGTTCGGCCACGGCCTGCACCACATGCTGACGCGCATTGAGGTATTGCCGGTGGCCGGCATCAACGGCGTGCCGTGGGACGCCGTCGAGCTGCCGAGCCAGTTCCTCGAAAACTGGTGCTGGGACCCGGAGGCGCTGGCGCTGCTGTCGCGGCATTACGAGAGCGGCGAGCCGCTGCCGCAGGCGCTGCTGGACAAGATGCTGGCGGCGAAGAACTTTCAGGCCGGCCTGTTCATGCTGCGCCAGCTTGAATTCGCGCTGTTCGATTTCCGTCTCCACCACGAGTACGACCCGGTTTCGCCGCGCCCGGTGCAGCAGGTGCTGGATGAGGTGCGCCGGCAGGTGGCGGTGTGGCAGCCGCCGGCGTTCAACCGCTTCCAGCACAGCTTCAGCCACATCTTCGCCGGCGGCTACGCGGCCGGTTACTACAGCTACAAATGGGCCGAAGTGCTGTCGGCCGACGCCTTCGGCCGCTTCGAGGAGGAGGGAGTGTTCAACCGGGCCACCGGCGAGTGCTTCCTGCACGAGATTCTCGAACGGGGCGGCTCGCGCGAGCCGATGGCGCTGTTCGTCGCCTTCCGCGGCCGCAAGCCGAGCGTCGACGCACTGCTGCGCCACAGCGGTATCGGCGAGGAGGTGGCGGCATGAGCCAGAAACGGCGCTTCATCGCCGGCGCGGTCTGCCCGCGCTGCGCGCTGATGGACAAGATCGTCATGTACGACAACGAGCGCGGCGAGCGGGTGCGCGAATGCGTCTCCTGTGGCTACACCGATGCCCTCGACGAGGAGGGCAAGCCGGTCGAGCTGACCACCCGGGTCAACCAGCCCCGCCCCGGCGAGCAACCGCTGGCCCACGAGGACGAAGTGGCGCTGGTGCGGGTGATCGATCCCAATCCCGGGCTGAAACGACGAGACCACTAAGGCCCGCCATTCCTTCCTCCTGCGCTGCACCAAAACAGACCCCGCCGCGGTGCATGGGGGCATGGGCGGCAGGCCCTCGCCCTTGAGATAAATCAATATCTTGTGGTTTATCGATCAGCGGAAGTGCAGATGTAGTGCGTCGAACCGTTGTTCGGAAAGCGTTGTAAATCCGCGTTAATCAAGGGTAATTATCTGGCATCGCGCAGATTCGCGGGGTTATAATCCGCGGCGTTTTGTCGCACCTCCTATAAGAATATTCAGGGAGGGCGGTTGTGCCAGTTGACAAGCGGCCGGACTGTTTCCAAGTGGTGTCCCACAGCTTCGGATGCCCTCCGCCGATGTCGAACCGAGCGTCGCGATGTCCCATCCCTCGCTGTCCCGCCGGGAAGGCGATGGCCAGCTGGTTGTTTGCTGGGCACGTCGTTGTTGGCACTGCACCGGCGCTGCTCGGGGCGCCCCAAAATTACCAAGCAGGGAGACACGGGAGATGTACAAAGCGAAGCGGCTCTGTCGGCTGGCGCTGGGTCCAGTGCTGTTGCTGATCAGCCTGATCGCCACCTCGGCGTGGGCTGCGCAGGCGCAGCAGGCGGACGAATGGCGCCGCCCGATGCAGGTCAACACCACGCCGGGCGTGACCGAGGTCGGCCACAAGATCTTCGATCTGCACATGCTGACGTTCTGGATCTGTGTCTGGATCGGCGTCATCACCTTCGGCGTGATGTTCTATTCGATCTTCGCGCACCGCAAATCGCTGGGGGTCAAAGCCTCCAACTTCCACGAGAGCACCAAGCTCGAGATCGCCTGGACCGTGCTGCCGTTCGTCATCCTGATCGCGATGGCGGTACCGGCCACGTCGACGCTGATCGACGTCTATGACACCGCTGACGCCGAGCTCGATGTCGTCATCACCGGCTACCAGTGGAAATGGAAGTACGAGTATGTCGATGAGAACGGCGACAACGTCGCCTTCTTCTCCAGCCTCTCCACGCCGCAGTCCGAGATCCACGGCCAGGAGCCCAAGGGCGAGAACTACCTGATCGAAGTCGACGAGCCGCTGGTGCTGCCGGTCGGCAAGAAGGTGCGCTTCCTGATCACCGCCAACGACGTGCTGCACGCCTGGTGGGTGCCGGAACTGGCGGTCAAGAAGGATGCCATCCCCGGCTTCATCAACGAGGCCTGGACCCGCATCGACGAGCCCGGCGTCTACCGTGGTCAGTGCGCCGAGCTGTGCGGCCGCGACCACGGCTTCATGCCGGTGGTCGTCAATGCCGTCAACGAGGCCGAATACGCCGACTGGATGAAGAAGAAGAAAGCCGAGGCGGCCGAGCTGAAGGCGCTGATGGACAAGCAGTTCTCGCTGGCCGAACTGAACGACATGGGCAAGACCGTCTACGACCGCGCCTGTGCCGCCTGTCACGGCGCCAACGGCGAGGGTGGCGTCGGCAAGGCCATCGCCAAGAGCCCCTACGCCACCGGCGCGATCAACGATCACCTCGACATCGTCGTGCACGGCAAACCCGGCACCGCGATGCAGGCCTTCGGTGGTCAGCTGAACGAGGTCGATCTGGCCGCCGTCGTCACCTACCAGCGCAATGCGTTCGGCAACAACATGGGTGACCTGGTGCAGCCGGTCGACGTCTACCAATTCAAGAAAGGTCAGTAGGAGTAGTCACCATGGGTGCTCACGAACATCACGGACCTGCCAAGGGGCTGTCCCGCTGGCTGTTTACCACCAACCACAAGGACATCGGCACGATGTACCTGTGGTTCTCCTTCGCCATGTTCATCCTCGGCGGTTCGTTCGCGATGATCATTCGCGCCGAGCTGTTCCAGCCGGGCCTGCAGATCGTCGAACCGAACTTCTTCAACCAGATGACCACGATGCACGGTCTGGTGATGGTGTTCGGCGCCATCATGCCGGCCTTCGTCGGTCTGGCGAACTGGATGATTCCGCTGATGATCGGCGCGCCGGACATGGCGCTGCCGCGGATGAACAACTGGTCGTTCTGGATCCTGCCGTTCGCGTTCGCGATGCTGGCCTCGACGCTGTTCATGGAGGGTGGCGCGCCCAACTTCGGCTGGACCTTCTACGCGCCGCTGTCGACCACCTATGCGCCGCCCAGCGTCACCTTCTTCATCTTCGCCGTGCACATCATGGGCATATCGTCGATCATGGGGTCGATCAACATCATCGCCACGGTCGTCAACATGCGCGCGCCGGGCATGACCTACATGAAGATGCCGCTGTTCGTCTGGACCTGGCTGATCACCGCGTTCCTGCTGGTGGCGGTCATGCCGGTACTGGCGGGCGCCGTGACGATGATGCTGATGGACATCCACTTCGGCACCTCGTTCTTCTCGGCCGCCGGCGGCGGTGACCCGGTGCTGTTCCAGCACGTGTTCTGGTTCTTCGGTCACCCCGAGGTCTACATCATCATCCTGCCAGGCTTCGGCGTCGTCTCGCAGGTCATCCCGACCTTCGCCCGCAAGCCGCTGTTCGGCTACGCGTCGATGGTCTATGCAACGGCATCGATCGCCTTCCTGTCGTTCATCGTCTGGGCCCACCACATGTACACGGTCGGCATGCCGATCGCCGGTGAGCTGTTCTTCATGTACGCGACGATGCTGATCGCGGTACCGACCGGCGTGAAGGTGTTCAACTGGATCACGACGATGTTCAAGGGCGCGATGACGTTCGAGACGCCGATGCTGTTCTCGATCGCCTTCGTCTTCCTGTTCACGATCGGCGGCTTCACCGGCCTGATGCTGTCGCTGGCACCGGTCGACTTCCAGTACCACGACTCCTACTTCGTCGTCGCCCACTTCCACTACACGATGGTGGCCGGTGCGCTGTTCTCGATGTCGGCGGCGGTCTACTACTGGCTGCCGAAGTGGACCGGCAAGATGTACAACGAAACGATGGGCAAGACCCAGTTCTGGATCTCGTTCATCGGCTTCAACCTGACCTTCTTCCCGCAGCACTTCGTCGGCCTGGCCGGCATGCCGCGCCGGATTCCGGACTACGCGCTGCAGTTCGCCGACTTCAACATGATGTCGTCGATCGGTGCCTTCATCTATGGCCTGAGCCAGCTGCTGTTCGGCTTCAACATCATCCGCACCATCGTCGCCGGCAAGCCGGTCAACGATCCGAAGGTGTGGGAAGGTGCGCAGGGCCTGGAGTGGACCGTGCCGTCGCCGGCGCCGTACCACACCTTCAGCACGCCGCCTGAAGTGAAGTAACGCGGTCGCGGAGAGAAGACGGACATGAGCGAGAACGATATCGACAAAGGCATCTTCAGCATCGTCGTCAAGCTGGTGATCGGTGCGGTCGGTATGTTCGCGTTCGTGTTCGTCGTGATGGTGCCGCTCTACGAGACCTTCTGCGAGGTGTTCGGCCTGAACGGCAAGTACACCGGTGGCAGGTATGAGGTGGTCAAGAGCGAGGTCGACCGCTCGCGCACGATCAAGGTGGTGTTCGTCGCCAACCACACCCAGGACATGCCCTGGGAGTTCGGCCCGAAGACCACGGTGATGCACGTGCATCCGGGCGAGGTGATCAACACCGCGTATCTGGCGCGCAACGTCACCGGGCACGACATGGTCGCGCAGGCGGTGCCGAGCTTCGTGCCGTCGCGCGCCGCCCAGTACTTCCACAAGACCGAGTGCTTCTGCTTCCAGCGCCAGCCGCTGGCGGCGGGCGAGTCGGCCGAGTTGTGGCTGCAGTTCATCATCGACCAGGAGATTCCGGCGGACATCCGCGAGATCTCCCTCTCCTACAGCATCTTCGACGTGACCGACATGGCGCAGCCGAAGCCGGTCGCGGTGCGATAAACGGGTTCAATTTTTCTCGACGAGAGAAAACGGAGATACAGAGATGGCAGGAAATACCAGTTCCGGGCACCAGGCCTACTACGTACCCGAACAGAGCAAGCTGGCGCTTTGCGCCTCGATTGGTCTGTTCCTGAGCGTCTATGGCGCGGCACACCTGATCAACAGCCACCACGCCAGCTATGCCTCCACGGCGAGCAGCAATGGCGGCTTCATCCTCGGCCTCGGCCTGGCCTTCTTCATCGGCACGCTGTTCGTCTGGTTCCGCACCGCGATCCGCGAAAACATCGCCGGCCTCAACAGCCCGCAGCTGAAGCGCTCCTACGTCATCGGCATGCAGTGGTTCATCTTCTCCGAGGTGATGTTCTTCGCGGCCTTCTTCGGCGCGCTGTTCTACGTGCGCAACCTGGCCGGCCCGTGGCTGGCGGGTGAAGGCGACGGAGCGATGAACAAGCTGCTGTGGGATGGCTTCCAGTACAGCTGGCCGCTGATGGAGACCCCGCAGCAGGCGGTCGGCGGTGTCGCCAATCAGGTCATGGCCAACAACGGTACCTTCGCCGGCCCCGACAAGAACCTGTCGTTCCCGGGCTGGGGTGCGATGTTCGGCTGGCTGCCGCTGTGGAACACCATCATCCTGCTCAGCTCGTCGTTCACCGTGCACGTCGCTCACTCGGCACTGAAGGCCAGCCAGCGCAAGAAATTCATCAACTGGCTGCTGATCACCGTCGTGCTCGGTTTCGTCTTCGTCGGCCTGCAGGTGCTCGAATACTACGAGGCCTATACCCACTACGGCCTGAAACTGAACTCCGGTATCTACGGCACCACGTTCTTCATGCTGACCGGCTTTCACGGCATGCACGTGCTGATGGGCGCGACGATGCTGCTGATCCAGCTGCTGCGCGCCTTCAAGGGCCACTTCACCGCCGAGGACAACTTCGGTTTCGAAGCGTCGTCGTGGTACTGGCACTTCGTCGACGTGGTCTGGGTCGGCCTGTTCCTGTTCGTCTACATCCTTTGAGCAGGATGGCCCGCGTTCGCGGGCCAGCGCCGGGCGGCGGAGGGTGCGACCGATGATGTGGAGTTCACGCGTCGTGAATATCCGGGTCGCGCTCTCCGCCGTCTGGCGTGATGCGCGGCAGGGCGTGGCTCAGGGCGCTTCCTGTTGCGCCGGGGCGGCGCGGTAGGCATCCCACGGCGCCTTCGAGCCGAGCTGGCCGGTACGGACGCCATAGACCAGCAATCCCATCAGCAGCGCTGCCAGCAGCAGCCGGACCGACAGTGCATACCAGGTGCGGCGAGCCTTGCCCTGATCCTTCATCAGATACCAGAAACCACTGGAGAGACTGGCGATCAGCGCGATGAACAGTATGACGATGGCCACTTTCAGCCACATGGTGAACGCTCCTGCACGGGTGAAGTGTTCGCACGGCTGATGACGTGCGCCCGATGACATAAAGGCGCGCAGTATACCCGCAGCCCGCTGGTACCCGACCGGAAAGCTCCCACCCGAAGACGATGTCCCGTTCCGCGTTCACCTGGCACCTCAACCGGCCGCTGACAGCGATCGCGCTGCTGCTGTTGCCGCTGCTGGTGACACTCGGCTTCTGGCAGCTCTCCCGCGCCGACGAGAAGCGGGCCGCGCAACAGGCGTTCGACGCGATGCGCGCCGCGCCGCCGGTATCGCTGGCGCAGCTGGCGGTGGTGCCGGCGAACTACACCAATCTGCGTGTGCGCGGTGAGCTCGACAACGCGCACACGCTGCTGATCGACAACCGCATCGTGGCGGGGCGTTTCGGTTACGAGGTGGTGAGTCCGCTGCGCGTTGCCGGCAGCGAGCATTGGCTGCTGGTCAACCGCGGCTGGATCGAGGCCGACCCCGGCCGGCGCACGCTGCCGGCGATACCGGCGATCGACGGCGAGGTCGAAGTGCGTGGCCATCTCTATCGCGATCAGGCCGGTTTCGAACTGGCCGGCGCCGGCACGGCGAGCGGCTGGCCGCGCGTGGTATCGCATCTCGATTTCGCGGCGCTCGCGAGTGCGCTGCAGCGGCCGCTGTCGCCGTTCTCGCTGCGGCTCGATGCCGATTCGCCCGCCGCACTGACGGTCGACTGGCGCATCGTCAACCTCGGCCCCGAGCAGCACGTCGGCTACGCCGTGCAGTGGTTCGCGATGGCGGTGGTGCTGGTGCTGGCGTGGCTGTTCGCCAGCAGCAATCTGTGGCAGCTGATCAGAGGCGGCGCGGCGACGACCGCGCCCGATGGAGGCCCAAGGGGAGAAGAGAATCGTGACAACTGACCGTGCAACGAAAGCGAACGCGGGCAATCGCCGCGATCTGTTCCTGATCATCGGCACCACCGTGCTGGTGATAGCGGCATCGATCGCGCTTTATGTCGCAACGCAGAAGGGCGCCATCGATCTGCCGGCGCTGCTCGGCACCAAGAACAAGGGCGAGCTGATCAACCCGCCGCTGCCGATCGCCGAACTGCCGCTGCGCGATGCCACCGGCCAGCCGTTCGTTTACGGCAGCGATGCGAAGCGCTGGACGCTGCTGGTGGCGGTTCCCGGCACCTGCGACGACGCGTGCGAACAGGCGCTCTACCTGACGCGTCAGGTCGACATCGCGCTCGGCCGCGAATCGAACCGCGTGCGCCGTTATCTGGTGTCGGGTGAGGCGACGCTGTCGCCGGCGCTGCAGCAGTTGCTGAGCGAGCAGCACGCCGACGCCACCGCGTTGCACGCCGCGGCCGGCGACATGGCGGACTATTTCGGTCGCGTCGATGTGAAAGGCGAATCGCCGCGCTTCTACGTCGTCGATCCACACGGCTGGATGATGATGTACTACGACAGCCGCCACGACGGCCACGCCGTGCTCGACGATCTGAAATTCCTGGTCAAGAACTCGCACGAAAACGAGGGGTTGTAGTGATGAATGAGGCGATGAGCGACACCGCGACGAAGCGCCGCCCCGGTTTCCGGCTGGCGCTGATCGCCTGCGCGATGGCTGTCATCGTCATCGGTCTCGGTGCCTTCACCCGGCTCGCCGATGCCGGCCTCGGCTGCCCCGACTGGCCCGGTTGCTATGGTCACGCGCTGTGGCCAATTCAGGAGCACAACGTCGCGCGCGCCAACGAGCGCTGGCCCGACATGCCGGTCGACCACAGCAAGACCTGGCCGGAGATGGTGCATCGCTACTTCGCCTCGGGGCTCGGCCTGTTCGCGATCGCGCTGGTGGCAGTGGCGATCCGCCATCGCCACCGCCCGCAGCAGCCGCTGAAGCTGCCACTGTTCCTGCTCGGCTTCATCATCCTGCAGGGGATGTTCGGCATGTGGACGGTGACGTTGAAGCTGTGGCCGCAGGTGGTCACCGCGCACCTGCTAGGCGGCTTCACCACGTTCGCGCTGCTGTGGCTGCTGGTGCAGCGGCTGGCCAACTGGCGCTGGCGGCTGGCCGACCGCGACCTGCTGCGCATCGCCGAACTGCGGCCGTGGGTCATCGTCGGCCTGCTGCTGGTGATCGCGCAGATCTTTCTCGGCGGCTGGACCACGTCGAACTACGCGGCGGTCGCCTGCCCCGACTTCCCGACCTGTCAGGCGCAGTGGCTGCCGGAGACCGATTTCGCACACGGCTTCAACTTCTTCCAGCACGTCGGCCCGAACTATCTCGGCGGCACGATGGAGAACGCGGGCCGCGTCGCCATTCACCTGACGCACCGGATCGGCGCCATCGTCGTCGCGCTCTATCTGGCGTGGCTGGTCTGGCGGCTGTGCGCAAAGCCGGCGCTGGCGCAGACGCGGCGCATGGGCGTCGTCATCGGCGCGCTGCTGGTGGCGCAGCTGTCGCTCGGCATCGGCAACATCGTGCTGAAGTTTCCGCTGTGGGTCGCGGTCTCGCACAACCTGGGGGGTGCGTTACTATTGCTCGCCCTGGTGACGCTGACCCACCGCGTCTTCACCGCCCAGCCCGGCGCCGCCGATGCGCGCGCGCCGGCCAATTGATTCCACGAGGTCAGCGAGGATGTCCGGTTCGATGACGGCCACCGCCGGCGCCAGCTGGCGCGACTACTACGAGATGTGCAAGCCGAACGTCGTGCTGCTGATGCTGCTGACGTCGGTGATCGGCATGTTCATGGCGACGCCGGGCATGGTGCCGTGGGACGTGCTGCTGTTCGGCAATCTCGGCATTGCGCTGACCGCGGCCTCGGCTGCGGCCGTCAACCATCTGGTCGATCGCCGCATCGACAAGGTGATGGCGCGCACCCACAACC
>CAZEVP010000023.1:25337-45051 GCA_964515735.1 uncultured Verrucomicrobiaceae bacterium | reverse complement strand
GCGCCCTGCTGCGTCAACACCGCCCCGATGTCATCCATACCCATCGCATCAAGGAAAACATCCTCGGCGCGCTCGCCAATCGATTCACTGTCCGGGCCACCTCCATGCGCACCGTGCACGGCGCCGAGGAGCATCCGCCGCGCGGCTGGCGCCAATGGCCACAGCGACTGTTGCGCGATCTCGACCGCTGGGTCGGCAACCATCTGCAACAGCGCGTCATCGCCGTCTCCGAACCGCTGGCCGAGCTGCTCGCCGCACAATTCTCGCGAGACCGGATCGTCGTCGTCGAAAACGGTGTCGACATCGATGCCGTGCGCAGTGCCATAACTGTGGTCGATTTTCGCGAGCGCGAACCACAGGCCACCCATATCGGACTGGTCGGCCGCCTCGACCCTGTAAAAAGAGTCGACATTTTCCTGCGAATGGCCAGACAACTGAGCACCGAACAACCATCTGCACCGTGGCGGTTCCATGTGTTCGGCGAGGGTGCGCTGCAACCGTCGCTGCAACAGCTGGCGCGGCAACTCGACCTGAAGGATCTCGTGCACTTCCACGGCCATCGCCACGACATCGCCGCCTGTCTGGCCGCGTTGGATGGACTGGTCATGTGCTCCGACCATGAAGGCCTGCCCATGACCACGCTGGAATCGCTGGTCGTCGGCACGCCGGTACTGGCACACGCCGTCGGCGGACTGAACGCGGTGCTCGCTGGCAACAGGGGTGGCCAGCTTGTCAGTGACCACACCCCGGCCGGCTACGCAGACGGCCTGCTGCGGATGCTGAAACGCGACCGCCTCGAAATGGCCACCGAAGGGCTGGAAACATTGCAGCGGCGCTACTCCGCCGCAGGCAATGCCGCTGCGGTTGCTGACATCTACCACCACTGCGTAAACTGAACCGCGAGTTCGGCAACGCCGGCAGCCGCCTCTGCAACCGTTACGGATAACTACAAAATGCCTTCCCCAGACATACTCCGTCCACGCTGGATCACACCCGACGAGTCCTGTCTGATCCATCTTGATTCGCAAATTTCGTCAGCCGAGAGTCGCTCGCACAAGTGTCAACCCAAAACCTGAATGAGGAGCGACTATAATGGACAGCCGATACTTCCATGCCAGGCGCCCACCCTTCGACCCACAATAGCAATGGCATAACATCTGGCGGGGCGGGGCTCTCTTAAAACAGACAAGCAGCCACAACCCGGATCAAAACGACCATCGCCCGCCGCAGAGCAACAGCCACCCCAAAAGGAAAACCTTGTGAGTCAAAAACTACGCGTCCTCATGGTTGCAGACATCTCAGGTGAGGGAACCGAATATCACGTCGGCGATGAGGCAATGGCTGAAGTCGCGATCGAGCGCCTGGCTGCCATGTTCGGCAAGGACAACCTGGTGATGGCTTGCGCCAGCCCTGACGCGGTGCCCACCACTTACGGAATACGTGCATTCGCACATTACAGCAGCTCTGATGCTCAGCGCAGAAAGATGCTTTTCACCAGACCGCATTCGCTTTTCAAGGGATACGCCACTCTGCTGTGGAACCTGGTCCGCAGCGATGCCCTGCTCATCTGCGGTGGCGGCAACATGACCAGCGTCTGGCCCGAGGTACTTGAGTCAAGGATGCAACTCATTCGCTGGGCGTTGAGACTGAAGAAGCGAGTTCTTCTCGTCAGCCAAACGCTTGGCCCGTTCTCGGCAGATCATCAAGTCAGGTGCAGACAGTTGCTTTCCCAAGCTGAATGGGTCGGCGTCCGAGACAAAGGCTTCTCACAGGAACAGATCGGCTTTCCGGTCAACTTCGCTGTCGATGACGCCGTCTTCCTGCAACCGGAGCACTCCGAATTTACACGCAAACTCGTCGCCGAACAGAGGCCAAGACTCGGGCTCTCGCTGAGAAAACTCGGGAAAACCGGGAACGACCAATTGCACAATCTGTGCAGAACCATCTCACGGATTGTTTCTGCCCAGAGACTCAACACCATCTTCATACCTCATCATGCACCGCACGGTGGCGGAGATATCAGGCTGGCCGAAGAATCCAAACATCTGTGGCCGCAGGATCTGCCGTTGATGATCCTCAACCCGATCCCCCGGGCAAAACCTCTGAAAGCACTGACAGCCGACTGCGACTGGGTGCTGACAATGCGCTATCACCAGCTGATCTTCGCCCTGTCCACGGGAACCCCTGCCATTGGCATCCATACCGACCAGTACACTCAGGCAAAGCTGAACGGCGCATTCGAACAGTTCGGACTCGAACCCCGCATACTATCCATCGATGAAGCCCCCGAAAAGCTTCAGACTTTGGTCGACCAGGTTTTGCGCGAGCGCGAAGTATTCAAGGCTGCGGCCGCAAAAGTGCAAGGCGATGCGCAGACTGTGAACCTCCGCCCGTACGAAAAGCTTCGGCAGATCGCAAACAAATCGGCCTGATCAAACAACTTACTCCTAGCAGAAAATGACCGGGATACTTGTCCTCTTTCACTGCGAATCAAACCCAGGATTCGCTGCTGCAAGCCACGAAGTTACCTTCTTTCGCATGGCGGAACGGATCGCCCCATCCCATGGCGACATTCACTTCGCCTACCGCACACTGGAAGGAGGCCTGTCACCGACCCTCCCCAAGGAACTTACCAACATCATAGAATTCGATGCCGCCGCCACTTCGCACGAATATCTTTCAAAAATCGAGCAATACATCCGGACACACAACATAACCATTGTCTTCGGCTTCGACCAGCCGGTACGAAGGAAATCGTATGCCTACATGCGACGTGGCGGCGTAAAACATTTTATCTCCTATTGGGGCGCCCCAATGAGCAGCATCAATCGAGGGATGAAACTGATGCTCAAACGACTGGACGTTGCATTGGCACCGAATCAGCCGGACCACTACATCTTTCAGTCAGAAGGCATGAGGGATTCCGCAATATACGGACGAGGTATCCCCTCAGATAAAACCAGCATCGTCAGAACCGGCATCAACACCGACCGCTTCTCCCCAGCAACGGAAGATAACTGGTACGCACACGAACAGTTCGACATCCCGCGAGATCGTAAAATTGTCTTTTTTTCGGGTCATATGGAGGAGCGAAAAGGGGTTCACATCGTCGTCAAGACAGCCGTTCATCTGACGCAAGAGCTTGACAGGAAGGATGTGCACTTCCTGATTCTCGGCAACAGGCCAGGACAAGAAGAGCGCTTTTTCCCACTTTTCAAAGGTACTGTCGCGGAAAGACACATCACCTTTGGCGGCTACCGCAATGATGTTCCACAACTCCTGAAGTCCTGCAGCATCGGCATGATCGCCTCGACCGGCTGGGATTCCTTCCCCATGTCATCGGCAGAGATGGCCGCCACCGGGCTGCCGCTGCTCATTTCGGATCTACCCGGACTTCGCGATGCTGTTACACCTGAAACAGGGCTGCTGTTTCCCATTGGCGATCACGAAGCGGCTGCCGGACACATAGGGCAACTGCTGGATAACGAAAACCGGCGCAAGGTTATGGGAATGAAGGGGCGCCAGCGCGCCCTGGAAACCTTTTCCAATAGCCAGCA
Organism: uncultured Verrucomicrobiaceae bacterium; assembly: GCA_964515735.1. Lineage (GTDB taxonomy): Bacteria > Pseudomonadota > Gammaproteobacteria > Pseudomonadales > CAMLJR01 > CAMLJR01. The sequence goes on along the minus strand of CAZEVP010000023.1, from coordinate 41,494 downwards.
AATCCTGGGGCTGGAGCGTATCGTCAGGTCGGTTTCCGGCCTTCCCTCCATTTAACGTCAAACCAGCAAGCACAGAACAAGCACTATGGCCAAACCAGCCGGCATGATGAAGGCGTCATCGATATACGCCATAGGGAACATCAGTCGTCAGCTGGTGGGCTTTCTCATGCTGCCCATCTACACACAGCACCTCACCCCCGCAGATTATGGTGTGGTCGGGCTGCTGGTCTTCATGGTCAGTCTGATTGAGCTGGTGTTCGGTGGGCACATGTTCAACGCCGTGCCCAAGTTCTACTACGACTATGCAGACCAGCAATCTCGCCACAAGGTCATATCAAGCGCGCTGATTCTGACTTCGATCATCAGCGCCGCAGCCGTTTTGATACTGATAGCCACACAAGACCTCACCTCCCTTGGCATGTTCGGGACAGGCGACTACGGTCTGGTGGTAGCGATGTTCTCGGCCCAGATTCTGACGAATGCGCTGGAAAACTACGCGCTGTCTTTCATTCGCATACAGAAGCGGCCATGGTTATTCATATCCATCAGCCTGGCTAAGTTAGCCGTGCAGGTAGGCCTGAACATCTGGTTCGTTGTTATCAAAGAGATGGGCGTTCTGGGGGTTGCATCGAGCGCGATGCTGTCTTCCATCCTGTTTGCCGTGCTGCTTTCAGCCTACACCGTATTCCACACAGGCCTGGGATTTGACCGGGCAATAGCCAAGCGGATGCTCGCCTTCTCCTGGCCACTATGGCTCGCAGGACTGGCGGGACTCTATATCGGGTCGGCCAACCGCTACTACATTCGAATCTTCAGCTCGCTGGACGAGGTTGGACTTTACGAGCTTGCCGCCAAGTTCGGCAGTATCATTGGCGTCCTGATCTGGCAACCATTCGCACAGTACTGGCAAATCGAACGGTTCAGCATTCAGAAGCAGGAGAATCCGATACCCATATTCCAAACGACGTTCGCCATGATCAGCACCCTGATGATCGTGGCGGGACTCGGCGTCAGCATCTTTTCCCCAATGGCAATCAGCCTTATGGCGGCGCCTGAGTTCCAGGCCGCAGCGAATGCCGTTCCCTTCCTCACCTTCGGCGCCATATTCGGGTGCCTGACGATCTTCTGTAACTTCAGTTTCCTGCTAAAGGAGAAAACGGGCTGGATGAGCCGCAACAACTATCTCACGGCCGTCATCGTCACCATTCTATATATGCTCCTGATACCGCCACTAGGATTTGTCGGCGCCGCTGCGGCTCTGGCTGCAGCCCAGGCTGCTCAGCTCTATATCGTCAATCGAGCGGCCAAACAGCATTACGACATGCAAATCTCGCTGACCCCAATCGCCTTATATACCGCGATGTCCATACCAGCAATATCAATCTGCCTGGCATATGAAAATCGAAACTCTCTTTCAGGCTGGCTGCATCATTCGGCCATATATGGCATCACTGTGCTCTTCATTTTAATCCATGCACTTACCAGAACCGGTCTGTCGCCACGCGAGACTGTCACAAAGATTACCGGCAGATTCAGAACCCGGCACCACAAACGAAAGAGCTAAACCACCTCCTGCCCGATGCGTTTGGCCACCACAGACCTGAAAGAAACCACCAGCGCCAAATGTATCCACATAAATGGATAGTACCCTACGGTGACAAATTGGCCCGCAATGATAAACCCCAGAAAAGCCGTATCCATACCTCGCGACAGCAGATGATTGAACCTCTCTTCCGGCCTCCCCTTAGTCAGTCGGCGAACCTCACGGGTAGCTTTAAACCCCATATACATGAGCATTAAATAGACAAAAAGCCCAACGAGCCCTGCATCCGTTCCAACTTGAATAAATATGTTGTGCGGAAGCTCTGCTCTCCCAATACCCAAGATGATGTCTTCTGAATAGTACTTGGAAAAATAAGGCGCAAAATTAAAATATCCGACACCGAATATCGGATTATCACCAATCATCTCAACTCCGCGCGTCCAATAGAGAATGCGCTGTTGTGAGGTTTCATCCTCTCCCGCTGACGTAAACCGCAGCTTCTGCTCTGGAGGAATCAATGCCCAGCCAGCTATCGAAACCAGAACACAAATAAGAATGGCCTTAAAGGAAAGCTTTCCCCACAAGAACGTTTTAAAAACCTGTACCACAAGTGCCAGCTGCCCTCCACGAGTACTAGACCCAATGACTGTCATCACGCCAGTCAATGGAAAGATCAGTAGCAAGTAGTATTTAAATGACGTCAACCAAGGCCGAATACCAACAACAAACTGATAAGCAATCGGGCTAAAGATAAGCATCTGGATTGCCAGCTCTCCCGAGTTCTGGAAGTACCCCTCAGGCCCCATCAACCCCCAATCGGTAAACGAGAACCCTCTCATTGCCCAGGTTCTCGCTCCATGCTGAGACATCTTAAAACCAGCCAACAAGAACAAAAGCAAAAAAACAAAGAACCGCTTTTCGCTGTTAACGATATTGACTATCAAAAAATAGATAACAAACCACCCAAAAAAATCCATGAAATGCTCATGGGAAATCTCCGGAAAATATGCTGTATAGCTAGCCACAATAACCACCAGCAAATACAAAACCATCCATTTATTTGTCGGATCAGAAACCCAGTGACTTTTTCGGTCAAATACCCAGGAGAGCAGAGAGAGCACCAAAAAAAGCTTTGCCCACGGAATAACATCTATTTGCGGATAGATCATCTGAGGGCGGACATACTCAATAATCAAGTAGCCACATACAGCCCAAAATGAAAAGTGCTCCTTACGAAAGAAAGCCCAGATAACCTTCAACTTCAGCGCATAGAAGTCCGCCATCGGATGCGCACCGATGTCAGCAACCGCCTCATCACGCCGGCTGGACGCCAACCGCCTGTCCCGCTGTGCCAATCGCCGCCTCCCAGTCAGATGGACGAATTCTCGTGCCAGGCCATGAACATCAACAACGCCCACAGCGCCATCGAATTGTCCGCACGTCCGGAGAGATGCTCCTGCCAGCAGCGGCGGACCACGTCGACGCGGAACAGCCCCTGATCCCGCAGACGCCGCTCCGACAACAAGGCCTCGGCCCAGTCGCGCAGCTCGTGACGGAGCCAATGGGCGATCGGCACCGAAAACCCCATCTTGGGGCGCTCCATCAGCGCTTGCGGCACGTAGCGGTAGAGCACCTGTCGCAGCACCCATTTCGTCGCACCGTCGCGGAACCTGACCTCCGCCGGCATCGCCATGGCCAGTTCGACCACGCGATGATCCAGCAGCGGCAGGCGTGTCTCCAGACTGTTGAACATCGCGGCGCGATCGACCTTCACCAGATTGTCGTCCGGCAGATAGGTACGCAGATCCCAGGTCATCATCTGGTCGAGTACCGAACCGCGTGACAGCCTGTTCTGCTCGTGAAGAAATTCGTGTCGCGGTATTACTGGTTGTGACAGCAGTTGCTGCGGCTCGGGCCAGAACGACACCAGCCGGCGATAGAGCGCCACCAGCGAATCCGCGCGCAAGGCATCGACCAGCTTGGCCATGCGCGCGCGGACATTGGCGTTGTTGAGGGAGCGGAGCGGCGGATACACCGGAGCCAGCCCCTGCAGACAGCGATAGAGCAGATCGGCAGGCATCCGCGCAATCAGTGTGGCCACGGCGCGACGCAACGTCGACGGGCTGCGCATCAGCGTACGACTGATCTTGTCTCCATAGATGTAGCGGTTGTAGCCGCAAAACAGCTCATCGCCGGCATCCCCGGAAAGACAGACCGTGACATGCTGACGTGCCATGCGTGTCAACAGCAGCGTCGGCAGTTGCGACGAGTCGGCAAACGGCTCGTCGTATACCACCGGCAGCGACGGCACCAGCTCCAGCGCCATGGCCGGCGTCACGTAGAGCTCGGTGTGATGTGTCCCCAAATGACGCGCGATGGCCGCCGCGTGCTCCGCCTCGTTGAACTCCTTCTCGTCGAAGCCAATGGTGAACGTGTTGATCGGGCGCTCGCTGAGTGCCTGCATGACGGCGGCCACCGTCGACGAGTCGATGCCACCCGACAGAAAGGCGCCGAGCGGCACGTCGGCCACCATCTGATCCCTGACGGCACGGCGCAGCGCGGTGTCCAGTGCATCGACGTGGCTCGCCGCTGAACGCCCGGTGTCGGAGCCGATCAGCGCGGCAGCCCGCTCGTCGAGATTCCAGTACCAGCGCGACTGCAACTCCCGCGTTTCACCGTCAGCAGGCAGCGGATCATACGACGCCTCGATATGGCCCCGGCCCAATGGAATCGCCAGCATCGCGCCGGGCATCAGCTTGTAGATGCCCTCGTAGATGCTGTATGGCGCGGGCACGTAGCCATAGCGCAGATAAAGCGCGACGACGCCGGGGTCGATGCCGACATCGCGCCAGCCCGGAGCGGCGCGCAACGATTTCAGCTCCGACGCAAAAATCAGGCTCTCGCCGAGCTGACCGTAATAGAGCGGCTTCTCCCCCATCCGATCCCGCGCCAGATAGAGACATCGCTCCTGTCCGTCCCACGCGGCGAAAGCAAACATGCCGACGAGTCGTTCCAGCGTCTGCGCCACACCCCACGCTTCGAGGGCACAGACCAGCACCTCCGTATCGGAGTGTCCGCGAAAGCCATGACCCTGCCGACGCAGCGCCTGCCGAAGCTCTTCGTGGTTGTAGATTTCGCCATTGAACGCGATGTGAAAACGTCCCGCGGGACCAGCCATCGGCTGAGCGCCTTCCGGCGAAAGATCGAGAATGGAGAGGCGCCGATGGCCGAGCGCCACCGCGGCGGAAGCGTCGACCCATACGCCTTCGGCATCCGGTCCCCGGTGAACCATGGTCGACGCCATGGCTCCCACGGCAGCTCGCATCTCCTCGCGCCCAAGAACAGCCGAATGCTGAAGAATCCCTGTTATCCCGCACATTGCGTCGACAAAACCCCTGAGCCAGTGGCACCCAGCCAAACCGCAACATGATGGGCTATAGTTGACGACTTCGCCAGATCAACATGACCAGGATAGAACTCAGGCAATGATTTCTTTCATCATTCCGGCATTGAACGAAGAAGACAATATACGAAGAACCATAGAGAGCATTCACTCCGCATCGGATGCAGCCGGGCTACCCCATGAAGTGATCGTGATGGATCATGGCTCTCGAGATAGAACGAAAGAGTGTGCTGAACGCGCAGAAGCGGAAGTCCATATCAGCCCCGGAGGAAGTATCGCGCGCCTCCGTAATACCGGAAGCACTCATGCAAGCGGAGAGATACTGATTTTCATAGACGCCGATGTAACCCTTACCCCAGAGTGGGCTGATCACATCAAGTCGTCACTGTCACCAATTGAGAATGGAGACAAGGTAATCACCGGCTCGCACTGCAGTCCTCCGCCGTCAAACAACATACTACTGAAACACTGGTTTTCAGCACTGGCTACCGACCCCAGAAACACACATCTGGGAACCGGCCACATGATCGTTGGCAGCGCGGCGTTCCAGGAAATCGGCAGATTCGATGAGACATTGACAACAGGTGAAGATTACGAATTCTGTTCGCGCGCAAAAAGACTGGGCTTCCAAATCATCAACAATGGCGTGCTGTCTGTTTACCACCACGACTTCCCGCAGAAGCTGGACCGATTCATTAAACGAGAAGCCTGGCACGGAATGGGGGATCTTCGTTCTTTGATAACCGCTGCAAAATCGAAGGTGGTCTGGGGTACTTTAGCGTTTTTAGTCGCTCACCTGCTCCTGCTGACCGGCATTTTTACAGCATCCCTGACACTGGCTATCGGCTCCGCCTGTTTGGTGGCAGCAATTCTACTTGCATCATCTCTAAGCAAGAACATGCACTGCAAAAGGAAAACCATCCTGATCAATGCCGCCCTCTTCTACTTCTACTATGTCGGCCGAAGCCTTTCCTTTTACAAAAAACTTCGCTCTGGATAGAGCCTTTTCCCTAAGGCTCCCGAGCAAACCCAACCTGATCACTGAACCCTGAGAGCTGGCGCAGCTGGGGGAGATTGCATTGCAGTACCACCCTTCTCGGTCAGATCAATTGGGGAATCACTAATCACCAGATCATCAACATACATATAGGTTGTTTCATTGAACCCGCTGTTTGACCATCCGAGTATATAAGCCTCATCGATATAGTTGAGACCCGAGGTTCCATTCGATGCCAGGTTGGTGACACTGATGATACTTTCACCATTCTTCCACAGCCGCATAACTCCGTCTGCACTCGACAACGTCGCAGGAACCTTGAAATGCATGACTATGCGATGCCAGCGGCCACGGTCCGATGTTCCAAACAAAAGCTTTGAAGGCAGGTTATCTGAACTTTGCTCTCGACCATTTTTGTAATAATGAATACGGGCAAGGGAATCACCACTGCCAGACGGATACATTGAAAAATTGACCTGGTATCCGGGCTTATATCCGTTGTTGAAAATAGCAAAGAACTTGTTGTTGGAAGGGCTGTCATTTCTGTGGAAATAGTTGGCAGGGACATAAAGGTCATACTTGACCCACACCTCCGAGTACGGTTTGCCGAAGCGGATTCTGCGCTCAGCCCACGCATCAGTCTTCAACGGCCCCCCATCAAAACGAAACTCCAGGGATTTAGTACCCTTGTAAGCACGCACTGAACTCACGCCAGTACCTGCGCCCCCCCCCAACGAGATTCCATTTTGCTGAGCAGTTACCGTACTCGACTCAAACCCATTCTCATAAAGCACTCCCGCCGTGGAATGAACACTCCCTACACCTAACGCCAACGACAAGGCAATCGCCATGCCACGGAAGTAGCGAGACATGATTAAACCCTCAAAAAACACAATTTGGTGGACTAGCAACCGGTACACAGTCACTATGAAAGGCAGCTTAGACCAGCCCCCGGAAATTCCCTCTGACACAGTTCAAAAATAATACGAATCGGTGCAGCATGACTGAGAAATGCTAGGGACTTGGCATTCCAGGGTCCGGATCCGCCAACACATCTCGCGCCCGCAGCCAGCTTTTTATCATCAACTTCGTAGCATCCACTACGTAATGCTCACAGTACTCAAAGTATCGAGCACCAGTATTGAAAGGGTCATGGATGTACACTTTCCCAGGCTCCCCCCAGAGCCCCAGTAAGGTCATCTGAATAGCACCGTCACCGCCGAATACCGGACTGATCAGATGATGCGGCTCCATGCCAACCACCAGATCACCTGCAGACAGCCTGATTCGCTGGATTGGCATACTGCGGTGCCTTTTCAGATCCAGCCCCCAGGCGCTACCCAGCTCTACCGCCCTCGCATCCGCAGGGTGACCACCGTCACAAGCAATGCCCGCAGATGCCGTAGGCACCCCACAATCCCGTGCGACGGCCTCAGCCAAGGGGCTGCGGCAAATATTGCCCGCACATACGAACACCAATCGCTCAACTCTCGACCAGTCAATTCTGCGATAACGCGAAAACCCGCCGACTTTCCCGATCAACTCAAAACGGACCGACGACAATAGCCCACGGCGAGACCCGAACCTGTTGTTGATGTGATCAGTTATTACCTTTAGCATCAAACGTCCCCGGCTTATAGGCTATTTATGTTACACGAAGCACCATGACATCTTCGGCCGTCCGAGCTCTCGTTCTTGATGCCAATCAGCGCAGCGCACTGGCCGTAACCCGCTCACTGGGGAAAGCTGGTCTCGTCACCGTTATGGCCGCTGATGAGACAGCAACAGCACTGGCGGGTTGCAGCCGCTACGTCACTTTCTATCAGCAGTCACCCTCGCCCGGCTGCGAACCGGTGCGCTTTCTTGATTGGTTGCGGACGTTTATTAAAACACACGCCATCGACTGGGTTTTTCCGACCACCGAGATAACCAGTCAGCTGATCCTGGCGGAACCCACCACGCTGGCCGGCGCCCGGTTGCCGTTCGCCCCACTCCCCACCGTGATGTCGCTGGCGGACAAGTGGGAACTGGTACAGCTCGCCCGGCGTACCGGCGTACCGCATCCTTCTTCTATTTATTACGCCAACGGTGCCGAGCTGCTGGCACAGCCGGCCTCCTCGCTGACCTTTCCGCTGGTGCTGAAGCCCTGCCAGTCGCGGCGCTGGCTCGGCGATCGCTGGCTGAACACCTCGGTCCATGTGGCCAACGACATGAACCAGCTGCAGCAGCTGCTGGCCGACAGGATCTACCTGCGTGATTACCCGTTCATGGCACAGCAGTTCATCGACGGTCATGGCGCCGGTGTGTTTGCGCTTTACGATCGCGGAAAGCCTGTCACCTTCTTCGCTCACAAGCGCCTCCGGGAGAAACCTCCCCGAGGCGGGGTCAGCGTCCTCTCGCAAAGCGTCCCGGTCGATCCCATTGCGCTCCGGCATACCCGAGCGTTGCTCGACGCCGTGAACTGGCACGGGGTAGCCATGATCGAGTATCGGGTGGGCGCTGATGGTACGCCCTATTTGATGGAGGTGAACACCCGGTTTTGGGGTTCGCTGCAACTGGCGATCGATGCAGGCGTTGACTTCCCCGCTCTGCTGCTGCGCATCAGTCAAGGCGAAGCGGTCGAACCAGTGACCGATTACCGGATCGGTCAGCGCTTGCGCTGGCTGCTCGGCGACGTCGACAGCCTCTATCTGGTATTGCGCGACCCGGGTTTCAGCCGGACCGAGAAGTTGGAGCGGTTGCTCACCTTCCTGACTCCGCATCCGCTCAATACCCGCCATGAGGTCAACCGCTGGAACGACCCTGGTCCAGCCTGGTGTGAACTGAAGGCATGGCTGCGGGCATTACGGGGCTAGGTACTGCTGCCTTCATATAGCCTTGCGTAGGCGTTCAGCATCACGTCGATGTCGAACCGGGCCTGCATGTTCTGGCGACCAGCCAGCCCCAGGCGAGCTGCAAGTTCACGCCCCCCAAGCAGCCGCAATAACCCGGAAACAATGGCCATCTCGGTCGGCTCGACCATAAGTGCATCCTCGCCCGGCGTGACGATCTCCTCCGGCCCCCCACATCGGGAGACGACCGCCGGCAGGCCGGTGGCCAGCGCCTCGATGGTGGCGATCGACAACCCCTCCGACGTCGAGGTCAGCAGGAAACAGTCGAGCTGGGCCAGGAAACCGGCGCTGTCGTCACAGAAGCCGATGAAATGAACGTGGTCCTGCAGACCTAGCTCGACGACCAGCGCGTCCAGCCTGCGCTGTAACGAGGATTTCGGATCGCCGGCGATGACGAAATGAACGGACGGGTATCGGTCGACGACCTGTCGCGCGGCCTTGATCAGCAGATCGTAGCCTTTCGCCGGTCGCACGTTGCCGAGACTGCCGACCAGGATCGCATCGTCGCCAAGACCGAGACGATCGCGCAGTTCACGCCGCCCATCGCGGCCATAGCGGGCGAGATCGATGCCGTTGTAGATGATGTCGCAACGCGCGGGGTCTAGCAGCCCTTCGCGGTCGATGGCGTCGCGCAGGCTCTTCGATACAGAGACAAAACGGGTAACACCGCGATTCATCAGCCACAGCTTGAGCATGCGAAAACGCTCATTCGGACCGACGTCGACCATGCCGTGAAAGGTTGCCACCACCGGCTTGCGTGCAATCATGCCGGCGATGGCGCAGTAGAGATTGGAGCCGAGCAGGTGTGACTGGATCACGTCGACACGCTCACGTCGGATGAGGCGCAGCAGATCGCCGACATAACGCCAGTTGAACGAGCCTTTGCAGTCGATGACGCAGGGGCTGAGACCACGCGCGACCAGCTGATCATCGACCCAGCCCTCGCCGCGAATCGACACCACCGAGCGATAACCGCGCTGGCGCATCCGGTCGGCAAGATTGATGAATACCGTCTCGGCACCGCCGGGTCCGGTGGTGTCGATGACGTGGAGAACGGTTTTCATGCCAGGGACTGCCCCCATACCTGCCGAGCGGGAACGTAGCGACGAGCGGGCCGGCGGTTACAATGGCGACCATCTCCCGCAGCAGGTCAGACCCGGTGTCCTCATTGCTTCGTTACGGAAAACGGTTGGCGAAACATGCGCTCGAGCTGGGTGCCGCCCACCTCGGTCCACAGTGTCGACAACTTCCGGGAGCGGCTCCTCGCCTGTGGGTGCTGATGTACCACCGAATTCTGCCCAGCGATGACCCGCGCTTCGCCAGCGAAGAGCCGGGGATGATAGTCACTCCCGATACCTTCCGCCAGCAACTGCGCCAGCTGAAACAATGGTTCACCGTACTGCCGCTGCGCGAATGGGTGGAGCGCGCCGAACGCGGGGCGCCGCTGCCGGCACGCGCCTGCGCCATCACCTTCGACGACGGCTGGCGCGACAACTTCGAGTTCGCGCTGCCGATCCTGCAGCAGGAGCAATTGCCGGCGACGGTTTTCGTCGTCTCGCACATGATCGGCACCCACCAGTCCTTCTGGCCCAACCGACTGAGCCGGGTGCTGCATGCCAGCCAGCAGGCAGTACCAGCGGCACTGCAGACACTGTCCGCGCTGAAGAACGGAATACGAACCGATCGCGAGACACTCGCCGCCACCATTGATCAGTGCAAGGCACTCGGCGACGACCAGCTGCTGGCCATGCTGGACCGGGCCGAACAGGAGCTCGGCCTGCAACCGCCGGTCGAACCGGACCTGATGAACTGGGAACAGGTGCGAGCGATGACCGGCAGCGGGCTGGTCGACATCGGCTCCCACACCTGTGGCCATCGCCGCCTGAAAGCGGACGTGGACGCCGAGGTCGTCGCACGCGAGGTCGTCGACAGTCGCAAGCGGATCGAGACCGAGCTCGACCGGCCGATCGAGCTGTTCTGCTTTCCCAATGGCGATGTCAGCGCGCAGGCCGACAGACTGGTTCGGGGCACTTACCGCGCGGCCGTGACGACGCAGCGCGGCATCAACCGCGCCGATGCCGATCGCCATGCACTGTTGCGCATCGGCATCCACGAGGAGATCGGCAATTCGCCGACACGCTTCGCTGCACGCCTATCCGGTTGGTTGTGATCGCCGGCTGGTGTGATCGCTCCGACCAAGCGTGTCAGCCGCGACCAGCCGACAACAGCTGGCGCAGCAGCCGATCACGCATCGCCGCCAGATCCTCATCAGACTGCTCGCTCTGGCACAACGGGCTTGCGCACGGCAGCGACAACGCGACCAGCGATGCGACCGGCTCACCTTCGATGAAGGCCAGCAGCTGCAGCGCCTTGCCGACATCGTCGCGCGTCGTGGTGCGGTCGCCCACCCAGTAGAACCACCACACCAGCCGGGCAGCACCCCGGTCATTGACCACACTCTGATTCAGCGTCATTCCCGGTCCGGGCACTACGACGGTCTGCCGCAGCACATCCCGTTCGGCGGCGATCACGTTGCGGTAATAGATCATCTCCTTGCCCTGGCGCTGATCGGCCCAGGTCAACACCTGCAGATCCAGCTCGACCACACCATGACGGACCTGCCAGAAACTCGCCACGTCGAAAGTCTCGAACCGTGGCTGCCAGCGCGGCGTGGCAATCGGTCGCCACTCGGGCGCGGCAACCGCGGGGTGCAACACTCGCCCGGCATGACGACTCTCCTGCCATTTCACCCACGACGGTATCGATGCCGTCAGCGCCAGCATCACCACACCCCAGCCGACCAGCTTCGGAATCGGCTGAGCGGCCATCGGCCGCGGCGTTATCGACCTGCCGTGCCTCGGATCGCGCAGCGCCAGGTAGTGCGACAGCAGGAAAAAGAGCGCCATCGCACCGGCGAATATCCACCAGCCGAATGTGCCGTGCTCGGCGATCAGATCGCTTTCCATGCCGTTGTAGTAACCGATCAGCACCAGTGCGTAGATACGGACCCAGTTGCCGACCACCGCAAGGCCGGCGGCCAGCAGAATGACCAGTAGCTGGCGCCAGCGCCGGGAGAAATGCAGATAGGCGTGCAGGTAGCCGATCATCGTGCCGGCGATCAGGAAGTTGAGCCCGCTGCAACCACCAGCGACGAAGAATCGGCCAGCCGGCACCGTGATGTAGTAACCATCGATGAAGGCTGGAATATCGCCAAGGCGCAGCAGCGACTTCGTCACAGCGACCGACAGCACCCGCAACGGGTCGACGAGGAAGTCGAACAGCGGCAGGGCGAACAGCAGCATCAGCAGCGCAGGCAGCAACAGCCGGGCGATGTGCCAGCCGAGCACGGCGGCGATCCAGAGCCCGATCTGCAGCCACAACGCAACCTGTTGCACCACCTGAACCTGAGCGGCATGACCAGCCAGTGAAACGAGGCCGGTACCGAGCAGCATCAGTGCCGCCAGAGGTGACGGCCGCGCTGGCTGCTCAAGGCCGCGCCGCAGCAATTTCCAAGCGAAATAGAGCGACAGCGCAACGACCGCATAGCCTGGCTGACCATCCATCGCCCACCGCTCCTGCAGCGATCGCAGGACCGGCCAGTTGACGAGCGGGATGAGCGCGAATGCACAGAGCAGAACGGCTGGGGCGAGCAGATTCATCGAGTACCGGGCAAGTTGAAGGGGCGGAACGCCCGCAAAATCTCTGTGCTAGGATTCGCTGTCCTGACGCAGGCCAGAAGGGAATTGACGGTCGAGATGATGCCCTCTAACGCAACCCCCACGCAATCGCCACCCGCTGCCGTTCGCCACGCGATGACCGTCGATGTGGAGGACTACTTTCATGTGGCGGCGCTGGCCAGGGTGATCAAACCCGGCGACTGGGGCAACTGGCCATCGACCGTCGAGCGCAACACACGGCGGCTGCTCGACCTGTTCGACGAACAGGGCATGAACGCCACCTTCTTCGTGCTCGGCTGGGTGGCGGAGCGCCACCCGGAGCTGATCCGCGAGATCGATCGCCGCGGCCATGAGATCGCCTCCCACGGTTACAGCCACCAGCTGATCTATCGCCAGACACCGCAGACGTTTCACGAGGAGACGGTGCGCTCCAAGGCGATTCTCGAAGAGCTGACCCAGAAACCGGTGATCGGTTACCGCGCTGCCAGCTACTCGATCACGCGCGAGTCGCTGTGGGCGCTCGACATCCTCGCCGAACTCGGTTTCCAGTGGGATTCGAGCATCTTTCCGGTCCACCACGATCGCTACGGCATTCCGGACTCGCCGACACGCCCCTACCGGCTGCGCACCACCAGCGGCACCGAACTGACCGAATTTCCGCTGACGACGGCGCCACTGTTCGGCCTGCGTCTGCCCGCAGCCGGCGGTGGTTACTTCCGCCTCTACCCGTACTGGCTGTCGCGGTTCCTGCTGCGACGCGCGGCCGCCAGTGGCGACCCGGCCATCTTCTATCTGCACCCGTGGGAGATCGATCCGGAGCAGCCGCGCGTGCACGGCGCCGGCGCGCTCTCCACCTTCCGCCACTACAACAACCTCGACCGCTGCCTGCCACGGCTGCGCGCGCTGTTGCGTGACTTCGCCTTTACCAGCGTCAGCAACAGCCTCGGAACACAGCCGCTTGCGAACACCCCCGCCATCCAGCTTGCCGCCTGATCGGCGCAGAGACAGCGACCACCTGATGGCGATTCAGCAGACTCCTGACGATCCCGAAGCGACACTGGCACAGTTGAAGCCGCGCCTGAAGGAACTGCAGCGGCAGAAGCAGGAGTGCGCCCGCGCCTTCGGTGAAGCAAAGCGCGACGGCCAGCTACTGGAACCGCTGAAGCAGCGCATGCAGCAGATATCCGCCCAGATATCGCAACTGGAAGAGGATCAGAAGCGGGCGAGGCAGGCACTCTCCTCACTGTCCCGACAGGATGCTCCGGCACCGGCGACATCCGGCATCGCGCTGCCGGAGCGCTTCACTACCCTGCGCGACGTGCCATGTGGAGAGGTGACGATTTCCGAGATCGGCGCCGAGGATGCCTCCGTCTGGGATGACTACGTCCACGCCCACCCGAATGCGGCGCCGTATCACCGCTACCTGTGGCGCAACATCGTCGAGCACTCGTTCGGCCACAGCTGTACTTATCTGGCGGCTCGCGACGGCAGTGGCACGCTGCGCGGCATCCTGCCCATGGTGAGGCTGCGCAGCGCGCTGTTCGGCGACTTCAACGTCTCCCTGCCCTACTTCAACTATGGCGGCGTGCTGGCCGACAACCCGCGGGTCGCGGCACACCTGCTCGAACACGCGGCCGCCCTGACGCGGGCCAACGGCCAGCGCCATCTCGAAGTGCGCAGCACGCATCGGCTGAACGACTGGCCGGCGCGCACCGACAAGGTGTCGATGATCCTGCCGCTGCCGCGCGACATCGAAACGCTGGAAGCGGCCCTCGGCAGCAAATTGCGCGCGCAGATCAACCGGGCTCGCCGGGAGCATCCCACCGTGCATTGCGGCGGGCTCGAGCTGCTCGACGATTTCTACCGGGTCTTCGCCCGCAACATGCGCGACCTCGGCACGCCGGTCTACGCCCGCCGTTTCTTCGCCAACATTCTGGCGGCACTGCCCGGGCAGGCTCATCTGGTGATCATTCGGCTCGATGGCCGGGCGGTTGCTGCGGCATTCCTGCTCGGCGACCGCGACCTGATGGAGATTCCCTGGGCCTCGACCCTCCGAGAGGTCAATGCGCTCAGCATCAATATGCTGCTCTATCGGGAGGTGCTGAATTTCACCATCGGCCGCGGCTATCCGTTCTTCGACTTCGGCCGCTCGACCCGGGACGCCGGCACCTACCGATTCAAACGCCAATGGGGCGCACAACCGCTGCAACACCATTGGCACTACGCACTGCCGGACGGCATGAATCTGCCGGAACTGAAGCCGGACAGCCCGAAATTCCGGCTGCTGGTGCGCTGCTGGCAACGGCTGCCAGTAGCGGTCGCGAACCTGATCGGCCCCGCCATCGTCCGCAATCTGCCTTGATGGAGATTGCCGCCGCCCGGCCTGCATCGATCCGGCGGCTATCGCCACCACAGCTGGGGTGGGCTAGCATGGAACTGCCCTGCCCCCCGACTGTCGTCTGGACCACAAGAAATCGCACCGCCTGCACACGGACCCCATCAATCAACAGGGATGTATTGAGCTGCCCATAGCCATGTCGAATAAATACAGCTCTCTGCTTGTGGACTCATTGAGCACGTCGCCGGTGGACGGCCTGATCAAGCGCCTGCTGCCGGACTGGGTCACGATATTCATGCTGCATCGGATGGATGTCCCGGATCTCGGCATCGACGGGCTGTGCCCCGAATTTCTCGCGGAGTGCCTGGAATCCCTGCGCAGGGATGGCTGCCAGTTCCTGTCGATCGAAGAAGCGGTCGTGCGCGCTCAGGAGGATCGGCTGGGCAAGCAGAAATGGGTCGCCTTCTCGCTGGATGACGGCTGCGCCGAACAGGTGGAGGTGGCCGGCGAAGTATTCGCCCGCTACGACTGCCCCGCCACCTGCTTCCTGATCACCGACTACATCGACGGCAAACTGTGGGAGTGGGAGCACCAGCTGATGTGGCTGGCACAACAGCTGGCCACACAGAAACAACCGAGCATCGCGATCGAACATGGAGAGCAGACCGTTACGTTCGATCTGACCATTCCCAAGCCCTACAAGCTGATGGTGGCATGGGTTCGCCGCACGGCCCCCGAGAACGCCTACGCGCTGGTCGGTCGCATCGCCACCGCTGCGGGAGTGAGCCTGCCGGAACAGCCGCCGGCCCAGTACCGACCCGCCAGCTGGAACTCGATTCGCGCCATGGAGAAGCGCGGCATGAACTTCGCGGCGCATACCGTCACGCATCGGATCGTATCGGGCCTGAACGATGTGGAGCTCGAACGCGAGGTGGTGGATTCCATTGCGCGGGTCAACGCCGAATGCGAGCGCGCCGCCCCGATCTTCTGCTACCCCAGCGGGAAAGCCGGTGAATACGACGATCGCATCGTCGAGCTGCTGCGGCGCGAGGGGGTGCTCGCCTCATTCATCGCCGAACCCGGCTATCTGATCGGTCGCCGTCTGCGGGAGCAGCCTGACTACCGCTACACGATCCCTCGAATGACCATTCCGGAAAACCTGACCGAACTGCGACGCTACGTCTCCTCGGTACAGTTCCTGCGGGAATCGATCGCCTCCCGGGTCTCTCTCCCACGCTAGAAGAGCTGATAACTGACGCTGAACAGCACGACGTTGTCGGTGTAGCTGAAATCTCTCACGCTGGCATC